>NZ_CP159534.1:1509168-1811001 GCF_040529335.1 Streptomyces sp. HUAS MG91 | reverse complement strand
TCGGCTTCCGGCCGACCGGGGAGACCAGCGGCGGGCAGACGGTCGGCGAACTCGTGCTGGAGGACTGACGAGTCGGAGGACTGAGAAGGTCTCGGGCGGGCCGGGGCCCGGGGTGCTCAGTGCGTCCAGGGCGGCGTGATCCGCGTACCGTCCGCCAGCTCCGCCTCCAGCCCGACCGACGTCGTCACCCACATCGTCGCCGTGCTGTCCGTGGGGTTCTCCACCGCGAGCGTCGAGCCCGCGTTCACGATCACCGCGTCACCGGGCGCGACCGTGTGGGTCTCGCCGTCGAGGGGCAGCCGCAGCGTCCCCGTGAGCGGGTACAGCACCTCCTCGTGGCTCACCGTGTGGCCCGGGGCCCGGGTGCCGGCCGGGATCTCGCCGCGCCAGGCCGCGAGCTGGGCGCTGCCGGTGCGGGGAGTGGCGTACGAAACGAAGCGGGCGCCGTGCGGTTCGTGGACGACGGCCTCCGAGGGCGTCGTGGCCAGAGGGTTCGACGGGCTGCGGCCCGTGCACGGCTTCGCGTTCTCGCGGCTGTCCGCCGGGGACGCCACCGCCACCGAACTCGCCGCCCATCTCGGCGTGACCCAGCAGGCCGCGAGCCGGCTCGTCGACGAGATGGTGCGCAAGGGGTACGTGGAGCGGCAGCCGCACCCCCATGACGCGCGGGCCCGCCTCCTGGTGCTCACCGAGCGCGGACGGGCCTGCACCCGGGCGGCGGAGGAGGCCGCCGGGGACGCCGTGCTGCCCTGGGTGGAGCGGCTCGGTGAGGGACAAGTACGGGCACTGGCAGCCCAGTTGCTGGCCCTCGCGCCCGGCGGGCCGGTCAGGCCGATCTGGTGAGCCGGGGCGGCACGCCGACGCCCCGGCGGGCTGCTCGGCCGGCCGGGGCGTACGGGAGGGGGAGTCGAGTGCCGGGTCAGCGGCCGTGCCGGCCGCCGCCCGCCGTCGCGCGCCGCCGCACCGAGGCGAACAGGCCCGCCGCGCCGATCGTCAGGGCGGCCGCACCGCCGATCGCGATGTACGAGGTGGACGCGTCGCCACCGGTCTCCGCCAGCCGCTCCGAACTGCCGTCGGTGGACGGGGTGTTGCCGTCGGTCGACGCCGCTGCCGCCTCCGTCGACGGGGACGCCGACCCGTGGTCCTCGTGCGGGGCGGCCGTCGCGCCGTCGCCGTCGCCCATGTCCATGCCGCTGTGGTCGACCGTCGACTTGTCGGCGTCCTCGGCGATCTGCTCGTCGGAGGGTGCCGAGGCCGCCGGTGCCGCCGCGCTCGTGGACCCGGAGCCGCCGCTGCCGCCGTACGTCACGTCCGAGCAGGAGTAGAACGCCTCCGGGCTGTCCGAGCGCTGCCAGATGCCGTAGACCAGCTGGCGGCCCGTGCGCTCGGGCAGGGTGCCGGAGAACGTGTAGTAGCCGCCCTCCGCCACCGGGTCCGTCTTCGTCGCCACCGGGTGCTCCAGATCCAGGTCGGACCAGGCCAGCGGCTTCGACGCGTCGTAACCCTGCTTCGTCACATAGAGGTTGAAGGTGCCCTTGTGCTGGGCGGTCACCTTGTACTTGAAGGTGTACGCGCCCGCCGAGACCTTCGTCGCCGGCCAGTCGTCCCGCGCCAGGTCCATGCCCTTGAACTCCTCGGAGTTCGCCGAGCACAGCTTGCCGTCCGGGATCTTCGCCTGGTGCTGCCCGCCCGCGTCGCCGATCCGGATGCCGTTCCAGTCGTAGAGGGCCTGCGGGCCGCCCGCCGCGACCGCCGCCTTGCACGCCGCGGAGGTGGGGCTCTCGGCACCCTCCGCGTAGCAGGCCGCGACCCGGCTGACCGGATCGCCGAGCGTGCCGTGCGCGGACGCGGGGGTGGCGGACAGGGCGGCGGCGCCGGTGGCGATGGCGGCGAGCGCGGTCAGCCTGCGACGTGTGGGCATGGGGGCTCCTCGGGCTTGTCGAACGTGGGGGTGTGCCAAGGAAGTTAGCCCGCGAGAACGGCCCGTTCGCCCCTTCCGGGCGGCCCGGGACGATCTTTATGGCCCCCTTAAGGCCCGGCTCAGCCGGGGATCAGGAACGGCGCCGCCATGCCGGGAACCCGATGGTGCGGGGCGGGGGCGGTGGCGTAGACAAGGAGGCATGAACGAAGAAGCACGTACAACGGATCCGGGGATCCGCCCGGCCGTCGCCGCCGACGTCCCCGCAGTCAAGGCCGTCACGGACGCCGCGTACCGCCCCTACATCGCCCGCATCGGCCTGGTCCCGCAGCCGATGGAGGCCGACCACGCCGCGAACGTCGCGGCGGGCCTGGTGCACGTCATTGGGGACCCGGACGTCATCGGGCTCGTGGTGGTGGAGGCCCGGGCCGATCATCTGTTCCTGGACAGCATCGCGGTCCACCCCGACGCCCACGGTCAAGGGGTGGGCCGCCGCCTGCTCGGCTTCGTCGACGAGCACGCGCGCGCCCTCGGTCTGCCCGAAGTCCGGCTCTACACCCACGCGTTGATGCGGGAGAACCAGGAGATCTATCCGAGGTACGGATACGAGGTCATGGAGCGCCGGACCGACGGACCCTACGACCGCATCCACTACCGCAAGCTGCTCTGAGGCGCATCGGCCGGACCCCCTACTCGTCCGGCCACCACGTCTTGCGCACGTCCTTGCGCACTTCGGGCCGCTCCCGCTGCCGTTCGACGGCCTCGTCCCGCAACCGGCGGGCGATGCTGCTCTGCCCGACGGGCTTGTGCATGGTCACTCGGCGCATGGGTGCCTCCTGTACCTACACGGTCTCCAACGTGGTGCCGTTGTAGACCTGTTCCCGGAGCCTCGCCCATCGAAGCGCATTTGTCAGTGGCGGTTGTCACGGAAGTCGCGGGCGTGCGCCCCCTGACGGCAGCCCCCGTTGTCAGTGCCGCGTGGTCTGATGCGGGACATGAGCGAGAGACCCGTGAGCACCGTCCCTCCCGTCCCGGAAGCCTGGGGGCGCATCGAGGCATGGCTGAGCGCACACGCCCCTGTGACGTACGCCACGTTGCGGCCGCCCGTCGATCCGGAGGAGATCGCGGCCGTGGAGCGGGAGCTCGGTCTGCGCCTGCCCGACGACTTCGTGGCCGTCCTGACCCGGCACGACGGGGTCGGATCGCGTCAGGACGCGTTCACCTTCCCCGGCGGCGGGGCGCCACTGTCGCTCGCGGAACTGCTCGACGGAGCCCGGATGAACCTCGACCTCTGGGACGACGGCAGCGAGGACGGCGAGGACGGACTGCTCGACGGCGACTACTGGCACCGCCGGTACGTCATGTTCACCGGCGGCAACACCCCGGACGGCCTGGTGCTCGACTGCCGCCCCGGCGACACCTTCGGGGCGGTCGGCTACTTCTTCAACGGCGAGGGCACCCGCTTCGGCCACTGGTCCTCGTACGCGGAGCTGCTGACCGAGGTCGCCGACGCGCTGGAGAACGGCACACCGGTGGGGAGGATCGCGAAGTACGTGGGCGTGCCCTTCGCGGGCGAACTGCTGTGGGAGCCCGAGCCGCAGCCCGTGCCCGAGCCGTTCTCCCTGTTCGAGCGGGCGGCGGCGGAGCCCGCACCAGCCCCGGCCGGACCCTTCGACGAGCGGTTCCGGCCGGTCGCCGAAGAGGGCTGGGCGGGCGAGTACGCGGAGTTCTGCCTCACCTTCGTGCACGGCGTCGGCCCGGACGAACTCCTCGGCCGGTACGGCGCGTCGCCCGGCACGCACGCCGAGCGCACCCGGGTCGGCGCCGTCGAGGACAGCGCCCGCTGGACCGGCGGCCACCTGCCGACCGTACGGGCCGGGCGGGCGGGGGAGTGGGCCTTCGGCATCGAGCAGGGCCATGCCGAGGGCGCGCGGGACGCCGTGCTGCGCCGGCTGTCGCGGGGCACCCGCGCGGTGTCGCTGCACTTCTCCGGATTCACCGCGCTGTCCCTGTACGAGGACGGCCGCCGCGTCACCCTCCACGACACCCGGGGCGTGCCGCGCGGCAGCGACGAGCGCGACCCGTACGAGGTGTTCCCCGGACTGCCGGGGCGGCCCGGCACCGAGCCGCCGTCCCGGCCGGGCCTCGGGCGGCCGCTCGGCGCCGCGGTCCCGACGCCGCGACAGCCGCTCCGCGCGAGCGCGCCGGGGCCCGCCCTGCGCGGCGACGTGAGCGCCGAGCCCGCCCCCGATCCCCGGTACGTCACCGTGCCGACCCCACCCGGCTTCGCGGGCCCGCACCGCGAGGTCCTGCGCCAGGTGTGCGCCGCGCTCACCGCCGCCCTCGGCATCGACCTGCCGCCCGACGCCCTCGACGGCGCGCTGCCCAGCGCCCTGATCCTGCCGGTGCTCGAACCGCTCACCGGCCGGGGCGGATTCCTGCCGGAGTCCGTGACCGGGCTGCTGGACGCGGCGGCCCCGGACACCCTGCGCACCGCGCTTGCCGCCCAGCTCGCCCTGTTCACCGCGGAGACCGGCCTCGACCGCTATCCCGAGGTGGCCGCCGCCCTCACCGGGGACGGCCGCGGCCCGGTCGACGACGACTCCCCGCTCGGGATACGCCTGCGCACCGTGACGGCCGAGCGGGCGGGCATCGTGCGGGAGCAGGGCAAGGAGCTGGCCGGACATCCGGTGACCTGGGACGACCTCCACGGCTGGCGGCGGCGCGAGGAGGCGGCGCAGGCGGTGCGGGCCTGGTGCGAGCGGCCCGCACGGCAGGCGGCCGGCTGGATCCTGCCGCACCGCGAGGACCCCTGGTGGCGCACCCGCTTCACCGCCGACCTGGCCGGGACGAAGGAGCACGCGTGAACACGAACGGCACGACCGATACGAGCGACGGGACCGGCACGACCGATACCAGCGATTCGACCGATGTCTGGGACGAGGCCGCGGCCACCTTCGACGACGAGCCGGACCACGGGCTGCGGGACCCCGTCGTACGGGCGGCCTGGGCGGACCGCCTCGACGGCTGGCTGCCCGCGGAGCCGGGCGCGGTGCTCGACCTCGGCTGCGGCACCGGCAGCCTGTCGCTGCTCGCGGCCGAGCGGGGCCACCGGGTGACGGGGATCGACAGCGCCCCGCGCATGCTGGAGCGGGCCCGGCACAAACTGGCGGGCCGGGACGCCGAGTTCCGCCTGGGGAACGCGGCGGCGCCGCCGGTGCCGCCGGGCGCGTACGACGTGGTGCTCGTCCGGCACGTGCTGTGGACGCTGCCCGGCCCCGAGGACGTGCTGCGGCACTGGCTGACCCTGCTGCGGCCCGCGGGGCGGCTGGTGCTGATCGAGGGGGTGTGGGGCGAGCTGAACCCGGTGGGCATCCCGGCCGGCACCCTCCTGGACACCCTCGCGCCGCTCGTCCGCGAGGTCCGGCACACCCCTCTGTCGCAGGACGCGCGCCTGTGGGGCGGACCGGTCCGCGACGAGCGGTACGCGGTGGTCGCGCTCAGCTGAGCAGCGCGGGGAACCGGCCCTGTCGGGCCAGGAGTTCGAGGGCGTCGAGCGCCCGGGTCGCCTCCCGCGCGGCGGCCGGGTCCCGCTCGGCGAGACCGCTGTCGGCGAACTCGTCCTCGTCCAGCCGGATCACCTCGGCGCCGTCCGCCGAGACCCACAGGTCCAGATCCAGGTCCTCGGAGAGCAGATCGCCGTCCGCGCCGCGGACCACCGGGCGGGTGATGTCGCAGTACCAGCCCTTCAGGGTGCCGTCGCCGGTCCGCACCTCCTTGACCGCGTACCAGCGATCGCGCCAGTAGTGCTCGGTGAAGACGTCGCCGGGCGCGAACCGCACGAAGCCGAAGTCCCGTACGCCGTCGCCCGCCCAGGCGGCGCGGACCACCGCGTGCGTGCCGTCGTCGCGCAGCAGCGCCGCCGGGTACCTGATCTTCGTGCGCCCGGCCTTGACCAGGCGCACGTGCACCGCGTCAGGCGCCGAGGGTGCGGACATGGCGGATCTCCTTCGCGTCGAGCGTGTAGCCGAACCAGGTGTTGATCGCGAGCATCGGCTCGTTGCCGGCGTCGTTGCCCGTGTACGCCACCGTGATCCCGGCCTCCCGGGCGCGGTGCAGCGAGTCGTTCTTCGCGAGCTTGGCGAGGCCACGGCCCCGGTGCGCGCGGGCCGTGCCGGTCATGCCCGACAGATAGCGGCCGTCGCCGTCGGTGCGCGCCGCCGTGAACGCGGCGGGCCTGCCGTCCACCACGGCCACCGTCGTCAGCGCGAGGTCGAGCAGTGGGTGCTGCCAGGTGTCCGCCAGCCACTGCTCGTAGTCCGAGAGATGCAGGGCGAGATCGCCCGGCTCGTCCGCCGCCGTCTCCGCGTCCAGGGCGTACAGGGGGTACGGGTCGGCCGCGAAGTCGGCGCCGGTGCGCAGCTCCACGCCGGGCGGCAGCGGGGCGCGGGGCGGCAGCGCGTCGTCCGGCGTGAGGTCGAGGCGCAGGAAGTGGGCGCCGCGGGTGGGGCGGTAGCCGCGGGCCGCCGCCCACGCCAGGTTGCGTTCCCCGTCGAGCGCCCAGCAGTAGACCTCCCGCGCGCCGTGCCGGGCCAGGTGCGCCTCCGCCGTACGCAGGATCAGGGTGCCCGCGCCGCGCTTCTCGTGGTCGGGGTGGACGTAGACGTTGGCGAAGCCCGCGTCCGGGCGGGGGCTGTCGTACGCCATACCGACCTGGGCCGTGCCGATCACCGTGCCGTCGCCGGTCACCGCGATCAGCTGGCGGTAGTGGGCGTCGGGGTGGGCGTGGGCGAGGTCGTGGGCGACGGAGGCGGGGGTCGCGAGCATCGCCGGCACACAGGCCCGGCGGACCCGGGCGAAACCCTCCGTGTCGGACGGGGAGTCGGGACGCAGGGCACGGACGATCACAGTCATGGAGCCGGACGGTACGCGCCGGTCCTGCCCGGGTGCCTCTCATTTTCCGGGGCTGCGGGAGAATCGGGCCGTGACCCTGAAGATCCGGATTGACGACAGCGCGGCCCCCTACGAGCAGGTGCGGGCGCAGATCTCCGAGCTGGCCCGGGGCGGGACGCTGCCCGTCGGGTACAAGTTGCCCACGGTGCGCGGGCTCGCCGAGGAGTTGGGGCTCGCCGCCAATACCGTGGCCAAGGCGTACCGGGCGCTGGAGGCGGACGGGGTGATCGAGACGCGGGGGCGCAACGGGACGTTCGTCGCTGCCGCTCGGGACGCGGCTTCTCGGGAGGCGGCTGTCGCGGCCCAGGTCTATGCCGAGCGGGTTCATCGCCTCGGTCTCTCTCAGGAGGCCGCGCTCGAGGCGGCCCGGGACGCGGTACGGGCCGCTTATTCCTGACCCGTCCTTCGTCTGCCGCTCTCGTCGTGGCTGGTCGCGCAGTTCCCCGCGCCCCTGAGGCATGCGCTGACGCGCAGCCTCCCCTGAAGGCCGCAGGCCTTTCAGGGGCGCGGGGAACTGCGCGACCAGCCACCCACCACCCGCACTCGACAGCGCACCCTACAAATACAGCCCCGCATCGGCCCCGCCCCGCTGATCCGGCACCGCCGTCGGCGAGACCCCCCGGCGGAGGGCGTAGAGCTCCGCCAGAGTCGCCCCCTCACGCCCGATCCCCTCCTCGGTGCCGAGCCAGGCCACCGACTCACGATGTGTCATCGGCCCCACCTCGATCCGGGCGAGACAACGGCCGGGCCGCACCACGGCGGGATGCAGACGCTCCAGGTCCTCGTTGGTGGTCACGCCCACCAGAACGTTCCTGCCCTGCCCGAGCAGCCCGTCCGTGAGATTCAGCAGCCGGGACAGCGCCTGCCCGGCGGTGTGCTTGGCCTCGCCCCGGATCAGCTCGTCGCAGTCCTCCAGGAGCAGCAGCCGCCAACGCCCCTTCGCCGTACCGTCGTCCTCGCCGATCGCGATGTCCATCAGATAGCCGACGTCGGAGAAGAGCCGCTCGGGGTCCAGGACGCAGTCCACCTGGCACCAGTCCCGCCACGACCGCGCCAGCGTACGCAGCGCCGAGGTCTTGCCCGTGCCGGGCGGCCCGTGGAGCAGCAGCAGCCGGCCCGCGATGTCCTCGGGCCGCGTCTTCATGAGACCGTCCATCGCCTCGGCGACCGGCGCCGTGTAGTTGGGCCGGACCTCGTCCCACGTACCCGCCGAGATCTGCCGGGTCGTGCGGTGCGGCCCGCGCCGCGGCGAGACGTACCAGAACCCCATCGTCACGTTCTCCGGCTGGGGTTCGGGCTCGTCGGCGGCGCCGTCCGTGGCCTGGCCGAGGATCTTCGCCGCCAGCTCGGTGGTGGTCGCCGTGACCGTGACGTCGGCGCCCCGGTTCCACCGGGAGATCAGCAGCGTCCAGCCGTCCCCCTCGGCGAGCGTCGCACTGCGGTCGTCGTCGCGCGCGGAGCGCAGGATGCGGGCGCCCGGCGGCAGCAGGGTGGCACCGGACCGGACCCGGTCGATGTTGACCGCGTGCGAGTGCGGCTGCTCGCCCGTGGCGAAGCGGCCGAGGAAGAGCGCGTCGACGACATCGGAGGGCGAGTCGCTGTCGTCGACGCCCAGCCGGACCGGCAGCGCGTCGAATGGGTTCGCAGACATACCGCCATGATCCGGCAAGCGGAGGCCGTGCGCACGGCATTTCCGCACCGCGTCCCCCGTGCCGCACGGTGCGCCCGGCACCTCGACCGCCGTGACGAGGCAGGGGTGGCGGGGCCCGCTCGTTCCACAACTCCGCTGGATACCCTTGTCTTTGATGGGATGTCACGGGTGGAATCCGGAGGAACGCCGATGGCGGCTGATCGCCGCGCTCGGGGTGGGGATGGCCGCTCTGGCCCTGGTGCTCGCGGTGCTCGGCACCCTCCCTGACAGCAGGGGCGGCACGGGCAGCATCGCCGGCACCACCCCCGACGGCGACAAGGTCCACGGCACACCGGTGAGCCCGCCCCGGCAGGAGGGCCCCGAGGTCGGCTGGGGCTTCACGCACACCCAGCACTCGGCCGACGAGGGCGCGCGGAGCGCCGTCACCCGCACGGAGAAGCTGCTGGGCGAGCGGCCGATGCCGCAGAACCAGGCGATCATGGGCTGGGGCGCGGACAACCCCGAGCCGGTGAAGGGGCGTTACGACTTCGACGCGCTGGACCGCCGCGTCGACTTCGTCCGCGCCTCCGGCGGTACGCCCGTGATCACGCTGTGCTGCGCGCCCGACTGGATGAAGGGCGGCGAGGCGGGCGTCGACCGCACGGACTGGAGCCGGCACAACCTGGAGAAGGCCCCCGACCCCGATCACTACCAGGACTACGCGAACCTGGCCGCGACCGTCGCCAAGCGCTATCCGGACGTACGCCACTTCATCGTGTGGAACGAGTTCAAGGGCTTCTGGAACGACGAGAAGGGCCGCTGGGACTACGAGGGCTACACACGGTTCTACAACCTCGTCCGGAAAGCCCTGAAGAAGGTCGACAAGCGCATCATGGTCGGCGGCCCCTATCTGGTGATGGACAGCCTCGACCCGAAGCGGAGCGAGGGCGCCTCGGACGTCGTCGCGGGGCCGTGGGGCCACATGGACCGGCGGATCGTCGACGCCTTCGAGTACTGGAACGAGCACAAGGCGGGCGCCGACTTCGTCGTGGTCGACGGCGCGAGCTACACGCACGACGACGAGATGCTGCCCGACGAGTTCGCGGCCACCGACAAGTTCACGGCCGTCAGCCGGTGGATCGAACGGCAGACCGGCGATCTGCCGCTGTGGTGGGCCGAGTACTACGTGGAACCCGCCGACAACAGGGACAAGCGCGACGGCTGGAGCGAGACGCACCGCGTCGCCGTGCAGGCCGCCGCACTGATCGCCCTGGCCAAGGGCGGCGCGACCTCGGGGTTCTACTGGAACCCCGAGGACGAGAGAGGCCGCTCCTGCGCCGGCTGCATGTGGCGGCCCACGCACAGCGCCGACGGCGGGGAAGCGCTGCCGATGTACGGGCTCGTGTCGAGGTTCAACGAGGAGTTCGGCCCGGGCACGGAGTTCACCACGGTCTCGGTGGCCGCCGACGACGTGCCCAACGTGCGGGTCCTCGCCGACGACCGGGCCGTCCTCGTCGTGAACACCCTGGACCGGCCGATCAGCGCGAAGGTCGACGGCAGGCGGTTCGAGATGCAGGGCTACGAGGTGAAGTGGCTGAGGCGCTGACACGGCGGGGAAGTGGTGTCAGCGCCTCCCGTCAGTCCATCCCCATGGTGATGAACCGGTGGACCAGCGACGCCAGCAGCACCGCGAGCAGCGGCAGCGAGAACCAGAACGTGCTCTGCAGCAGGCGCAGCCGCCGCGCGCCCGGCGGGCGCGCCGCCCGGACCACCTCGCGCGCCGTGAGCAGCACGATCAGCGCCACGGCGGCGAGGGCGCCCACCACCGACCACGGGGTCCAGGTGATCAGCGGCCCGGCCGGGCCCGGATCCGGCTTCTCGACCGGGCCGGACGGCGGTGTGCGCAGCTGGTACAGGGTCACGTCGTCGTTGGCGTAGGCCTTCCGCAGCTCCGTGCGCCGCTCCAGGTTCCCCGTCAGCCGCGTGGACCACGTCTTCGAGTAGCCGACATCGAGTTGCAGGTACACCACCTGACTCTTGTTGATCATCAGGTACGAGTTCGGGCCCGCGTCCTTGAGCGCCTTGACCAGACCGCCGACCAGGACCGGGTCGGCGGGCGCGGGCGTCGGCACGTACTGGACCCGCTCCATGTCGCGCGCGCCCCACGGCATCGAGGGGGTGACGTTGTCGACGGCGTCGTCGCTCATCCACAGCAGCCGCACCGTCGGCCGGTCATGGGCGTAGACGTAGTCCATCGCCGCGACCTCGCCGGGCCGGATCCGTTCGAACGGCTCGTTGCCCCAGCGGGCCACGAGGAAGCCGCCGAACAGCAGCAGGCCCGCCAGGAGCGCCGCCAGGGGAGCCAGGGTGATCCGGTCCCTGTCGCGTTCCTTCTCGGTGACGCCGGTCCGCGGGAAGAGCCCGAGGCCCGCCAGGAGCGCGGCGCCGGGCAGCGCGAACAGGAAGACCCGCAGCGCCATCTCACCGCCGTACGACTGCATGCCGAAGCCGAGGAACGGCACGAAGGTCAGCACCACCAGCGAGCGCTCGCGGTACTTCCAGTCGTGGCGCCGCCACCAGCCGAAGCAGGCGAATGCCAGGACCCCGCCCGCCAGCAGCACCCGGGTGTACAGCACCAGCCGGTGGGTCGAACTGCCGCCCTGGATCCGGCCGGAGACCGAGGACGAGACATTGCCGCCCACACCGCCGATCCCGCCGAACAGGTCGTTGAAGTGCCCCGACCAGTACGGCTCGGCGAGGAAGCCCAGCCAGCTGATGACGACCACGCCGAACAGCAGCGGCAGGCCGCGCGGTTCGGACCGGCCGGCCAGGACCAGGACGGCGAGCACCCCCAGCATCACGAACGGCGTCAGCTGGTGCGCGGGGACCGTCGCGGCGAACAGCGCGATCAGCACGACGAGCAGCACCACGCGCCGGCGGCGGTCCACCGGTTCGGGCTCCGCCTCACCCGGGCGGAGCGCGGCCCGCCGCATCCCGGGCTCGCGGAACCAGACCAGCAGGATCGCCACGAACATCAGGTAGAGCAGATACGTGAAGCCCTGCGGCGAGAAGTAGTCCTGGCCGACCCAGCCGCTCAGCACGAAGATCCACAGGCCGGTCCACTTGGCCTTCCAGCTCGCCCGGACCGAGCGCAGCAGCAGGAACATCGGTGCCAGGCAGAGGAGTTGGAGCGTCAGCGGCCACCAGCGGACGACCTCGCCGAGATCGCTGATCCCGCACGCCTGGGCGACGAAGGCGGCCGCGGCGAAGAAGCCGGGCCAGCTCCAGCGGGCGTCGAGGTCCGGCACCGCCGAGCCCGTGCGGTCGATGTAGTCCAGGAAGCCCAGATGCTGCCACGCGGTCGCGAACCGCGGCTCCGTCTCCAGGACGGCGGGCAGCGCGTGCAGCGACACCACGGTGGCGAGCAGGGTCGCCCACAGCAGCCAGGTGCGCGGGTGGTCGAACCACAGCAGTGTCGCGAAGACGCCGATGAGCAGCGCGCCGCCGAGCAGCGTCACGGGGGAGAGGACCGAGATCAGGCCGAGTCCGCCCATGCCGTCCAGATCGGCGTCGCTCATGCCGAGCACCGGACCCCAGTACAGGCCGAGCCCCGCGATCAGCAGCAGCGACAGCACGGCCACGGACGGGGTGAGACGGGCACGCGGCGGCCTCGCGGGAGCGGCCGGGGCCGGGACCGGCGCCCCGGAGTCCGGCGCCGAAGTCCCCGTGCCCGGCGTCGAGGTCTTTGTGTCCGGCGCCCGCGCCCCGGTGTCCGGTGCCCGCGCCCCGGTGTCCGGCGCCCGCGTCCTGTCCGCCCAGGCCGGCCGGTGCGCGGTGGGAGCGCCGCGCGGCGGGGTCGCCGGGCCCGGCCGCACATCGGGCCGCCGCTCCTGGTGATCCAGGTTGAGCTGCACCGCGAGTTGCAGCGTGTCCGAGTCCATCGCGCCGCGCAGCGCCCGCTTGGCGCCCCGCCCGCCCGCCGCGCCGGCCGGTGCCACCGGTATCCCGAGATCGGCGAGGTCGCCGTCGGGCGCCACGCTGTCGCTGTGCGGCGCCGCGGGCGTGGCACGCACCACGCGCCACAGCCGGGGCGCCGCGATCGTCATGATCACCGCGAGCGAGGAGACCTCCGCGATGCCCGCGCCGGTCAGCCCGAGCCGCGGCAGGAGCAGCAGCGTCAGGCCGAGCACCAGCACGCACAACAGGCCCTGCAACCAGGCGAGTCCAGCGGTCCTGCTCTGCGCCCGCAGCACGGCGAAGTACGTCTCCATTACCACCCGCAGGGCCGCGCCCACGGCGAACCAGCGCAGCAGCGGCGTCGCCGCGTCCGCGTACTCCCCGCCGAAGACACGGAGGATGTACGGGGCGAGGGCGAACAGCAGCGCGCAGACCGGGATCATGATGCGGGTCATCCGGCGGAGCGCCGCACGGGTGTGGGCGGCGAGCCGCGCCGGATCGTGCGAACCCTCCACCGTCAGCGAGGCGCCCATGTTGATGGCCAGCAGATTGACCGTGCCGCCGATCGTGGCGGTGACGTAGAAGTACGCGTTGTCCGAGGAGCTGACCTGCGCGGCGACCACGACGGGCACGAGGGACACGACCGCGAGCGAGAACAGCGAACCGGTGGAGTCGCCCGCGACGAACCGGCCCATCTGCCGCAGCGTCGGCGGATCCGCGTGGCCGTCGGTCGCCGCGACGTGCCGGGGCACCAGACGGCGGAAGACCAGCAGGCCCAGCGGGACCACCGAGAACGCGATCGCGACGACCCAGGACACGAACACCCCGGTCGTCGCGAACGCCGTCGCGAACGCGACCAGCAGACCGAGCTTCACCAGGGAGAACACGGTGTTGCCCACCGGTACCCACAGCGCGCTGCGCAGCCCGGTCAGCACCCCGTCCTGCAAGGTGAGCAGCGCCCAGGCGACGACGGCCGCGATGAACCCCAGACCGTTGACCGGCCCGTGCAGGAATCTGTACGACGGGCCCCACACGTCCAGGGTGAGCAGGAAGACCAGGGCGGCCAGCGCCACCGCCGGCGCGCTGCCCGCGTACGTACAGAAGATGAGCCGCCTCGTGTCGCGCCCGGCGACCGGGATGAAGCGGGCCAGGGCCCCGGTCAGCGTCACGGCCATGAGTCCCGCGAGGAACTTCATGGCCGCGATCGCGGCCGAGCCCTGACCGACCGCGTCCGCCGTGTAGTAGTGCGCCGCGGCCAGCCAGAAACTGACGCCGAGCACGCCGGAGATGCCGGTGTTCAGCATCAGCGCGTAGGCGTTGCGGAACAGCTGACTCCCGCCCTCGGACCCCACGCCGGGCGAGTCGCCCTTCCTGCTCCGGCCCCGGCCCCAGCCCCTGCCCCAGTGGGGCAGTCCGAGTCTGCGGCCGGGCGGCCCCTCGGGCTCGGCGGTGGTGGTCGATCCTGCCTTGGCGGTGGTCGTCGTGTCAGACACGGGTACGAGCTGCCTTCCGGCGGGCCTGTCGGACTCTGCGGACCACGGCGTACCCCTTGGTCAGGGCACGGTCCGTGGCGAAGGTGCGGCCGATCGCGCGGCCCTCGACCAGCCGCTCGAACTCGGCGGCGCCGGTGGAGCGGCGGACGGTGACGCGTTGCAGGGCGAAGGGCCCCTGCCGGCGCCTGGCCAGTCCGTTGCCGACGGCGAGCGACTGGGCGAAGCCGGCCGCGCGCACGGCCCGGCGCACCCGCCGGTCGGAGTGGCCGTACGGGTACGCGAAGGAGACGGGCGCGGCCCCCAGCTCGCCCTCGACGATCTCCTTGCAGTGCCGCAGCTCGAACTCCAGCTCTTCGTCCGGCAGTTGGTCGAGCTGCGGATGTGTATGGCTGTGCCCGCCGATCTCCACGCCCTGCCCGGCGAGCTCCCGCACCTGGTCCCAGTCGAGCATCGTGTCGAGCCCGCGGCCGGTGTCGTGCGCGCCCCGCAGCCACCCCGTCGAGACGAACAGGGTGGCGGCGAAGCCGTGCCGGGCGAGGACGGGCAGCGCGTGCCGGTGCACGCCCTCGTAGCCGTCGTCGAAGGTGATCAGGACGGGCCGGTCGGGCAGCGCCCGGCCGCCGCCGCGCCAGATCGCCGCGAGCTCGGCGGTGGTCAGCGGGGTGCAGCGGTGATCGGCTAGCATCTCCATCTGCTCCGCGAACCGGCCGGGGGAGACCGAGAGGGCACGCGTCGGCTCGCTCGGCTCCCGGGCGACCGAGTGGTACATCAGGATCGGGACGGGCACCCCGTCCGGCGTCCACGCGGGCCCGCTCATGCCACCGCCTCCGGAGCGTCGTCGCGGCCGGACTCCGCGACGGTGAACGACCCGGCGCTCCCGCCCCGCGCCCGCAGGCTCCCGAGCACGTAGCCGCCGGCCGCCGCCGCCACACCGGCCACGATGGCCCCGGCCCGTCTTCCGCCACCGGCCCGGCCGAGCGCCAGGTCGCGCACACCGCGTGCCACCCCGGCCGGGAGGACCCGGCTCGTGTAGGCGCGCTCGCTCTCCAGCCCCTTGCCCGCGCCGACACTCCGGGCGACCAGCGCCTTCGACAGGCCCTCCGCGTAGGTGCGCGTACGGAAATAGGCGAACCGTTCCCGCGCGGGCGGCACCCGGTGGTGGATCACCGCGCGGTCGTCGAGGAGCAGCACCGCGTCCGGCCGGGCGCGGGACAGCCGGATGCACAGCTCCGTCTCCTCGCAGCCCAGCGGCCGCCGGTCGCCGTCGCGGCCGATGCCGGTGGCGAACCCGCCGGCCGCGTCGAAGGCGGTCCGCCGGAACGAGGCGTTGCCGCCCAGCACATTGCGGACTCTGGCCCGGCCGCGGGGGAGTCCCCGGTACGCGCAGCCCACCACCCAGTCGAACTCCTCGGGGAACCAGACGGGCCGGCGCCCCGAGGCCCAGATCGGTTCGGTGCGCCCGCCGACGGCCATCACCGCCGGGTCGGCGTACCCGTCGGCGAACCAGCGCAGCCAGTCCCGCTCGGCGACCGCGTCGTCGTCGAGGAACGCGATGATCTCCCCGTACGAGGCGGCGATCCCGGTGTTCCGCCCGGCGGACAGGCCGCGCGGCCCTTGGTTGGCGAGCACCCGGACCTCGGGTGTCTCCTTGTACTCCCGGGTGAGGCGGTCGAGCAGCGCCGGACGGTGGTCGACGACGAGCAGCGTCTCCAGGGCCGGGCGGGACTGCGCGCGGACCGAGTCGACGGCGGCGAGGATGTCGCCCCAGCGGTCTTCGGTGTACACGCAGATGACGACCGAGATCGCCGTCTCCGTGTTCTGAGTCTGCGTCAAGACGCCTCTCCCCGTACGGGATCCAGCTTCGCGGAGGCGGCCCTGACGCGCAGGGCGCGACGGTTCGATCGCTCCTTGAGGATCACCCGCAGCACCCGGATCCCGTCCCGCACGGCGCGCAGATTGCTCGCCCCGTGGATGCGCAGATACTCGTGGCTCGGGATCTCCTGGACCTTCAGGCCCGCCTTGACGACCCGGATGTTCATCAGGGTCTCCACCTCGAAGCCGGTGCAGTCGAGGTCGATCTCGTCGAGGCAGTGCCGCCAGAACGCGTTGTAGCCGTAGCAGAGATCGGTGTAGCGGGCGCCGAACTTGGCGTTCACGGCCGTGCACAGCGCCCAGTTCCCCAGCTTGCGCACCGGCGTCATGTCGTCCGTGCCCCCGCCGTTGGCGAACCGGGAGCCCTTGGCGAAGTCCGCGCCGGACACCAGCGCCGACACATAGCTGACGATCTCCTGTCCGTCCGCCGAGCCGTCCGCGTCGACCATCACGATGATGTCGCCCGTGCAGGCCTGGAAGCCGGTGATCAGAGCGTCCCCCTTCCCCCTTCCGTGCTGCGGTACGACCACCACGTCCGGCCGCAGCCCCCGGGCCACCGCCACGGTGGCGTCGGTGGAGTTGCCGTCCACGAGGACGACTTCGTGGATCCACTCCGGGAGTGTCTTGAACACGTAGGGCAGGTTCTCCGCCTCGTTCATGGCGGGAATGACCACGCTGACCCGTGGCGCGATGGCCAGGTGCGTGGAGATCGCCCGGTACTGGGCGGGTAACGCGGGTAAGTCTGCGGGCGTGGCTCCGTCGTCCGGCACGGCCGGGCGCACCACGGAACTGCTCATGAGTCTGGTCCCTCTCGTCCGGTGGACCGCCCGCCCCTCGGGCGGTCCGGCTGTGTGTCCGGTTCGAAAGGGGGGTTCTCACCTACGGCCAGGCCGGAGCGATTCTCCGTACGGGCCGGGTGAGCTGGCAGTGAACACCGGTTGATTGGACCGGTCGCGCGGCACGCGACTCGACGACCCACCACTCAGGAACAAGCGAATCACCGAGCACGGCACCCCCCTACCGCGCCCCGCGCCGGCCCCGTCGCGATCGTGAGCCCTCCCCTGGATCGCAGCACGTGATGGACCGATGCGGGTGGATGTACGACGGTATTGATGATTGAGACCGTATGGCAAGACCTGAAACAAGCACTCACATTTTTGCGGTTCTGTCCGGTAATTGAATGAGTGCCCTATTAGTGGACTTTGCGGCTCCGGGTGCGGACGGCGAGCTGGAGGAGGAAGGCGCCCATGGTCAGGACGCCCACCGCGACCACTCCGCCGTCGGCCGACCAGTGGTGCGTGGCGAGCATGCCCTGGGCGACCAGCATCACGACGCAGACCGCGCCCGCGGCCGAGACCAGCAGGCGTGCCCCCGGGTCGAGGCCGCGCAGGGCCGCGGCGAACGCGGCGCCGGGTGCGGCCAGCAGGAAGAAGAGCGTGAGCGGCCCGCGCAGTGGTGAGCCGGAGTGCGTGAGCGCGAGCACCAGCCCCGCACCCGCGGCGACGGCTCCCGCCCCCGCGAGCAGGTGCAGCGTGTCCCTGCCCCGCGGACGGTCCGCCGTTGTTCTTGTGGTCTGCATGGGCGACTTGCCCCCTGAAGCGCCGGATGCCGGACTTCAATGTGGCGTAGCGGCGGGGGCGGAGTCAAGGAGCGCCGGGGGCGCGGGAGGGTCACGAGAAGTTCCCCGGAGGCGGTCGATGCCCCCGGGGAACTTGGTTGGCCTGTAAGTGAATTGACGAGCAGTCAGTCCGTCGTCAGGCCGTTACTGGACGATCTTCAGCAGCTTGTTCGGCGAGCCGGTGCCGGGGCTCGTGACGACCCCCGGGGTGGCCCCGTTCACCAGTGCCGAGGCGACCTGGGCGGGCGTGGCGGAGGTGTGGCCCGCCAGATAGACCGCGGCCGCGCCCGCGACGTGCGGCGTGGCCATCGAGGTGCCGGAGATGGTGTTGGTCGCGGTGTCGCTGGTGTTCCAGCCCGCCGTGATCGACACGCCCGGCGCGAACAGGTCCAGCACGGAACCGTAGTTGGACCAGCTGGCCTTCGCGTCGGTGTTGCTCGTGGCGCCGACGGTGAGGGCCTCGGTGACCCGGGCGGGCGACGAGGTGGACGCGTTCGCACCGGAGTTGCCGGCCGCGATCGCGTACGTGACGCCGCTGGAGATGGAGTTGCGCACCGCCGTGTCCAGCGCGGTGCTGGTGCCGCCGCCCAGCGACAGGTTGGCGACCGACGGGCCGCTGTGGTTCTTCGTGACCCAGTCGATGCCGGCGATGACGCCCGCGGTCGTGCCCGATCCGTTGTTGTCGAGCACGCGCACCGCCACGATCTTCGCCTTCTTGGCGACGCCGTAGGTGGTGCCCGCGATGGTGGTGGCCACATGGGTGCCGTGGCCGTTGCCGTCCTGCGCGACGTTGTCGTTGTCGACGGCGTCGTAACCGTTCGAGGCGCGGCCGCTGATCTGGGAGTGCGTGATCCGTACGCCGGTGTCGATGACGTACGCCGTCACCCCGCCGCCCGCCGAGTCCGGGTAGGTGTACGTGCCGGAGAGCGGCAGGGCCGACTGGTCGATGCGGTCCAGGCCCCAGGGGGCGCCGGTCTGGGTGGCGTCCACGTGCACCCGCTGGTTCCGCTCGACGGACGCCACGGCCGGATCGGCCGCGAGTCTCGCGGCCTCGGTGGCCGAAAGACCCTTCACCGCATAGCCGTTGAGCGCGCTGCGGAAGGTCTTCTGCACGGCGCCGCCGTGCTCGGATATCAGGCTCCTGCCGTCCGCGGACGCGGCCGTGAGGCCCGCCGGGCTCTGTGCGGGCTTCTTGAGCGTGACGATGTAGCTGCCGTCGACCGCCTCGGCGGAGTTCGCCGCGAGGACCGTGCCGGTGGCCGGGGCGGCCTGGGCGGGCAGGGCGGTGAGCGAACCGAGCAGGCCGACGGCCGCCGCGGTCGAGGCGGCCGCGGTCACCAGTGCTTTGGAGAGTGCCATAACGAGGGAGTCCTCCTCATAGGCGGCGCGTGCCGGTGGAGGGCACGCGTCAGTGGGGGGTGCGCGCTGGGTGGCGCGCACGGGCCGTCGGAGTCGGGTGTTCCGTCCGGGCCCGTTCAGCAGACTGCGGCCGTCTACGGGCGTAGCTCAAGCGATCTGAGGGTATGTCATAACCCTGACATGTACCTGCAATTGAACGGCCGGTGAATGTCCGTCAGGAGTACTTCCCGGTAACTCTGTGGCGTGCTACCACAGATGTGGCAGAAATCCTGCTAAGGGAGGTTCCATGAGACGTTTCCGACTTACGGCATTCATGACGTCGTTCCTCTTCGCGGCCGGCCTCGCCCTCACCGGGGCGACGAACGCGCAGGCCGCCGCCACCGGCTATGTGGCGCTCGGCGACTCCTACTCCTCGGGAGTCGGCTCCGGCAGCTACACCAGCGAGAGCGGCGACTGCAAGCGCTCCACGAAGGCCTATCCGGCCCTGTGGGCGGCCGCCCACTCACCCTCCAGCTTCAAGTTCACCGCGTGCTCGGGTGCCCGTACGGGTGATGTCATCTCCGGCCAGCTCGCCCCGCTCGGCACCGGCACCGGCCTCGTCTCCATCAGCATCGGAGGCAACGACGCGGGCTTCGCCGACGTCATGACCACCTGCGTCCTGCAGTCCGAGGCAACGTGCCTGAACCGCATCAACACGGCGCGCGCGTACGTCACCTCGACGCTGCCCGCCAACCTCGACAAGGTCTACGACGCGATCCGCGCCAAGGCACCGGCCGCCCACGTCGTGGTCATCGGCTATCCCCGCTTCTACAAGCTGAGCGGCAGCTGCATCGCGGGCCTGTCCGAGAACGAGCGGTCCGCCATCAACAGCGCCTCCGACCTCCTCAACACCACCATCGCCAAGCGCGTCGCCGACCACGGCTTCACCTTCGGCGACGTGCGGTCGGCGTTCACCGGGCACGAGATCTGCTCCGGCGACTCCTGGCTGCACAGCGTCAACTGGACCAACATCGGCGAGTCGTACCACCCGACGGCGGCCGGTCAGTCCGGCGGCTATCTGCCCGTGTTCACGTCCAACGCCTGAGCCGTATCCCGTGAGCGACGGCTCACGGGCTGGGCGAACCGGTGGTGGCTCCCGTGGAGGGGGTCACCACCTCGCACGTCACCGCGTAGGCGACGTAATTGGACTTCGCCGCGACCGGGCTCCGCACCTCCACACCGATCGCGTCGTGCAGCGTGCCGCCCGTCTCGTACCGCGTCTGCGTCGTGTTCACCGTGCTGCTCCTCGCGTCGCCCGAGCCGAGGCTCAGGGTCTTCCAGCCCGGGTCCGACGGCTCGCCGTTCTTCGTCACCCACCGGTACTCGACCTTGGCCGGCGTACGCCCCACGGTGATCGTCGCCGCGAAGGCCGGAGCGGCCGAGCCCGGCGGGGGGCAGGCCCCCGAGTAACTGCCGCGGACCGCCGAGACGCTGACCCGCACGGACTGGGCGGGCGTGGCCGTGTGACCGCCGCTCCCGCTCCCGCCGCCGTCGCCGGACGGCGAGGTGCCGCCGCCGTGCGACTCCGACTCCGACTCGGACGCGCTGGGACCACCGCCGCCCGTGGTGCCGCCGCCGGAGCCGCCGGCCGACGAACCGTCGTCGTGGCCGCCGCCCCCGCCGCTCCGGTCGAGCAGTACGTACGTCAGTCCGCCGAGTATCAGCAGCAGGAGCACGAGGCCGGCCATCAGCGCGAGCGAGGTACGGCGGGCCCCGCGCTCGCCGGTGTCCACCGGGACGGCCGACGCGGTGCCCGCCACGGGCAGGGGCAGCGGCGGCGTGGGCGCGGCGGACGGCTGCCGTGTGGTCACCGTCGGCATCGACGGCATCGGCGACGCCTGCACCCGGTCCGCGCGCAGCGTGCCGCCCGCACCGACGATCCGCAGATCCCGCTCGGCCTCCGCCGCGCCGGTCCGCTCGGCCGGATCCTTGCGCAGCAGCCCCTCGATGACGGGCGCCAGCGGGCCCGCGCGGCGCGGCTCCGGCAGCTCCTCGTCGACGACGGCGCGCAGCGTGCTCAGCGGGGTGTTCTGCCGGAACGGCGAATGGCCCTCGACGGCCGCGTACAGCAGCACGCCCAGCGACCACAGATCCGACTCGGGACCCGGCGTGCGCCCCAGGGCCCGCTCGGGCGCGAGGAATTCGGGCGAGCCGATCACCTCGCCGGTCATGGTGATGGCCTGCGTCCCCTCCACCATGGCGATCCCGAAGTCGGTGAGGACGACCCGGCCGTCGTTCGACAGCAGGACGTTCCCCGGCTTCACGTCGCGGTGCAGCACCCCCGCCTCGTGCGCGGCGCGCAGTGCGGTGAGGACCTCGGCGCCGATGTGCGCCGCGCGCTGCGGAGGCATCGGGCCCTCGGCGTCGAGCTGGTCGGCGAGCGACACGCCGCGCACCAACTCCATCACGATCCACGGGCGTTCGTCGTCCGTCGCCACGTCGTACAGCGTGATCACATTGCGGTGCGAGATCCGCGCCGCGGCCCAGGCCTCCCGCTCCAGGCGCTGGTACATCCGGCTCCGGTCCGCCGTCGGCAGACCCGCGGGTGCCCGCACCTCCTTCACGGCCACCTCGCGCCCGAGCACGTCGTCATGGGCCCGCCACACGGTGCCCATGCCGCCCTCGCCGATCGGGTCGAGCAGCCGGTACCGGCCCGCGACGACCCGCCCGCTGCTTCCGCCACTCCCCGGCCCTGTGCTCACGGGCGCCGCCCCCACTCGCCACGACAACACGACAAGTCTGAACAAAAGTAGCTCAACCGAGGGCTGATGCGGCCCCCTTGGGCACCAATCCGCACCCGAGGGTCAGAACGGCACAGGCGCCCGCCGCCCTCGCGCCCGGCGGGCCGGGGCGCGTGAGATCGCCCACGTTCCCGCCGCGCCGTGATCACCGTCACGGGCCCACCCGCCCCGCGGCCGGGACCGCCGGCCGGGTGACGCTCCCGGCGCCTCCGCACCCCCGCGTTCCCTGGGAGTACTGCCCCGCGGCGGCTCCGACACGCCGTATCCGGCCACCGGCTTGACGGCGAGCGCATCCTCACTGTCGGTTACGGCCGATCCGGACAGCGGCTCGAAACGTCCGTCTGGCGCCCATCTTGTCCAACTCGCCCTGAATTCAGTTGGATTCGGAGAGTAACCGGCGCGGCGGCGTCAACCTCCTTAAGAGGGAGGTGAATCCTGCGACCGGGATACACGAGTGTCCCGATGGGGCGATAGGGTTAACCTGCCCGGGCTGAGTGCCCTCGTACGGGTGGGGAGTGACATGGAACAGATAACAGTGCGCAGCAGGCCTCGCGTGCCTGCGATCACCTGCGGGAGCAGCGCGACCAGTTCGCGGCTCGACCGCCATCTCTCGGTGCTCGGCGGCCCCGCCGTCCCGCAGCGCGAGACGGTCGAGGCGACGACGCTGATGCGTGAGCTGACCGCGCGTGACACCGCGCACGACGAGCGCAGCACGAGCCGTGCGCGGGTGCGGCGGGTCTCGCTCTTCGCACCACTGCGGCGACTGCGTCGCTCGCTGTTCGGCGGCCACTAGCAGGCCGCCCGTCCAGCAAGGGCCCCGGGCCCGTATCCGACCTCCGCGCCGTACGGCGTACCGCTGCGCATCTCCGCGACCGTCATCCCCACGGCATGCGGCGGGCGCCCCGGCGGGGGAGTCGGGTGCGGGCCCGGGGCTTTTCCGTGCCTGGCGCGTTTCGCCGGGTACTCCCGTAAAGCCTGCGTCGTTCAGGGATGTTGACGGAGCGACTTCCAGGGGCCCGGGTGGCGTCTGATCGTCAACCGCCGGTACGCCTGCACTCGCCTCGCGTTCCCCGCCCCTGGCGGCGCTGACGGCGTGGCGTCCACGAGGGCGGCTGCTGGGCCGCCGTTCACCCGTGGGGTGCTGGACCAGCGGTGCCGCGTCATCGCGATGAGCGCGTGCGGACCCTCGGCCTCGCGCACTCCTGGGCTTCCTCGCACGCGCCCTCAACTCCTTGCCTGCTCAACACGGTTGTGCTCTACTGTCGGCCGACGTGTACATGATCAAAAGTCCTGGTAAGGGAAACATGAAGATCAAGAAGTCCATACCGTCACTGCTCGCCGTGACGGCGGCCCTCACCTTCGGGATGAGCGCCGGTGTGGGAACGACCCCCGCGAGTGCGGCGAGCAACTGCGGCGGGATCTGGTCGGTGCGGAACAACTCGAGCGCGATCGAGAGAGTGATCGACCCCTCGGCGCCGATCAAGGAGTACCCCTTCGGGGAGTGCCGAACCGTGGAGACTCTGGATGACGGCGCCATCTTCTACGCCTGGTGCTTCACGCACAACAAGTACGGCAACATATGGATCTACGGCCGCTCCGCGAAGACCGACAGAATGGGCTACGTCTTCGACGACCACCTGATCGGCACCAACCACGGTTCTCTCAACCTCTGCACCGAATAAGGCGCACGCGACTGACGCCGATGAGTCAGGTGCAAGGCGTACCCGAGGCAGGGGCAAGAGGGCCCCGTCCCAGGTTCGTGGGCGGCCCTCTTCCGTGTTCCGGTGTCTCTGCGGGCCGAGGATGGCGAGGTCGGGGACGGTCCCGCGCGTGACCTCTCGTGGTGGAGTCGACGCCGGGGACCGGCGGTGCGCGTCCGGATCGGCCGGTACGGCGATGCTGGACATGGCCCGTGGCCGCCGGGGCAGTCGACCTCTATGCGAAGACGTGTGATTCCTGCCGAGGGCCGGGCGGCGGTTCGCTCTGTGGACCGGTTCCTCATGTGGGTCTGCCCCGTGCTGGCTCTCGTCGGCCTCGGCCTGGCAGTCGTATCGCTGGCCACGGGGCAACCGATGCGTGCCCTGTGGCAGGTCCTGCTGGCGATCCTGATGGTGGTCTGCGCGGCGACCGCTCGGCGACGGGCGTGGGGGGACGCGATGCCGGACGAGCGGCGCTGAACCGACGGGCAACCGGCGCGGAGGCTCCGCGCACAGGCGATCTTGGCCCTGATCGCGTCGATGACCCCTGAAGCGGGCCGCGCCCGCTACAGGATCGCGAACTGGCCGCCGGGGCCCTCCTCCTGGTGGTCCAGGACCGAGGCCGGGCGATGGGCGGTGTCCGGGACCGGGAGGACGTGGGCGCGGGTCAGCTCGGCCGGGGTGATCCGGTCGCCGATGCTCGCCGTCAACTCCTTCTGTTCCGGGATCAGTTCGGACAGCAGGGCGAGGACGGTGATCAGCTCCAGGAGTTCCGACGTCCAGGGCTGGGGCCAGGTCTTCGGGCGGACCGCCGCCAGGGTGCCCGGCTCCGCCGGGGCCGTGCGGCGGGCGAACCACTGCTCCAGGACGCGCACCCCGCTCACCTGGAAGTCCCAGGACGCGGCAGGGACCGGCGAGATGCGACCGTCGCCGACCAGGAGGGCCTCCTCCTCGCGGTCGTAGTGGAGTTCGGTGGGCCGGTCGGGCAGCGGCGCGCGGACGTACGGGCGTCTGCCGCCCGGCAGCTTGGGGCGTTCGGCGCCGGTGCCGCGCCGCTCCAGCCACAGGATCCGGCGGCCGAGGTCGACGCCGCGCCGCCACACGTCCGGGTCCTCGGGCAGCGGCACCCGGCACGTCCGGTCGGCGCCGCGCCCGGCCACGGCCAGGATCCAGGCGAACAGGTCGGCGGCGGTGACCTCGTGGTCGTAGGTGCCGGACAGGTGCTGGAGCAGCCCCGGCGCGATGTTCGGCTCCGTCGCGCCCGGCCGGCGGTAGAGGGGGCGGATGCGGCCGGGGCGGCCCGCGGGGGAGCGGCCCTCGGGCAGGACGGCGCAGGCCAGCACGGCGGGGCCGCCGGCGTCGGGCACGTACCCCTGCTCCACCAGGTACAGCTGCCGCTCGTCCGCGACCCGCCACAACTCGGGCCGGGCCGCGTCGATGAGGCGCTGGTCGGGGATCAGCCACTGCTCGTCGAACGGGCCGTGCAGCACGCGCACCGGCTCCGGGCACGGTCCCGAGGCGTGTGCGAGCGGCTCGGTGCCGGCGCGGACGCCGGGGAGCTGGGCGGCGGCGGTGTGCAGCGTACGGCCGCGCGTCACCTCCAGCAGCGCCTCGCGGCGCGGGAGGTCGCTGTTGACGAAGGTCTCCCAACGGGCCTTCAGGGACGCCGCGTCCGGCGCGACGGGCCAGCCGCGGCCCAGGCGCAGCGGTGCCACGGACCACGGCATCAGGTCCGCGAGCGCGGGGGCGTCGGCGTCGGTGCCGACGGCGGCGGTGGCGGCGTCGTCGACAGGGCGGTCGTTCGTCACGCCCGGCATGGTACGTCCCCCCGCCCGGCCATCAGTCGGCGTCCAGCGTCACCGAGAACGAGAAGCGGTCCCCGCGGTAATGGATCACCGCCACGTCCAGGGCCCGGCCCTCCTCGTCGTACGTGATGCCCGTGTAGTGCAGGATCGGGCTGAGCAGCGGCACTTCGAGCAGCCGGGCCGTCTCCGGGTCCGCCAGGCGGGCCTCCACCGAGTCCGTGACCCGGGTGATGCGCACGCCCACGACGTCCCGCAGCACCTTCGTCATCGGCCAGCGCTCCAGGTCCGCGACGTCGACCCGCTCGGCGAGTTCGGGACGGATGTAGTTGCGGGCATGGTTCGTCGGTTCGCCCGTCTTCTCGTCGCTGCGCAGCCGGTGATACGTCGCGACGTGGTCCGTGCCCGGGAAGTGGTCCGCCAGCGCCGCCGGTACCGGGACGGTGCCGTGCTCCAGGAGTTCGGCCGTCATCCCGGACTGCTGCGCCACGATCGCGTCCACCGAGCCGAGCAGCCGCACCGGGGCGCCCCGCCGGGCCGCCGGTTCGATGAACGTGCCGCGGCGCCGGTGCCGGGTGATCAGCCCCTCGTCCTCCAGCTCCTTCAGCGCCTGCCGCATGGTGAGCACCGAGACGCCGTAGTGACCCGCCAGTTGCTCCTCGGTGGGCAGCCGCAGCGGGTCCTGCGGGGAGCGGCCCAGTATCGAGGCGCGCAGGGACTGCGACACCTGATACCAGAGCGGCAGCTTGCGGTTCAGGACGATCGAGTCCGGGGCGAATGACGTCACGGTGTTATCCGTATCGGTCGGGGGCGGGATGTGCAATGCGGTTCGGGTGGGTACGGGGTCCGTCGCCGGGTGCGGGCCGGTGGGGGCTGCGCGAGAAGGCCCACCGGCCCGCACCCGGGAATCGACCCGCTAACCCCGGAAATGCCGCTCCAGGCCGCGCCACACATCGTCGTAGCCCCGCTGCAGGTGCCCGGCCGAGGCGGCCTGGGCCGTGGCCGTCACGGGCCAGCGCGTCTCGAACATGAACGCCAGCCCGTCGTCGACCCGTTGCGGAACGAGCTCGGCGGCGCTGGCCTTGTCGAACGTCTCCCGGTCGGGCCCGTGCGCCGACATCATGTTGTGCAGCGACCCGCCACCCGGCAGGAAGCCGGAGGCCTTCGCGTCGTAGGCCCCCTCGATCAGCCCCATGTACTCGCTCATCACGTTCCGGTGGAAGTACGGCGGCCGGAACGTGTCCTCGCCCACCAGCCAGCGCGGCGCGAACACCACGAAGTCGACGCCCGCGAGCCCGGGGGTGTCCGACGGCGAGGTCAGGACCGTGAAGATCGACGGGTCGGGATGGTCGTACGAGATCGAGCCGATGACGTTGAAACGGCGCAGGTCGTACACGTACGGGACGTGATTGCCGTGCCAGGCGACGACGTCCAGCGGAGAGTGGTCGTAGGTCGCGGTCCACAGGTTGCCGCAGAACTTGCTCACCACCTCGACCGGCCCCTCGACGTCCTCGTACGCGGCGACCGGCGCCCTGAAGTCCCGGGCGTTCGCCAGCCCGTTGGCGCCGATCGGGCCCAGGTCGGGGAGCTG
The DNA here is from genome assembly GCF_040529335.1 of Streptomyces sp. HUAS MG91. Taxonomy (GTDB): domain Bacteria; phylum Actinomycetota; class Actinomycetes; order Streptomycetales; family Streptomycetaceae; genus Streptomyces; species Streptomyces tabacisoli. The sequence goes on along the minus strand of NZ_CP159534.1, from coordinate 1,784,331 downwards.
GAACGGCGCCCCGTAGTTCTCGCACACGTACCCGCGCGCGCTGCCGTCGAGCAGCTCCACCCGGAAGCGCACCCCGCGCGGGATCAGCGCGACCTCGCCGGGACCGGCGGCGAGCAGCCCGAACTCGGTGCGCAGCAGCAGCCCGCCGCGCTCGGGCACGATCAGCAGCTCGCCGTCCGCGTCGCTGAACACCCGGTCCGTCATGGAGGAGTCGGCGGCGTACAGGTGCACGGCCATGCCGGTGCGCTGCGTCGCGTCCCCGTTGCCGCCCAGCGTCCACAGGCCCGCCAGCCAGTCCGTGCCGGGAGCGGGGTCGGGCAGCGGGTTCCAGCGGCGGCGGTTGGGGTCGGCGACCGACTCGGTGAAGGGGGCCGTGCGCACCGCGCCGTTGTCCGTGCGGACGAACTCGGGGTGCGCCGCCGAGGGGCGGATCCGGTACAGCCACGAGCGCCGGTTGTGCGCGCGGGGTTCGGTGAACGCGGTGCCGCTGAGCTGCTCCGCGTAGAGACCGAGCGGGGCGCGCTGCGGTGCGTTGCGGCCCTGCGGCAGGGCGCCCGGCACCGCCTCCGAGCCGTGTTCGTTGCCGAAGCCCGTCTGATAGGCCAGGGCCTCGGCCGTCTTGCGTGCGTCCCCGCTCATGAATCGCTCCCTCGCCCCTCGTCCATGATTCCTATGCTCAACCGTAGGATTCGTGATCGGCCCACGCAAGACGCCGTCCGGCCGGATTCGATCTCCCCGGGGAATCCCCTGGAATTCCCCGGGCCTCCCCCTGGAATCCCCCGGAACTCCCCCTGGAGGCCTCCTCCCCGAGACGGATCCGAAAACGTGAACGGTCCCCTACTGTCCGAGCATGCCCAGGACGACCCCGCCCCGTGCCCTCGCCGCCGCCCTCCTCGCCTGTGCCCTGCTGACGGGCCTCGCCGGGTGCGGTGACGACGACGGCGGCCCGCGCCGGGTCGGCAAGGTGCTCGACACGACCGACAGCGACGGCCGCCACTTCCGCCAGATCCCCGCCGAGGGCGCCCCCGAGATCGGCCTGGTCGTCCAGCCCGACCCGCGGCCCTCCGGCGGCTGGGACGTCCGGCTCCGGGTGCGGAACTTCCGGTTCAGCGACAGGGACGCGGCGGACCGCGCCGTGCACGGCCGCGGCTACGCCCAGCTCTACCTGGACGGCACCCGCCTGTCCCGGCTGCGCGCCGACGACTTCCGGCTGCCCGGCACCCGCGTCAGCCGCGGCACCCACAAGGTCACCGCCCGGCTCTACGCCGACGACGGCACGGCCTGGGCGGTCGAGGGCCAACCCGTCGAGGCCACCGCCGACCTCACCGCGTCCGCGGCGGAGACGGCATCCCCATCTCCGTGAACCGGCCGTAGGGTGACCGGCATGCCTCATCCGACCTCCTTGCGCCGTACGCCCGTCCAGCAGCGCAGCGCCGAGCGGCTGAGCCGGATCCTCGACGCCTGCGCCGATCTCCTCGACGAGGTCGGCTACGAGCAGTTGAGCACGCGGGCCGTCGCGGCCGCCGCCGACGTCCCCATCGGCTCGGTCTACCGCTTCTTCACCAACAAGCGCGCCATGGTCGACGCCCTGGCCCAGCGCAACCTGGAGCGCTACGCGGAGCGCGTCACCGGGCGCCTCGCCACCATCGCGGCCGACGACTGGCGCGCCGCGATGGACGCCGTCCTCGACGAGTACCTCGCCATGAAGCGCACCGCTCCCGGCTTCTCCCTGGTCGACTTCGGCACCCAGATCCCGGTCGGCGACCCCGACTCCGCCCCCAATCTGCGGGTCGCGGACACCCTCACCGACCTCCTCGCCCCGCACCTCGGCCGGACCGCCGACGACGCGCTGCGGCGGACGTTCCTGGTGGCGGTCGAGTCCGCCGACGCGCTGGTGCGGCTCGCGTTCCGGCTCGACCCGGCGGGCGACGAGCGGATCATCACCGAGACCAGGGAACTGCTGCGCGCGTACCTGACCCGGACCCTCGACTGACGGCGCCCACCTCCTCGTACACCTCGTAAAGCTGTGACCTGGAGTTTTGCGCTTATTGCTCACGCGTCAACATCTTGTTAACGCGGAGGAACGGGCCCTAGCGTCTCGCTGACCGCCGACCCCCGGGCGGCAGTTCAACGGCGAACGACGATAGGAACCCCCTCCATGCTGACGATCCTCGGATTCGTCATGATCGCCACCTTCCTGGTGCTGATCATGATGAAGAAGGTGTCGCCGATCGCGGCGCTCGTGCTCATCCCGGCGCTGTTCTGCGTCCTGGTGGGCAAGGGAGCGCACCTCGGTGACTACGTCATCGACGGCATCGGCGACCTGGCGCCCACCGCCGCCATGCTGATGTTCGCGATCGTCTACTTCGGCGTGATGATCGACGTCGGTCTCTTCGACCCGATCGTGCGCGCCATCCTGAAGTTCGCGAAGGCCGACCCGGTCCGCATCGTCGTCGGCACCGCCGTGCTCGCCGCGATCGTCTCCCTGGACGGCGACGGCTCCACCACCTTCATGATCACCGTCTCGGCGATGTACCCGCTGTACAAGCGCCTGAAGATGAGCCTGGTCGTGATGACCGGTGTCGCGGCCACCGCCAACGGCGTCATGAACACCCTCCCCTGGGGCGGCCCGACCGCCCGCGCGGCCACGGCCCTCAAGGTCGACGCCACCGACATCTTCGTCCCGATGATCCCCGCGCTCGGCGTCGGCCTGCTCTTCGTCCTCGTCCTCGCGTACGTGCTGGGCCGCCGCGAGCGCAAGCGCCTGGGCTACCTCTCCCTCGACGAGGTCACCGAGACCGTGACCGAGACGGCCGACGAGAAGGTCCTCGTGGGCGCCGGCACCGGCACCGGCGCCGGCGCGGGCGGTACGGGCGGCGGGGACCACGCCGCCGATGCCGCTCCCGCCCACCGCACCGAGGACGGCGAGACGTTCACCGGCCTCGACCCGAACCGGCCCACCCTGCGCCCGAAGCTCTACTGGTTCAACGCGCTGCTCACGGTCGTCCTGCTGACCGCCATGATCATGGAGTTGCTGCCGATCCCGGTCCTGTTCATCCTGGCCGCCGCGCTCGCGCTCACCGTCAACTACCCGCACATGCCCGACCAGAAGGCCCGCATCGGCGCCCACGCCGAGAACGTCCTCAACGTCTCCGGCATGGTCTTCGCCGCCGCCGTCTTCACCGGCGTCCTCCAGGGCACCGGCATGGTCGACCACATGGCGAAGTGGGTCGTCGGCGGCATCCCCGACTGGATGGGCCCGCACATGGCCCTGGTCACCGGCGTCCTCTCCATCCCCTTCACCTACTTCATGTCGAACGACGGCTTCTACTTCGGCATCGTGCCGGTCCTCGCCGAAGCCGGTCACGCGCACGGCGTCTCCACCCTGGAGATCGCCCGCGCCTCCCTCGTCGGCCAGCCCCTGCACATGTCCAGCCCGCTCGTCCCGGCCGTGTACGTGCTCGTCGGCATGGCGAAGGTCGAGTTCGGCGACCACACCCGGTTCACGGTGAAGTGGGCCGCGCTGACCGCGCTCGTCGTCCTCGGCGCCGGTCTGCTCTTCGGGATCGTGTGACCGACGGATGAGCCGCACCTGGCTGCTGCGCCTCGTCATCGCCTTCAGCTTCGCGCAGGGGGCGGTGTCGATGGCGCGGCCCGCCGTCTCCTACCGGGCGCTCGCCCTCGGCGCCGACGAACGCGCCGTCGGCGTCATCGCGGGCGTCTACGCACTGCTGCCGCTGTTCGCCGCGGTGCCGCTGGGGCGGCGCACGGACCACGGCCGCTGCGCCCCGCTGCTGCCCGCCGGCGTGGTCCTCATCGCGGGCGGCTGCGCGCTGAGCGGCACCGCGGACTCCCTTGCCTGGATGGCCGCGTGGAGCGGCGTGATGGGCCTCGGCCACCTCTGCTTCGTCATCGGCGCCCAGTCGATCGTGGCCCGGCAGTCGGCCCCCGACGAACAGGACCGCAACTTCGGCCACTTCACCATCGGCGCCTCGCTCGGCCAGCTCGTCGGGCCGATCGCGGCGGGCGCGGTGATCGACGGCGCCGACATGGGCGGCACCAGCGCGCTGGCCCTGCTGATCTCGGCGGGCGTCTGCGCGTTCGCCCTCACCTCGCTGTGGCGCATCGAGGCCCGCCGTACGGTTTCCGGTCCGCGTACGGGGGTGAGCGCGTCCCGGGTTCCCGTGCACCGCATCCTGCGCACCCGGGGCGTGCCCGGCGGCATCTTCATCAGCCTGGCCGTGCTGTCGGCCACCGACATCCTCACGGCGTACCTGCCGGTGGTCGGTGAGCACCGGGGGATCGCGCCCGCCGTGGTCGGTGTGCTGCTCAGCCTGCGCGCGGGTGCCACCATCGCCTGCCGCCTGGTCATGACGCCGCTCCTCGCATGGCTGGGCCGCGCGCTGCTGATCACCTCGACGTGTCTGCTGGCGGCGCTGCTGTGCGCGGCGATCGCGCTTCCCGTGCCGGTGTGGGCGCTGGCGGTGATCCTGGTGCTGCTGGGTTTCTGCCTGGGTGTCGGCCAGCCCCTCTCCATGACCACGGTCGTCCAGGCCGCCCCGCCGGACGCCCGCTCCACGGCCCTGGCCCTCCGCCTGACCGGCAACCGGCTGGGCCAGGTGGCGGCGCCGGCCTCGGCGGGGGTCGTCGCGGGGGTGGCCGGTACGGCGGCGCCGTTCGTGATGCTGGGCGGCCTGCTCCTCGTCGCCGCGGGCCTGGGCCTGCGCCGGGGGACTCCGTCCCGGCTGCCGGGTCCCGTCCGTGGTGGCCCGCGGGCCGGTGGCCGCTCCTCGCGCAGTTCCCCGCGCCCCTGAAACCAGTTCCTGCGCGCGGCTCTCGTCGTGGCTGGTCGCGCAGTTCCCCGCGCCCCTGAGATGCGCACTGCGTGCGCCATCTCCTCAGAGGCGCGCCACCCGCCCTTCATCAGAGGCGCGCCACCCGCCTTTCATCGGAGGCGCGCCACCCGCCCTTCCTCAGAGGCGCGCCACGTGTCCTTGATCAGAGGCGCGCGGAGCGCAGCCTCAGGGGGAGGCTGCGCGCAGCGCATGCCTCAGGGGCGCGGGGAACTGCGCGAGAAGAGGCCACCGGCCGTCAGCCGACCGACAACCCGAAAAGGGGCGCGGGGAACTGCGCGACCAGCCCGCGCCGGGCCGTCAGCCGACCGGTAACCCCGGGGAGGAATCGTCGGCGGCGTGACAGTCGTCTCTGGCGCCAGAAAACTATCACCGCTAGTTTGGAGCGCAGGACGACAGCAACATCACGCGGTACTCGGGAGGAGAGCCATGAAGGCCCACGACGGGATGTACATCGACGGCGAATGGCGCCGGGCGCTGACCGAGGAGACGATCACGGTCGTCAACCCGGCCGACGAAACGGTCATCGGCCACGTCCCCGCGGGCACCGCCGAAGACATCGACGCAGCCGTACACGCCGCCCGTACCGCCTTCCCGGCCTGGGCCGCCACACCCCCCACCGACCGCGCGGCGCGCATCGCCGCCCTGCGCGACGTCCTCGTCGCCCGCAAGGACGAGGTCGCCGAGACGGTCACCGCGGAGCTCGGCGCGCCGCTCGCGTTCTCGCAGACCGTGCACGCGGGCGTACCGATCCTGGTCTCGGGCTCGTACGCCGAACTGGCCGCCTCCCACCCCTTCGAGGAGAAGGTCGGCAACTCCACGGTCTACTCCGAGCCGGTCGGTGTCGTCGGCGCGATCACGCCCTGGAACTACCCGCTGCACCAGATCGTCGCGAAGGTCGGCCCGGCCCTCGCCGCGGGCTGCACGGTCGTCCTGAAGCCGGCCGAGGACACCCCGCTCACCGCCCAGCTGTTCGCGGAGGCGGTCCACGAGGCGGGCATCCCGGCGGGCGTCTTCAACCTGGTCACGGGCGTCGGCGCGGTCGCGGGACAGGCCCTCGCCGAGCACCCGGACGTGGACCTCGTCTCCTTCACCGGGTCGACCGCGGTCGGCCGGCAGATCGGCGCGACGGCGGGCGCGGCGATCAAGCGCGTGGCCCTGGAGCTCGGCGGCAAGTCGGCGAACGTCATCCTGCCCAGCGCCGACCTCGCGAAGGCCGTCAACGTCGGCATCGCCAACGTCATGGGCAACTCCGGCCAGACGTGCAGCGCCTGGACCCGCATGCTCGTCCACACGGACCAGTACGACGAGGCGGTCGAACTCGCCGCGACGGCCGCCGCCAAGTACGGCGACCGCATCGGCCCGCTCGTCAACGCCAAGCAGCAGGCCCGGGTGCGCGGCTACATCGAGAAGGGCGTCGAACAGGGCGCCCGCGTCGTCGTCGGCGGCACCGGGACCCCGCACGAGAAGGGCTACTACGTCGCCCCGACCGTCTTCGCGGACGTCACCCCCGAGATGACCATCGCGCAGGAGGAGATCTTCGGCCCGGTCGTCTCCCTCATCCGGTACGAGGACGAGGACGACGCCCTGCGGATCGCCAACGGCACCGTGTACGGCCTCGCGGGTGCCGTCTGGGCCGGTGACGAGGCCGAGGCCGTCGCCTTCGCGCGCCGCATGGACACCGGCCAGGTCGACATCAACGGCGGTCGGTTCAACCCGCTGGCCCCGTTCGGCGGTTACAAGCAGTCGGGCGTCGGCCGGGAACTCGGCGCGCACGGCCTGTCCGAGTACCTCCAGACCAAGTCCCTCCAGTTCTAAGGGAGTCACCGATCACCATGGTCCGCGCCGCTGTCTGCACCGCCGTCGGTTCCCCGCTGGAGATCACCGACATCGACCTGCCCGAGCCCGGCCCCGGGCAGGTCCGCATCGAGCTCGCCGCCGCCGGGGTCTGCCACTCCGACCTGTCCCTGACCGACGGCACCATGCGGGTGCCGCTCCCGGCCGTCCTCGGCCACGAGGGCGCCGGCACGGTCGTCTCCGTCGGCGAGGGCGTCACGCATGTCGCGCCCGGCGACGGCGTCGTCCTCAACTGGGCGCCCTCGTGCGGCAATTGCCACGCCTGCTCGCTGGGCGAGGTCTGGCTGTGCGCGAACGCGCTGGCCGGAGCGGGGAACGTCTACGCGAAGAAGTCGTCCGACGGTTCCGACCTCCACCCCGGCCTGAACGTCGCCGCGTTCGCCGAGGAGACGGTCGTCGCCGCCAACACCGTCCTTCCGGTACCGGACGGCGTCCCGCTCACGGACGCGGCCCTGCTCGGCTGCGCCGTCCTCACCGGCTACGGCGCGATCCACCACTCGGCGCGCGTACGCGCGGGCGAGACGGTGGCCGTGTACGGCGTCGGCGGCGTCGGCCTCGCCACGATCCAGGCGGCGCGCATCGCGGGCGCCTCGAAGATCGTCGCGGTGGACGTCTCGCCGGAGAAGGAGGAGCTGGCCCGGCAGGCGGGCGCCACGGACTACGTGCTCGCCTCCGAGAACACGGCCCGCGAGATCCGGGGACTGACCGGCAAGCAGGGCGTCGACGTGGCCGTGGAGTGCGTCGGCCGCGCGGTCACGATCCGTACCGCCTGGGAGTCCACCCGGCGCGGCGGCCGCACCACGGTCGTCGGCATCGGCGGCAAGGACCAGCAGGTCACCTTCAACGCCCTGGAGATCTTCCACTGGGGCCGCACCCTGTCCGGCTGCGTCTACGGCAACTCCAACCCGGCCGACGACCTGCCGGTCCTCGCGGACCACATCCGCGCGGGCCGCCTGGACCTGAGCGCGCTGGTGACGGAGCACATCGCCCTGGACGGCATCCCGGCCGCGTTCGACAACATGGTCGCGGGCAAGGGCGGCCGGGCACTGGTGGTCTTCTAGGGCCGGTTGCCGAGGCGCTACTGATCGACTTGGCGCGGCGCGGTCAGTCGGGGGAAGGACCGCGCCGCCGCCAGGAACACCAGCGTCGTCAGCACGAACGGCCAGGTGAACGTCGTCGCCCCGAACGCCGGGGCCACGGCCGCCGCCACCACGGACCCGGCCAGCGCGTACGGCAGTGTCCGCGGCCCGGCAGCCAGGAACGCCCCGCACAGGGCGAGCGCCACGAGCACGCCGTTGTAGCCGCCGAGGCCGTCCGTGAGGCGGGCGGCCGGTGCTCCGAGCGCCCATGCCGTGGCCATCGCGGCGGCGTTCCCGAGGCCGGCCACCGCGGCCACGCGCGGCCCCGCCACCAGCAGCCCGGCGAGCACGAGCGCGCCCACGTACCACTGGGGCAGCAGGAAGATCTGCCCGAACCCGGCGAGGAACCCCCTTGCGGCGTCGCCGAGTTGCAGCGACCCGACGCCGTCCGCCGCGTGTCCGGTCACCGGCCCGGCCGGGCGGGCCAGTTCGATCGCGGTCGCCACCGCGCAGAACGGCAGCGTCAGCGCGGGCAGCCCCCACGTCCCGAGCGCCCGCCCGGCCGCGGCGGTCACCACGGTCGCCGCGCCGCAGCCGAGCAGCGCGACGAGCACCGTCGACACCCGTTCGCCGCCCAGCAGCACGGCGCAACTCACGCCGACCAGGCAGGAGTTGAACCCCTCCAGGCCCTGGGCGAGCCGTTCCCTCTCCACACCGAGCAGCCACGCCCCGGCGGTGCCCAGGGCCGCGCCGCCGATGCCGTAGACCCCGTACGTCCAGCCCGCCGCGAACAGCGCCGCGGTGAACAGCAGGCCCGTCAGCGCGCGGGGCAGGAAGACCACCTGCCCCGTGCCCCGCAGGACGAGCAGCCCGAACTGCCTGCAATCAGTCGCCCAACTATGCCCGATTTCGGGGCGAATTGAGGCCCCGGCCATCTGTGCCATCCGCCGCTCCCGCGTTACGAGGATGTTTCCGAACCCGGCGGATGGACTGTACAGGTAGTTGTTAGGAGCGGGGGAGGCGCATGCCTCAGGGGCGCGGGGCACTGCGGGGCCGGCCGCGACGCACCCGCACCCGGCACACGAGCCGTCAGCGCGCCGCCGCGCCCACCTGCGCGTACTGCACCGAAAGCCCGTCGAGCAGCGCGGTGAGCCCGGTCTCGAAGGCGCGGTCGTCGATCAGCTCCTGCCGGTCGGCGAGGAGATGGGCCTGCCCGAGATGCGGATAGTCGGCGGGATCGTAGGCGGTCTCGTCGTCGACGAACCCGCCGGCGAACGACCCGAGCGCGGACCCCATCACGAAGTACCGCATGAGCGCGCCGATGGAGGTGGCCTGCGCGGGCGGCCACCCCGCGTCCACCATCGCCCCGAAGACGGCGTCGGCGAGCCGCAGTCCCGCCGGGCGCCGGCCGGGCCCCTGGGCGAGCACGGGCACGATGTTCGGGTGCTCGCGCAGCGCCGCCCGGTACGAGACGGCCCAGTCGTGCAGCGACGTGCGCCAGTCCCGCTCGTCGGCCGCGTCGAACATCGACAGATCGACCTGCGCGCTGACCGAGTCGGCGACCGCCTCCAGGATCTGGTCCTTGGTGCGGAAGTGGTTGTAGAGGGACGGCCCGCTCACTCCGAGCTCGGCCGCGAGCCGCCGCGTGGAGACGGCGGCGAGCCCCTCGGCGTCGACGAGGGCGCGGGCCGCGTCGACGATGCGGTCTCGGCTGAGGAGGGGCTTGCGCGGTCGGGCCATGGCGCACATAGTAGGGCTGTCCGCTTAAAACTAGCAGTGCTAATTTAAAGAAGAGGCCTGCGGTCCGTCCCTGGGGAGAGTCGTCCATGAATCTGGAGCTGAACGAGGAGCAGACGGCCGTCCGGCGGCTCGCCGCGGACTTCGTGGACCGCGAGATCACGCCGAACGTCGTGACCTGGGACCGTGCGGAGGAGGTCGACCGCTCGATCGTGAAGAAGCTCGGCGAGATCGGCTTCCTGGGCCTGACGATCGACGAGGAGTACGGCGGCTCCGGCGGCGACCACCTCTCCTACTGCCTGGTCACGGAGGAGCTGGGGCGTGGCGACTCGTCGGTGCGCGGCATCGTCTCCGTCTCGCTCGGACTGGTCACCAAGCCGATCCAGCAGTGGGCGAACGAGGAGCAGAAGCGGTACTGGCTGCCCCGGCTCACCGCCGGCGACGCGCTCGGCTGTTTCGGCCTGACCGAGCCCGGCCACGGCTCCGACCCGGCCCACCTCCGGACGAAGGCCGTGCGCGACGCGGCCACCGACGAGTACGTCATCAACGGCACCAAGATCTTCATCACCAACGGCACCTGGGCCGACGTCGTCCTGCTCTTCGCCCGCACCAACGACACCCCGGGCCACAAGGGCATCTCCGCCTTCCTGGTCCCCACCGACACCCCCGGCCTGACCCGCAACACCATCCACGGCAAGCTCGGCCTGCGCGGCCAGGCCACGGCCGAGCTGGTCCTGGAGGACGTCCGGGTCCCGGCGAGCGCCATGATGGGCCCGGAGGGCAAGGGCTTCTCCGTCGCCATGTCCGCACTCGCCAAGGGCCGGATGTCCGTCGCGGCCGGCTGCGTCGGCATCGCCCAGGCCGCGCTCGACGCCGCCGTCGGCTACGCCACGGAGCGCGAGCAGTTCGGCAAGCCCATCGCCTCGTACCAGCTGGTGCAGGAGATGATCTCCGACATCGCGCTCGACGTGGACGCCGCCCGCCTGCTGACCTGGCGCGTCGCCGATCTCATCGACCGCGGCGAGGACTTCGGGACCGCCGCGTCGAAGGCCAAGCTCTTCGCCTCGGAGGCGGCCGTGCGCTGCGCCAACAACGCGCTCCAGGTGTTCGGCGGTTACGGGTACATCGACGAGTACCCGGTCGGCAAGCTGCTGCGCGACGCCCGCGTCATGACCCTCTACGAGGGCACCAGCCAGATCCAGAAGCTCATCATCGGCCGCGCGCTGACCGGGGTCTCGGCCTTCTGAGTACGCGGATGAGTACGGGAGCGGATGGGGCCGCGGCGCTGTCCGTTCCATGCTGTGCGGCATGAGTGACACACCGGTCAAGCAGCAGAACACCACGGCCTACTACGGTCAGGCCATCGCGTCCTTCGCCCTCGCGCTCGGCGCGGTCTCGATCGGGATCTACCGCCTCGACGCCAGCGGCTGGATCAGAGCGTTCCTGGCGATCTCGGTCCTGTATCTGACGACGTCCGCGTTCACCCTCGCCAAGGTGATCCGTGACCGCCAGGAGGCGGACCAGATCGTCAGCCGCGTCGACAAGGCCCGTATCGACAAGATCCTCGCCGAGCACGACCCGTTCAAGCCGGTCGCCTGAGACCGTCCTCCGGTCCCGGGGGAGCGAGGCAGTCGATCCGGTAGGCGCCCGTACGCGCGTCCCGGTGGACTCCGTGGATCTCGCTGAGGAAGCCCGGGAAGGACCGGTCGCGGGCTTCGAGGGCGGCCAGGAAACGCAGCACGGTCCCCGACGCGGGCCCGCAGTTCTCGCCGGGCATCAGCAGCGGGATGCCCGGCGGCGTCACCACGATCATCGAGGCCGCGGTGCGGTCCGCGGCCTCGCGCAGGGAGAGGAGTTCGGAGGGCTCGCCGGCGTCGCGCCGGTAGGCGTCCCCGGGGGTGCAGTCGGCCGGGGGCGCCGTCGTGTGCGCGCGGTCCAGGAGTTCCGCGTGCCCGTGGTCGCGCAGGTGCGCGTGCATGCGCCGGCACAGCTCACGCAGAGTGATCCCGCGGTAGTGCCCGGGATGCCCGGCGACGAGATCCGGCAGGACCTCCTCCAACGCGGCGTCGGCGTCGTACAGCTCCTTGAACTCCAGCAGGGCACGTAGCAGCGCGGTCCACTTCTCGCGGGTCGTACTCATGGAGAACAGGAACAGCGCGGTGTAGTCGCCGGCCTTCTCGACGGTGATGCCCCTGGTGTTCAGGAAGGCGCTCAGTACGGGCGCCGGGACGCCCCGGCGCGTGACGTCCCCGCTCGCGGTCACACCGGGGCACAACAGGGTGACCTTCAGCGGGTCCAGCAGGCAGTAGCCGTCCTCCAGACCCCTGAACCCGTGCCAGGACGCCCCCGGTTCCAGCTCCCAGCAGGACGGCTGTGCGGTCAGCAGGCCGGCCGGTGCCTCGGCGAAGGCCATCCGCTCGCCGGTGGCGGGGTCCGTGACGTGCGAGGGCTGCCAGACCCCGAAGAACCACCCGTCCCGCGCGTCGGCGGCCGTGAGGCGGTCGGCGGTGCGGACCATGGCCTGCCGGAAGGCCACCGCCTCACGGACCGAGTCCGCGACCAGCGCCCTGCCGGGCTCCCCGTCCATCATGGCGGCGGCCACGTCGAGGGAGGCGATCATCGGGTAGGACGGTGAGGTGCTGGCGTGCATCATGTACGTCTCGTCCAGCCGCCTGTCCTCCACGGGGGCACGCGGCGCCGACCTCACGTGGAGCATGGCCGCCTGGGAGAGCGCCGCGAGCATCTTGTGCGTGGACTGCGCGGCGAAGACGGTGGGCCGGACGGCGTCGGACAGCGCCTGCTCGGTGACGGCCATGGCGTAGCGGTCGCGGTAGAGCGGGTGGAAGCGCGCGTAGCCGAACCACGCCTCGTCGAACAGGATCCGCGGAACCGCCCCGGCGAGCACCGTGCTGGTGCGCACGGTGTCGTAACACAGCCCGTCGTACGTGGAGTTGGTGATCACCGCCAGATCGGCGGGCTCGGTCTCCAGCTCCGCCGGCGGGACCGGGCCGATCAGTCCGTAGCCGTTGCGCGTGGGGTTCAGGTAGCGCGGCCGGGCACCGCTGAGGACCAGCGCGTGGAGCACCGCCTTGTGGCAGTTGCGGTCCACCGCGGCGCTCCGGCCCGGGCCCAGCGCGTAGTGCCCGACGATGCGATTGGACGTGGAGGTGCCGTTGAGGACGAAATAGGTCCGGTCGGATCCGAACACGCGCGCGGCATTCGCCTCCGCCTCGCCGATCGGTCCGGAGTGTTCGAGCAGTGAGCCGAACTCGGCGACGGACACCGAGATGTCGCCGCGCAGCAGTTCCGCACCGCAGAAACCGTGGAACTCCCGGCCCACGTCCGACGCCAGAAAAGCCCGGCCCGCGGCATGGGCGGGAGTGTGCCACGACGTCGTCTCGCGCCGGGTGAACCTCCGCAGTGCGTCGAAGAACACCGGGCGTGCGGATTCGGGGCGCTTTCCGATGACGGTGAGGACTTTCGCGGCGTCCTCCTCCGGGGCGTCGCGGCCCAGCAGAATCCGTCCGGCCTCGCCGGGGACGCGGCTCGGGGGACCGCTCGCGTCCGGGCCCGCAAGCAGCAGGATGAGCGGCACCGACGGGAACAGCCCGGTCACCGCGCGGTCCGCCAGCAGACGGCTGTCCACCACGGCGGCGGTGGCCGACCGGTGCGCGCCGTCCCCGGCGAGGGGGAGCCCCGCCTGCACCTCGACCTGAAGTCCTTCCGCGCGCAGGATGTCGCGCCAGACGCCGAGATCGTGTGCGGCCAGGTCGTCGAGAGCGCCTCCCAGATAGGTGCAGATCCGTGTACGGCTTTCCATTTTCCGCTCCATTCCTCGGCTCTTCGCTGAATTCGGGGGAATTCTGCCACGGCCGAGTGCCCGCTTTTGCGGCGGAGATGGGTCGAATCAGCGGGCGTGCGGCGGCATTCGGAATGCGGACAAGTGCGCTCCCGCGTCGTGGGCACGCCAGGAGCGGTAAAAGCCTCGGAAATGACATCGCAATCCGCCCAGTGGAGTGGATTTCCCGGGTGTCTCGAAAGGGTGCATCCAATACCTGGACTGCTCGCGAATAAATGCGCCGCCCTTGTATTTACGTCTCCGAATTCAGGGGAAGGGAGAAGCCGGACTAAGCGCCCGCTCATCTCGGGAGGTATGGTGAGGCGCAGCCCCACCGACAGGATGTGAGCGGACCGATGACGCAGGACGAGCGGGTCACCGAGCAGCAGCCCGACGACGAGATGCCCTGGGCCGAGGTCACCCCCGACGCCGCCCGGCGCCTGCTCGTCGCCGCGGTCGAGGCCTTCGCCGCGCGCGGCTACCACGCCACGACGACCCGGGACATCGCGAGCCGCGCCGGCATGAGCCCGGCCGCGCTCTACATCCACTACAAGACGAAGGAGGAACTCCTCCTCCGCATCAGCCGCATCGGCCACGAGAAGGCGCTGCGGATCCTGCGCCGCGCGGCCGACGCCGAGGGCACGGCCACCGAGCGGCTGGCCGAGGCGGTGCGCTCCTTCGTCCGCTGGCACGCGGGACACCACACCACCGCGCGCGTGGTCCAGTACGAGCTGGACTCCCTCGGCGACGAGCACCGGCCGGAGATCGTGGCGCTGCGCCGCGAGAGCGACGCCGCCGTGCGCGAGATCATCGAGGACGGGGTGGCGACGGGCGAGTTCCAGGTGCCCGACGTGCCCGGCACGACGGTCGCGATCCTCTCCCTGTGCATCGACGTGGCGCGCTGGTTCAATACGCAGGGCCGCCGGACGCCCGACGAGGTCGGCGTGTTCTACGCCGACCTCGTCCTCAGGATGGTGGGAGCCGCGCCTCGCGCGTAGCGGCCACCGGGGCAGTCACAGGTAGTAGCGGGACACCGACTCGGCGACGCAGACCGGCTTGTCGCCGCCGTCCCGCTCCACCGTGAACGCCACCGACACCTGCACGCCGCCCGCCACGTCCTCCACGGACGTGATCCTCCCGGTGGCGCGCAGCCGCGAGCCGACCGGTACGGGCGCGGGGAAGCGCACCTTGTTCGTCCCGTAGTTCACGCCCATCTTCACGCCCTCGACGGCGATCAGCTGCGGGCCGAACAGCGGCAGCAGCGACAGCGTCAGATAGCCGTGCGCGATCGTCGTGCCGAACGGCCCGGCCTTCGCCCGCTCCGGGTCCACGTGGATCCACTGGTGGTCACCCGTGGCCTCGGCGAACCCGTCGACGCGGCTCTGCTCGATCTCGACCCAGTCGCTGTACCCGAGCTGCTCGCCGACGGCGCCCTTCAGCTCGTCGACGTCCTTGAAAACCCGCGGCTCCGCCATGCTGCCCATCCTCCATCGCAATGTCTAAGCGCTTGCTCAGCATGCTAACAACGGGGCCGCGCTGCGACTAGGCTCGACCGGGTGCCACAGATCCCGGAGAAGATCCACGAGCTCACCGTCGGGCAGGTCGCGGCGCGCAGCGGCGCCGCCGTCTCCGCGCTGCACTTCTACGAGTCCAAGGGCCTGATCACCAGCCGCCGCACGTCCGGCAACCAGCGCCGCTACTGCCGTGACACGCTGCGCCGCGTCGCCTTCATCCGGGCCGCACAGCGCGTCGGCATCCCCCTGGCGACGATCCGCGAGGCGCTGGCCGAACTGCCCGAGGAGCGCACCCCGACCCAGGAGGACTGGGCACGCCTGTCGGAGACCTGGCGCTCCGAACTCGACGAGCGGATCTCGCAGTTGAGCCGGCTGCGCGATCACCTCACCGACTGCATCGGCTGCGGCTGCCTCTCCCTGGACACCTGTGTGCTGTCCAACCCGGACGACGTCTTCGGCGACCGGCTCACGGGGTCGCGTCTGATGGGGGAGCGTCGCTCCCGGCCGTGACCTTCGGGCCGAGCGTCCGGAACACCGCGCAGAGCACGACCGCCGCGATCGCCCCGGCCGCCACCCCGCTGCCGAACAGGGTGCGGGCCCAGGAGGGCAGACCCGCGTACATCCCGGGCTCGACGATGGGCAGCATGCCGACGACCAGCGCCAGCGCGATGACCACGCTGTCGGTGCCGTGCGCGAGATCGGTGCGGGAGAGCATGCCGAACCCCATGACGGCGATGACGGCGTAGATGACGAGGCCCGCCGCGCCGACGACCGGCTCGGGGATCGCGGCCAGCACCCGGGTGAGCGGTGTGAGCAGCCCGCACACGATGAGCAGCACACCGGCCGCCGCCGTCACGAACCGGCTGCGCACGCGCGTGAGCTGGACGATCCCGATGTTCTCGGCGCTGGTCACCATCAGCGACGTACCGAAGACGCCCGAGCCGAGCGAGACCAGCGCGTCGGCGCGGGCGATGCGCGGCACGTCGCGCCCCGGGTCGGGGGTGCGGCCCACGGCCTCGCTGTTGAGCACGGTCTGCCCGGTGGCCTCGGCGAGCGAGGCGAGGGCGAAGACCAGCAGCGGCACGGCGGCGAGCAGGTCGACGTGCGGGGTCCCGTACGGGAACACCTCGGGCAGCGCGAAGGTGCCGCCGTGCGCGACGTGCAGCTCGGTGCCGGTCAGCACCGCGAGGACCATGCCGCCGACCAGGCCGAGCAGCACCGCCATCTGCCGCCACACGCCCCGCAGGACGAGGAAGAAGAGGCCGATCACGCCGAGCGTGGCGAAACCGAGGCCCGGGCCCGAGGCGACCATCGGGGCGGTCACCTTGATCATGTTGATGCCGATGAGGACGACCGTCGTGCCCATCACCAGCGGCGGGAAGAGCCGCACCAGACGCCCGTAGAACGGCAGGACGCACAGCAGGAACGCGGCGGCCACCAGCACCGAGCCGGACGCGGTCGCCGGGCCGTACTCCCCGGCGATCTGCAGGAAGATCGCGACGGCGGCGCCGCCCGGCAGCATCAGGAACGGCAGCCGGGCCCCGACCCGCAGCACCCGCACCCCGAGCGACTGGAGCAGCGCGCCCACCCCGCACAGCACGAGCGTCGCGCTGAGCAGCGACGCCGTCCGGTCGGCCGACAGCTTCAACGTCGTCGCGATGAGGATGACGGAGGAGACGGGCGCGGCCACGCCCGCCAGCACGTGCTGGCAGGCGAGGGGGACGAGGCGGCGCGCAGGCAGCAGCTCGTCGACCGGGCTGACCGCGGCACTCACTTGCCGAGCCAGGGCAGCTCGGCCGCGGAGTAGCGGTAGGAGCGGAACACGGCGTTCGGCTCGGACGGGAAGAGCTTGCGGACCTCCTCCTCGGCGTAGCCGCCGAAGAACGGGACGATGTACTCCCAGCACAGATAGCCGTCGGCGGTCACCTCGAAGAGCCGGCCCGCGGGGGAGTCGGTGACGAGGGTGTTGCCGTTCGGCAGCCGCTGCGCGCTGCCCATGAACGGCGCGAAGAACGACTCGCGCGCCGGGTCGTGGTACTCCCACGCGATCTTCCCGCTCGTGCGCTCGATCTCGATGACGCGGCTGAACGGCACGTCCCAGCGCGGCCGGAACACGCCGTTGTCGAAGACGAGGATGTTGCCGTTCTCGAGCTCGGTCGGGCAGTGCTGCTGCGAGACCGTGCCCGGCTCGGAGCGCCAGACGATGTCGCCCGTGGCGCGGTCGATGACGACGACCGCGGACACCGAGCGGAAGCTCGCCAGGACGGTGCCGTCGGCGAGCGGCAGCACGCTGTTGATGAGGGGGTAGTGCTCGCGCGCGTAGTCGGGGTGGAGCGGGAAGTCGTCCCGGCCGAGCCGCTCGGAGACCTTCCACTCCCAGGTGCGGTTCCCCTCGGCGTCGACCTCGACGATCGTGTCGGCCCAGACGGTGCCGCCGGCCGCCTCCGACCCCGGCACTCCGCCGCGCACGGCGGCCGCGGCGTCGCCGGTCAGCGGCTCCAGGGCGGTGTAGAGGATCCGGCCGTCGCCGTAGTGGTGGGCGTCGTGGTGCTGGAGCGGGTCGCGGTGCTCGCGGACCACCGTGCCGTCCGGGGTGATCTCCTGCATCAGGCCGCCGCGGTACTTGTGCCACATGGGGAAGAGCGCCGGCTCGTCGGGGAGCACGCCGTTGTAGGCGAGGTTGCCGTTGGCGAGGATCCGGGCGTGGCGCCCCGGGCGGTGCGGGAGGTTCCACTGGTGCACGACCTCGCCGCGCAGGTCGATCAGATACACCTCGCCGGACCCGGTCAGCGGGGCGAACAGCGTGTACCCGTCGTACGCGGCGTCCTCGTCCAGGGCTATCAGGCCGGTGCCGCGGCGGCGCCGCTGGTTCTGGTCCACGCGAGCCATGGGGCTCTCCCTCCAGTGGTTAACTTTTTTAAGTGGCAGTTAATGAGTTAACCACGACGGTAGGGTGCCGGAAGCAAGGTGAGCGGTGGAAGGGTGTGACAAGTTCATGAACGTGGGACCCGGTGTCCGGCGCAGACGCCGCGCCCTGGAGCTGACCCTCGCCGAGGTGGCCCGGCGGGCCGGCGTCTCCGTCCCGTTCCTCAGCCAGGTCGAGAACGGGCGGTCGCGGCCCAGCATGAGCTCGCTCCAGCGGATCGCCGACGCGCTCGACACCACGGCCGTCGAGATCCTCGCGGCGGCGCAGGAGCCCCGGCCGGTCGACGTCGTACGGGCCGCCGACGGCGCCGCGACCGCCGACGGCACCCGGCCCCTGGTCCGCGGCCCGCAGCGGCTGCACGCCCTGGAGTTCACCGGCGACCACGACTGGGACCGCGAGTACCGGCACCGCGGCGACGAACTCCTCTACGTCGCCGACGGCGCGGCCGAGGTGGAGGCGGACGGCGTCCGGTACCGCCTGGAGCGTGGCGACACCCTGTACTGCGCGGCCGAACTCCCGCACCGCTGGCGCCCCTTGGAGCCCGGAACGAGGGTCCTGGTGGTCGGAACCACAGCCCCGTAAGGGGCGCGGGGAACTGCGCGACCAGCCACGGCGAAGACCGCGGACGCGTCCGCACATCAGCCGACCGGACGCTTCCGCGGATCTCTACGGCCGAGCGCCGCTCCGAACGGCGGCCTCCACCAACTCCGCGTTGCTCACGGCCCGCCTCCCGTCCGGCAGGACCAGCGTGTCCTCCAGGCCGACCCGGGTCGCGAGCCCGAGGCGCCGCGCCAGCCCGAGCACCGGCCACGTGCCGCCCTCCTCGCCGTGCAGCAGCACGGGCCTGCCGTGCGCCGTGCCGATCGCGTCGAGCAGCGCGGCGGCCGAGGCCCGCGCGGTGGCCGGGTCGGTGTCCGTCACCTCGGCGAGCACCCGCAGCACCCGCCCGGCGAGCGGCGACGCCGCGAACCGCTCCGCGCCGTCCGTGCCGGACCACAGTCCCGCCTCCACGCCCACACCCCGGTCGAGGAGCGCGGCGGCGACCGCCTCGGCGCCCTCCTCGTGCCAGTTCACGGACGCGTGGTCCGGCAGCGTCGTCCAGGAACGGATCCGCGCCACCCGGGCCGCGGGATCCGGCTCCGCCCACGCGCCCGTCGTCACCCCGACCGGCACCGCCACCCGGGACCGGATCGCGTCGAGCGTGGCCGCGACCGCCCGCGGCGACAACGAGTCTTGCCCACAAGGGGACTTGGGGTGAACATGCACATCCGACGCACCGGCGGCGACGGCCGCCGCCGCGGCGTCGCCCAGCGCGGCGGGGGACAGCGGAATCACCGCCCCGTCGCCCGCACCGCGAGCACCGTTCAGACACACCTGTACGAACTCCATCCCTGTGATGGTGCCAGCAACCACCGACAGGGGCATCCGCATCACGACGACGACGGGGAGTGCGAAGCGCATGGCATTGGCGATCAGTTCACTGAAGTTCGAGGCCGCCCGGTCGGGCGCCCAGAAGATCACGTACGACAGCGACGGGTACCACCTCGTGCGCTTCCCGTACGCGACGGCCGAGGAGTCGTACGACCCCTGGAACATGCACGGCCCGTCCGCCGGCGGCGGCTCCTCGAAGTACCCGGACGCCCGCTCCGGCCTGATCTGGCCGAGCCACGACGGCTGGGGGACCCTGTCCGCGCTCGTCTTCTGGGCGGCGAGCGACCGGGCCACCGAGTACCGCGCCCGTTTCGTGCGCGACCCGCTGAACCTGTCCACCGGCTACGACTCGACCGCCACCACCGACATCGCGGCCACCGGCGGCGGCCAGTACCGCTCCTACACCTGGCAGATGTTCGTGCACCCGGGCACCCCGGTCGGCCTGAAGGTCGCGGCCCGCCGCGGTGACACGCACCTCGCGGTGCCGCTCGTGCTGGCCGAGTTCAAACTGGCCATCGAGACCGAGGTGATTCGCCCCTAGAACTCCCCGGTACTCCCTCGGCGATCTTCCTTGAGGTACGTTCCCCGCAGATCGGCGCCGAACTGCTCAGGACCGTCGACACCCTGGTGGAGGACCCCCGATGACGCAAGAGCCGTTCACGATGCGGGACATGGCGGGCGTTCCCGTGCTCGTCTGCGCCGCCGACGGGCCGCCGCTCGCCGACGAGCGGGCCGCGCTCGACCTGATCGGCGACGCCGGGTACCGGGGCGCGCGCTGGGTCGCGGTCCCCGCCGGGCGGTGCGGCGACGACTTCTTCCGGCTGCGCACCCGGATCGCGGGTGACATCGTCCAGAAGTTCGCCAACTACCGCATCGGACTGGCGATTCTCGGCGACATCCAGTCGAGAACGGCCACCAGTACGGCACTTCGCGACTTCGTCCGGGAGAGCAACCGCGGCGGCCAGCTCTGGTTCCTGGCCGACGAGGACGCGCTGGCGGCGCGCCTCGTAGAGTCGGGGACGTGACCTCACACGACACGTCCGACCCGCACCTGTCCATGCTCACCGGCGCGCAGGCCGACCACCTGCGCGCCCTCGTCGCCGGCCACCTACATGTCCGTACCGGCGCGCACCCCACGCTCACCGGCGACGCGGCCGAGTCCGAGGGACACCGCCACCCGCTGACGAATCTCGCGCAGCGCTGCCGTGTCGCGCCCGAGGAGCAGTGGCCCGCGCTGGTCGAGGAGTTCTTCGCGCACCTGGCGGAGGCCTCCCAGGGCGGCGAGAGCGCCGAGGAACTGCTGGAGCGGACCTGTCTGCGACTCGTGCCGCCGGACGCCGTCCCCGCCGAGGCGGCCGCGGAGTTCGGGTACCTGAAAGGCGTCGCCGAGGGGCTGAACCTGGCCCTCGCCCTCGACGCGCCCACCTCCGTGCGGCTGCTCACCGACGCCGATGTCCTGCGGGCCGGCGCCGACGCGCTCTGGGCCGCCGCCGAGCGCAACCTCGTCCGCGAACCGCTGCGGCACGAGGAGGTACGGCTCGACGGGCACCCCGTCCTGTACTCGGTGTACGGAGACTCGCCGTTCGTCTCCACCAAGGCGCTGATCCTGCCCGAACTGGTCGCCGAGGCCACCGGCAGGCGGATGCCGGACGCGGGCGCGCTCGTCGTCGTCCCGACCCGGCACCTGCTCGCGTTCCACCCGATCGTCGACGGCACCGCGGTCGACGCCGTCAACGACCTGGCCACGTACGCCGTCAAGGCCCACGAGGACGGCCCGGGCTCGCTCTCGCCGCGCGTGTACTGGTGGCACGACGGGCGCCTCACCTCGCTCACCGTCATCGACGACGAGACCCGCACCCTCGCCCAGCGGCCCCCGCGGGAACTCCTCGACGTGCTGCGGGCCCTGCGCGGACTCGACCGGGCCGGCCGGCTCGTGACCTCGGCGCCCGACGCCCCGGTGGCTGAATTGGCCGAATCCACCGCGGAGTTGATCCTCGCGGCCGCCGCCGACGCGGACCGGCTGCCCGAGGCCTTCGACGCCGCCGTCACCCTCGCCCACGCGCACGCGGCCGACGACCCCGACGCGGACCGGGTGGAGACCTGGGACGCCTGGGTGACCGCGCTGCAACTCGGCACCGCCCTGTTCACCGCGACCGAGCAGGTCACGGTCCGGGTCGGCGAGCGCGAGCTGACCGTGCCCGCCACCGGGCCCGAGGTGCGCGGCGACGCCCGCGCCTGGCTCGACGTGTTCTGGCTGACCCTGGTGACCCGGGAGCGCGAGCGCACCGAGCGGCTGTGCGCGGTGGAGCCCGGGACCCTGCGCGACGAGCGGACACCGGCCGACGACCACGTCCTGCACTTCGCCGACACCCTGCGCGCGTACTGGCTGCGCCGCCCCGTCGACGAGGTCGTCGGGAAGCTGGCCGCCGCGATGGACGCCGCGCACCCGAAGACCGTCACGCTCGCGCCGAAGGACTTCGTCAACTCCGTCGACTACCAGCCCATCGGCCTCTTCCACCGGCTGCTCACCCAGGAGGACGACCGGTTCACGGCGCTGCTCACGGAGGCGCTGGAGGACCATCGCGGCTACTGGGCCGGGTCGGCGGCGCCGCGCTCCCGCGTCGCGCTCGGCCCGCTGGCGCTGGCCTGCCTCGCGTACGACGGGGACCTTCCGGTCACCACGGACCAGCCGTTCCTGCCGCGCCGGCTGCTCGACCGGGGACGCCTCGAGGCGATCCCGGACGCGCTCGCGCGGGGCTGAGGACGGTCACGTCCGCGGGCAGCCGTGTGAAACCGGGGGTGCGATGACGGCCGACGCTCCGGCCCGCACCCCCGTCGCGCTGTACATGGCTCCGCGTCGGGAGCTCCAGGGCCTGTCTAGGCCGACACCAGCAATCGTGCGCGGCGGGCCTCGGTGAGGGCCGCGGATGTGAGAACCGGCCGCGGCACGACGATGCCGCAGCGGGTGCAGACGGGGCCCGACGACGGCTCGTGCGCCAGGTCGTGCATCCAGACGAGCCCGCTGCCCGCGCAGACCGGGCAGCACTCGCCCGGGTCGCGCTCCAGAGCGGCGATCAGCCGGCGGAGAACCTCGGCCAGCGCTCCGGTGGGGTGCACCGACGGATCGTCGCACCAGGCGACTCCGAAGCCGCCCCAGGTCAGCCGGTGCCAGTCGTCCACCGTGCCCGGGCGGCGCAGCCCGTCGTGCTTCTCCTTGCGCCTGCGCTCCGCGAAGGCGACTTCGTACGCGAGCCAGACGGCCCGCGCCTCCTCCAGCTCCTCCAGCGCCGCGACCAGCCTGGCCGGGTCGGGGGAGCGGTCCTCGGGCCCGAAACCGGCCCGTGAACACAGGTGGTCCCAGGTCGCCCGGTGCCCGTAGGGGGCGAATCTCTCAAGGCACTTGCGCAGTGAGTAACGCCGCAGTGCCAGATCGTTGCGCGGATCGCGCACCTGTCTTGCCAGACTCCGGAATCCAGCCATCGCCCTGCACCTCCGTCACACGTACGTCGGCGTCGCCGCAGCATTGGAGCGACGTCGCCGAGTAGACGTACCGACACACGATTCGGATCCCTTCGAGGGCCGCCGATTCCCATTCGATTTCCGATGGGGTCCATCACCGGCACCTTGTGAGGCCGGGGACTTGCTGAGTGATCCCTGTGATGATTCCGAAAACGTGACGCATGTTCATCTTCTGTCGTTGGCTAACCGCCGGTAACCTCCGGCACACCCATCGTCGGGAGGACCAGGCATGCGACGACGCATTCCACGCACCACCCTGAACAGAGCGACCGGCAGGACCCGCGGTCCTCTGCGGAGAGTTACGGCCGCCGCGGCTCTCCTGCTCACCGCGGGACTCCTTTCCCCACTGACGACCTCGGCGGCCAGCGCCGCCGACGAACCCGTCCCGGTCACCGACTACTGCAAGGGGCAGTGCTCGGACATACTGCCGCCCGGGGCGAACGGCAGCGCGACGCTCGCCGAGATCCTCGGGAACAAGCTGTTCGGCACACAGCCGCAGCATGCGGACGATCAGCTCGGCCCCTATGACGCGCTCTCGTCCGGCTACCCGTCGCTCACGGACGACACACTCTCGAACTTCTTCAACGACTCCTCCTTCGGTGTACCGGACGATCAGGTCGCCTCCGTCACGCGCCCGCGCGACGATGTGACCATCACCCGTGACAAGAAGAACGGCGTACCCCACATCAAAGGTTCCACGCGCTACGGAACCGAGTTCGGCGCCGGCTTCGCCGCAGGTCAGGACCGTATGTGGCTGATCGACCTGTTCCGGCACATCGGCCGCGGCGAGCTGACGTCCTTCGCGGGCGGCGCGCTGGCCAACCAGGGACTGGAACAGGAGTTCTGGCCGCAGGCCCCGTACACCGAGGAAGATCTGCAGAAGCAGGTCGACTTCATCAAGACGCAGGGCGGCACCCGCGGCCAGCAGGCCATGGACGACGCGCAGGCCTACATCGACGGCCTCAACGCCTACCGGGTCAAGTCGAAGAACGGCCGCTACTTCCCGGGTGAGTACGTGCTCACCGGCAAGGTCGACGCGATCACCAACGTCGGCGAGATCCAGCCGTTCAAGGTGACCGACATGATCGCGCTCGCCTCGGTGGTCGGCGGTCTGTTCGGCAACGGCGGCGGGGGAGAGGTCGGCCAGGCCCTCTCGCTGATGCAGGCGCAGGAGAAGTACGGCGTCCAGAAGGGCACCGAGGTCTGGGAGTCCTTCCGCGGCCGCGACGACCCCGAGGCCGTCAGCACCATCCACGACGGCACCAGCTTCCCCTACGGCCAGAAACCGGCGAACGCGCGCGGCCAGGCCATGCCCGACAAGGGATCCGTCCAGTCCGAGCAGGTCGTCTACGACCGCACCGGCTCGGCCGCCACGGCGTCCGCCAAGTCCGGCGACAGCATCGCCAAGGACCCGGTGAAGGCGTCGAAGAACCTCAAGCCGCTCCAGGGCATGTACGACGACGGGGTGCTCCCCGCCGACCTGTTCGCCGGCGCCGAGTCGGGCACCAGGAAGGGCATGTCGAACGCGCTGCTCGTCTCCGGCGCCCACACCGCGTCCGGCCACCCGGTCGCCGTGTTCGGCCCGCAGACCGGCTACTTCGCGCCCCAGCTGCTGATGATGCAGGAGCTCCAGGGCCCCGGCATCAGCGCCCGCGGCGTCTCCTTCGCCGGGGTCGGCATGTACATCCAGCTCGGCCGCGGCCAGGACTACTCCTGGTCGGCGACCTCCGCCGGACAGGACATCACGGACACCTACGCGGTCCAGCTGTGCGAGGCCGACGGCTCGACGCCCACCAAGCAGTCGACGTCGTACCTCTTCCACGGCACCTGCACGCCGATGGACAAGCTGGAGAAGAAGAACTCCTGGAAGCCGACGGTGGCCGACTCCACGGCGGCCGGCTCCTACCGCATGCAGGTCTTCCGCACGAAGTACGGCATCGTCACGCACCGCGCGACGGTCGGCGGCAAGCCCGTCGCGTACACCGCGCTGCGCTCCACCTACCGGCACGAGGCCGACTCGATCATCGGCTTCCAGATGCTCAACGACCCGTCGTACGTCAAGGACGCCGCGACCTTCGAGAAGGCGGCGCAGCACATCAGCTACGCCTTCAACTGGTTCTACGCCGACTCGCGCGACATCGCGTACTACAACAGCGGCAGCAACCCGGTGCGGGCGGCCGACGTCGACGGCTCGCTGCCCGTGAAGGCCGAACCGGCTTACGAGTGGAAGGACTTCGACCCGGCGGACAACACGGCCGCGTACACCCCGCCGGACCAGCACCCGAACTCCGTGAACCAGGACTACTACGTCTCCTGGAACAACAAGCAGGCCAAGGGCTTCGGGGCCGCCAACTTCAGCCTCGGCGCCGTGCACCGCGCGGACCTGCTGAACGGCCGGGTGAAGAAGCTCACCGAGCAGGGCGGGGTCACCCGCGCCGCGCTGACGCAGGCCATGGAGGAGGCCGCGGTCACCGATCTGCGCGGCGAGCAGGTGCTGCCGGAGATCCTCAAGGTGATCCGCAGCAAGCCGGTCGACGACCCCGCGCAGGCCAAGGCCGTGCAGCAGCTGGAGGCCTGGCAGAAGGGCGGCGCCCAGCGCAACCAGACGTCCGCCGGATCCAAGACGTACGCGCATCCGGACGCCGTACGGATCATGGACGCGTGGTGGCCGCTCCTGGTGGAGGCCGAGTTCAAGCCGGGCCTCGGCGACGACCTCTACCAGGCGCTGACCGGTGAACTGACCGTGGACGAGGCGCCGTCCGCCGGTCACGGGCCGACGGGCTCGCACGCCGGATCCTCGTTCCAGTACGGCTGGTGGGGCTATGTCGACAAGGATCTGCGGTCGGTGCTCGGGCAGCCGGTGCAGGGGAAGCTGGGCGCGCAGTACTGCGGCGCCGGTGACCTCTCCGCCTGCCGCGACGCGCTCCTGAAGACCCTGGCGACGGCCGCCGCCAAGCCGGCCACCGAGGTCTACCCCGGTGACGACAACTGCAAGGCCGGGGACCAGTGGTGCGCGGACACCATCGTCCACCGGGCGCTCGGCGGGATCACGCACCGCTCGATGCAGTGGCAGAACCGGCCGACGTATCAGCAGGTCGTGGAGTTTCCGGCCCACCGGTAGCTCCTTGGGGACCGGTCGGATCGCCCCTCACGGGGTGATCCGACCGGCCCCGAGCACCACCCGCGCCAGCTCCGGATGGCAGATGTCGCTGTGGGCGCCGGACGGCGGCGGCCCGTCGCGGACCACCTGGGACGCGTCCACGCTCACGCACCCCGACCCCGGCACCCCGGACCCCAGCACCTCGGCCAGGGAGGTGCGCACCGACCCGTTAACCTCCAGGATCCCGTCGTGCCCCAGGGCGCCCCAGCGCAGGCCGAGATCGATGACGCCGCGGTCGTCGCCCGCCAGGCGGGATGCCAGCGGATACAGCACGCCCAGCGCCGTGTCGAAGCGGGAGTAGCAGCCCACCAGCGGGCCGTCGACGCGGGCCTGCCGGCCGTTCAGGGCGCCGCGCCGCGCGAACGAGTAGTGCGAGAAGGCGCCCTGGAGCAGCGTCACCGACTTCACGTTCCGTGCCGTCCCGGGCAGTCCGGCCAGCGCGAACGACACGAGGCGGGCGCCGAAGCTGTGCCCGACCAGGTGCACGCGCACCTCCGGTGCCTCGGCGGCGAGCCGTCCGAGCGCGGGTCCGAGGCCCTTCTGCCCGACCGTTCCCGCCCGCCGCTTCATGGCGAAGTAGGTTGCCTGGCGCAGGAGTTCGTGCGCCCCGTTCCACACCTTGGACAGGCCGTCGGGCAGTCTGAACGCGGCGATGTCCCCGGCCGTCTCCGCCAGCGTGTCGGCGAACTCCATGCAGATGTTCCGGGTGTCCGTACGGAACATCGCGAGCGCGCTGTGCGCCGACAGCTCCGGCACCGTGTCGGCGGCGATCCCGTCCGTGCGCACCCCCGCCAACTGCCGTACCAGACTGCCGAACTCGTCGAGCGCGTCCGGCGGCCGCTCGTCGAGGATCGCGGCCAGCCGGTCGATGACGGGCCCCTGTCCCGGGAAGACCGTGTCGAGCGCCTGCCGGGTCTCGCGGTCCAGGGCCGACCGCGGTCCGGCGGGGTCCGCGACGGCCGCCGCGGGGGCGAAGTCGGGGATCCGCTCGTCGGTGAACCGCATCGAGGGCCACAGCACGCCCGCGTAGCCGAGGTGCGCGCCGGGCGCGAGGGAGGGGAACGGCGCGAAGAAGCGGTCGCAGAGCCGGGTCGCGGTGTCGTGGTCGTTGTTCCAGCCGTGCGCGAGGAGGACCAGGTCCCGGACGCCGCGCTCGCGCACCCCGCGCAGCAGCGCGTCCCGCTGCCCGGGGTCCGGGTCCCCGCCGGCGTCGAACGTCATCTCCCAGTAAGGACGTACATGTACTTCCGGTGCAGCCATGGCCAACCCCCGTGGCAGTGGTCCGTGCGGTGTGCCGCATCGTCCCGCCGGTCCCCGGGGTTGGCCATACAGTCCGTCAAAGTCGGTTGCTGCTAAATGAGTTCGCGTTCCCGTGTCTCCGGCAGCGCGAGGACGCACAGCAGGGAGACGACCGCCATCGCGCTCACGTACCAGCCCACCGACGCCGAGCCGAACGAGCCCTGCAGCCGCGTCGCCACCAGCGGGGCCACCGCCCCGCCGAGCACCCCGCCCAGGTTGTACGCGAACGAGGCGCCGGAGTAGCGCACCCGCACCCCGAACAGCTCAGGGAGATAGGCGCCCATCGGGCCGTACACCACACCCATGCAGAACAGCGCGCCGCCGAGCGCGAGCGCGATGAGCACCGGCTGTTCCGAGTCCATCAGCGGGAACAGGACCAGGCCCCACACGACCGCGATGCCGGAACCGATCAGCACCATCCTGCGCCGGCCGCCCGCGTCCGAGCGGGTCGCCGCCAGCCAGGTGCCCGCCGCCAGGAACAGACAGGCCACGAGCTGCGTCGTGAGCATCGTGCCGCGCGCGACGCCGAGCGTCTTGGTGCCGTAGGCCAGGCAGTACGTGGTGGCCGTGTAGAAGAGCCCGTACGCGATGATCATGCCGCCCGCGCCGAGCAGGATCTCCTTCGGATGCCGCTTGAACACCTCGAACGCCGGTGCCCTGCTGGCCTCCTGCCGGTCCATCACCTTCTGGAAGACCGGCGTCTCGCTGATCTTCAGCCGGACGAACAGGCCGACCGCGACGAGCAGGAAGGAGAGCAGGAACGGCACCCGCCAGCCCCACGACGTGAACGCGTCGTCGGACAGCGTCTCCGACAGCAGCCAGAAGATGCCCGTGGCCGCGAAGAAGCCGACGGACGGGCCGAGTTGGGGGAACGCGGCGAACAGGCCGCGCTTACCGCGCGGCGCGTGCTCCACCGCGAGCAGCGCCGCCCCGCCCCACTCGCCGCCGAGCCCGACGCCCTGGAGGAAGCGCAGCAGGACGAGCAGGACCGGCGCCCACACGCCGAGCGTGGCGTAGCCGGGCAGCAGGCCCACGCACGCCGTGGACAGGCCCATCAGGAGCAGTGACGCCACGAGCACCGACTTGCGGCCGACGCGGTCGCCGAAGTGGCCGAAGACCAGCGAGCCGAGCGGGCGGGCGGCGAACGCGACGGCGTACGTCGAGAAGGAGGCGAGGGTGCCGTTCAGGTCGGAGAGGTTCGGGAAGAACGCGTCGTTGAGGACGAGCGCGGCGGCCGTTCCGTAGACGTAGAAGTCGTAGAACTCGATGGCCGTACCGATGAAACTGGCCACCGCGACGCGGCGCAGGCTCTCGGGTGGTGCGGCCTGCGCCGCGTCCGCCGACGCCGCGTCTTCCCTGGTCGAGTCGTCTTTGAGCACGGGTCGACTCTGATTGTCCGTGTACGGTCCAGTCAATATTCTGGGACGCTCGTCCCGGATTCCGAGACGGACTGCGGGGCCGGGGCTACTTGTACGTGAGGTACTTGCGGCGTACGTCCCTGAACGCGCCCAGCTCCTTGCGCCACGCGGCCACCACCTCGTCCGCCGAGGCCCCCGCGTCGATCATCGTGCGGACCTGGGTCGACCCCGTGAGTTTGTCGATCCAGTTGTCCGAGCGCCAGGCGAAGTCCTTCCAGACCCGCTTCGCGGTGACGAGGAGCGCGATGCCCGTGCGCACCGGGTCGAAGGACTCCCGGTCGTCGACGTGCAGCTGCACCCCGCCGATCGTCTTGCCCTGGAACTTGGAGAACGTCGGCGCGAAGTACGCCTCCCTGAAGTGCACGCCGGGCAGGGCGAGTTCGTTCGCCGCCGCGGCCCACGCCCGGTCGATGCCCTCGGCGCCGAGGAGTTCGAAGGGGCGGGTCGTGCCCCGGCCCTCGGAGAGGTTCGTGCCCTCGAAAAGGCAGGTGCCCGCGTACACCAGGGCGGTGTCGGGCGTCGGCATGTTGGGGCTGGGCGGCACCCACGGCAGGCCCGAGGCGTCGTAGAAGTCGCCGCGCCGCCAGCCGGTCATGGGGACCGTGGCCAGCTCGACGGGGTGCGCCAGGTACTCGCCGTTGAACAGCCGGGCCAGCTCTGTGACGGTCATGCCGTGCGCCTGCGAGATCTCGCGGCGGCCGACGAACGTGGCGAACTCCTTGTGCAGCACGGGCCCGTAGGCGTTCCGGCCCGTCATCGGGTTCGGCCGGTCGAGGACCACGAACCGCTTGCCCGCGAGCTGGGCTGCCTCCATGCAGTCGTACAGCGTCCAGATGTAGGTGTAGAAGCGGGCGCCCACGTCCTGGATGTCGAAGACGACCGTGTCGACGCCGGACGCCGTGAAGATGTCCGCGAGCGTCTGACCGCTCTTCAGGTACGTGTCGTAGACCGGGAGTCCGGTCGCCGGGTCGTCGTAGCGGCCCTCCGAGCCGCCCGCCTGCGCGGTGCCGCGGAAGCCGTGCTCCGGGCCGAACACGGCCTTCAGGTCGACGCGTTCGTCGCCGTGCATCACGTCCACGATGTGCTGGACGTCGCGGGTGACGCCGGTCGGATTGGTGACGACACCGACCTTCTCGCCGTCGAGGAGCCGGTAGCCGTCCGCCTCCAGCCGCTCGAAGCCCGTGCGCAGCGGCCGCCCTCCGCCGCCCCGCCCGGCCGCCTGCGCCGTACCGCCGACGCCGGCGGCGCCCGCCGCCCCCGCGCCCGCCGCGAGCAGCACCCGTCTCGACATGTTCATGCGGGAACCTCCGTGATCATCGGAACTGGCATGGCCATGCACGCTAGCCCGTGGACGGGCCGCGGGGAACGAACCTCGGCGGATCATCAGGCCCGAACCCCTTCCACCACGACATACCGACTGGTTAGTCTGCTGGGGCAACGAGCCGATCTCATCATGTCGAAGGAGACCGTGGTGGAGAGTCTGCAAGGCCAGTCAGTCGTCGTCACCGGCGCGGGCGGCGGCATCGGCGCCGCCCTCGCCCGCCGGTTCGCGGACGCCGGCGCACGGGTCGTCGTCAACGACCTGGACGCCGACAGGGCCGCGGCCGTCGCGGGGGAGATCGGCGCGACGGCCGTCCCCGGAGACGCCTCCACCGTCGTCGAGCAGGCCCGCGACGCCCTCGGCGGCACCGTCGACGTCTACTGCGCCAACGCGGGCCTGGCCTCCGGCGGCACCGAGGCCGCGCCCGAGGAGGTCTGGGCCGCGGCCTGGGACGTGAACGTGATGGCGCACGTCCGCGCCGCCCACGCCCTGCTCCCCGACTGGCTGGAGCGCGGTGCCGGCCGGTTCGTCTCGACCGTCTCCGCGGCGGGCCTGCTCAGCATGGTCGGGGCGGCCCCGTACAGCGTCACCAAGCACGGCGCGTACGCCTTCGCCGAATGGCTCTCGCTCACCTACCGCCACCGCGGCCTCAAGGTCCACGCGATCTGCCCGCAGGGCGTGCGCACCGACATGCTGACCGCCTCCGGCTCCGCCGGGGACCTGGTCCTCGCCCCGACCGCCATCGAACCGGCGGACGTCGCCGACGCGCTGTTCGCGGGCATGGCGGAGGACCGCTTCCTGATCCTGCCGCACCCCGAGGTCGCCGAGTACTACACGGCCCGCGCCGCCGTCCCCGACCGCTGGCTGACGAACATGAACCACATCCAGCAGAAGTGGGAGGCCGCCCGGTGAGCACCTCGATCTACGCGGCCCAGCCCTGGCTCGGCGTCCTCAGCGACGCGCAGAAGGCCCCCGTCACCCCGGCCGCCTCCGTCGCCCACACCTTCGCCGACGCGGTCCGCCGCGCCCCCGACACCGTCGCCCTCGCCTACTTCGACGGCCGCCTGACCTACGCCGAGGTGGACGCCCTGTCCGACTCGGTGGCCGGGCACCTCGCCGAGCGCGGTCTGAACCGCGGCGACCGCGTCGCGATCATGCTGCAGAACTCGCCGCACTTCGTGCTCGCGCTGCTCGGCGCCTTCAAGGCGGGCGCCGTCGTCGTCCCGGTCAACCCGATGTACAAGTCCGGCGAGGTCGGACACGTCCTGCACGACGCCGAGGTCACCGGGCTCGTCTGCACGGACCGCGCCTGGGAGGCGTATCTGCGCGAGACCGCCGCGGACTCTCCCGTACGGATCGTGCTGACCGCCTGCGAACTCGACCTCCAGACCCGCGGCGACCAGCGGGTCCTCAACTTCGAGCGGGTCGCCCCCGCCGCCACGGACGCCGACGACCTCGTCACCGTCGCCCGCGCCGGCCACCAGGCACCCGCCGACCGGGAGCCGTCCGGCGACGACATCGCGCTCATCAGCTACACCTCGGGCACCAGCGGCACCCCGAAGGGCGCCACCAACCTGCACCGCAACATCACCTACAACGCGGAGCGCCAGCGCACCGGCCTCGGCCTGCCCGAGGGCGCCGCCTACTTCGCGCTCGCGCCGCTCTTCCACATCACCGGCATGGTGTGCGAGCTGGTCGCCTCCTTCGCCAACGCGGGCACCCTCGCCCTCGCCTACCGCTTCGAGCCGGGCGTCGTCCTCGACGCGTTCGCCGAGCACGAGCCCGCCTACACCGTCGGCCCGTCCACCGCCTTCATGGCCCTTGCCGCCCAGCCGCAGGCCACCCGCGAGCACTTCGCGTCGTTCTCCTCGATCTCGTCGGGCGGCGCCCCGGTGCCGCCCGCCCTGGTGGAGAAGTTCCGCGCCGCCTTCGGCCCGTACATCCACAACGGCTACGGCCTCACCGAGTGCACCGCCCCCTGCGCGTCCGTGCCGCCCGGCACCGAAGCGCCGGTCGACCCGGTCTCCGGCACCCTCGCGGTCGGCGTCCCCGGCCCCGACTCGGTGGTCCGCATCCTCGACGACCTCGGCAACGAGCTGCCCTTCGGCGAGCAGGGCGAGATCGCGGTCCGCGGCCCGCAGGTCGTGCCGGGGTACTGGCGCCGCCCCGAGGCCACCGCGGAGGGCTTCCCCGACGGGGAGCTGCGCACCGGCGACATCGGCTTCATGGACGCGAACGGCTGGCTGTACGTCGTCGACCGCAAGAAGGACATGATCAACGCGTCCGGCTTCAAGGTGTGGCCGCGCGAAGTCGAGGACGTCCTCTACACCCACCCCGGCGTCCGGGAGGCCGCCGTCGTCGGCATCCCCGACGCCTACCGCGGTGAGACCGTGAAGGCCTACGTCAGTCTGCGCCCCGGCGCGGAGGCGACCCCCGACGAGCTGGCTGCCTACTGCAAGGACCGGCTCGCGGCGTACAAATATCCGCGGGAGGTGGAGGTCCTGCGCGAGCTGCCCAAGACGGCAAGTGGGAAGATCCTCCGACGGGAGCTGCGTTCTCCCTCCGCACACGGTTAGTCGACAGCGAAAGGCAGGTGGCGGCAGTGCCCAGGACGACGACGGGCGGCGACGGCACACCCGTTCCGCAGCGCCTCCTCGCGGCCGCCACCCGGCTCTTCGCCGAGCAGGGCTACGACCGCACCTCGGTCCAGGAGATCGTGGAGGCCGCGGGCGTCACCAAGGGCGCCCTCTACCACTACTTCGGCTCCAAGGACGATCTGCTGCACGAGGTGTACGCGCGTCTGCTCCGCCTCCAGCAGGACCGGCTCGACGCCTTCGCCGACCGGGACGAACCGGTCGAGCAGCGGCTGCGCGAGGCGGCGGCCGACGTCGTCGTCACCACCATCGAGAACCTCGACGACGCGGCCATCTTCTTCCGCTCCATGCACCACCTCAGCCCCGAGAAGAACAAGCAGGTACGGGCGGAGCGGCGCCGCTACCACGAGCGGTTCCGGGCGCTCATCGAGGAGGGCCAGCGGACCGGCGTCTTCTCCCCGGAGACCTCCGCGGACCTGGTGGTGGACTACCACTTCGGCTCGGTCCACCACCTCTCCACCTGGTACCGCCCCGACGGCCCGCTCACCCCGCAGCAACTCGCGGACCAGCTGGCGGAGTTGCTGCTGCGGGCACTGCGGCCGTAAGCCTGCGCAGCAGCGCCCCGGCCGCCGGATTGCGCGGCCGGGGCGCCCGCCCCGCGAGCACCACGGTCCGGCCGGGCTCGGGCTGCCGGATGGACACGCACGGCAGCCCCGCCGCCTCCCCGATCCGCCGCGGCACGATCGCCACCCCGATCCCGGCCCGTACGAGATCCACGAGCAGCCCGATCTGGGTCACGTCACAGGTGATGCGGCGCTCAAGCCCGCAGTGCGCGGCGAGCCTGCGCACCGCGGACTCGAGGCCCGTACCCGCCTTGAAGTCGATGAACGGCTCGTCCGCCAGATCCTTGATGAGCGTGCGCCCGGCCGTCGCGAGCGGATGACCGGGCGCGGTGACGAGCACCAGGTCCTCGCGCCAGGTCCCGAACGCCGTCAGTCCGTCCGGCAGGCGCCGCGCGTCGGGCGCGAGGAACGCCAGGTCCAGTTCGCCGGCCCGCAGCCCGTCCGTCAGCTCCGCCACCGGCGCCTCCCGCACCGACACCTGGATCCCGGGGAACTCCCGGTGGAACGCGGCGAGTTCGGCCGCCAGGTCCACACTGGTCAGCGTCTGGATGGTGCCGATCGCCACGCGCCCCGTACCGAGCCCCGACACCTGCGCCACGGCCTCCCTCGCGGCCTCGGCGCCCGCGAGCACCTGCCGCGCCTGCGGGAGCAGCGCGCGGCCGGCCTCGGTGAGCACGACCCGGCGGCCCGTACGGTCGAACAGCTCCGCGCCCAGCTCGCGCTCCAGATTGCGGACCGACGTGCTGAGCGCGGACTGCACGATGAGCTCGGCACGGGCCGCCGCGGTGAAACTGCCCTCGTTCACGACCGCCACGAAGTGGCGCAGCTGACGTATCTCCACCCATCGATTCTATGGATGGGTCCGAGCGAAACGATCTGTTGGACGGGGAGTCCGGAGGCCCGGAGCCTGGTGGGCATGGATCATGTACCCGCCCTCTGGACCTCCGCCTACGCGCCGCGCGTCCCGGCCGCCGTCCGGCTGCTGTCCCGCGGAGCCCTGCGCGTGCGCTGCTTCCTGCGTCGCCTGGCCCTGGCGGACCATACGGCGGGCGGCGGTTATTGAGGTTCGTCCGGGGGCGCAGCCTCAAGGGGCGCGGGGAACTGCGCGACCAGCCACAGATCACCCGCGCCCGACGACGAGACCTACAGGAACCGCTTCAACTCCCGCCGGGCCAGCGACCGCTGGTGCACCTCGTCCGGGCCGTCGGCCAAGCGCAGCGTCCGCGCCCCCGCCCACAGCTCCGCCAGCGGATAGTCCTGCGACACCCCACCGGCCCCGTACAACTGCACCGCCTTGTCGATGATGTCGACCACGGTCCGCGGAGTCGCGATCTTGATGGACTGGATCTCGGTGTGGGCGCCCCGGTTGCCCACGGTGTCCATCAGCCAGGCCGTCTTGAGCACCAGCAGCCGCAACTGCTCCACGGCCACCCGCGCGTCGGCGATCCACTCCTGCACGACGCCCTGCTGGGCGAGCGGCTTGCCGAACGCGGTGCGCGCCACGGCCCGCTGGCACATCAGGTCGATGGCCCGCTCGGCCATGCCGATCAGCCGCATGCAGTGGTGGATGCGGCCCGGACCGAGCCGCGCCTGGGCGATGCCGAAGCCGCCGCCCTCCTCGCCGATCAGGTTGCTCGCCGGCACCCGGGCCTGATCGAAGATCACCTCGGCGTGCCCGCCGTGCCAGTGGTCCTCGTACCCGAACACCGTCATGGCGCGCCGTACTTCCACACCCGGGGTGTCGCGCGGCACGAGCACCATCGACTGCTGGCGGCGGATGTCGGGGCCGTCGGGGTCGGTCTTGCCCATCACGATGAAGATCTTGCAGTTCGGGTTCATCGCGCCGGAGATGTAGAACTTCCGGCCCGTGATGACGTAGTCGTCGCCGTCGCGCTCGATCCGGGTCGTGATGTTCGTGGCGTCGGAGGAGGCGACCTCCGGCTCGGTCATCGCGAACGCGGAGCGGATCTCCCCGGCGAGCAGCGGCTCAAGCCACTGCTTCTTCTGCGCGTCGTCACCGAACTGGGCGAGCACCTCCATGTTCCCGGTGTCGGGGGCCGCGCAGTTCAGCGCGGTCGGCGCCAACTGCGGGCTGCGGCCGGTGATCTCGGCCAGCGGCGCGTACTGGAGGTTGGTGAGCCCGGCGCCGTGCTCGGCATCGGGCAGGAAGAGATTCCACAGGCCCTGCCGACGTGCCTCGGCCTTCAGGTCCTCGACCACGGCCGGGGTCTCCCACGGCGAGCCCAGCGCGGCGCGCTGCTCGGCGGCGACCGCCTCGGCCGGGTGGACGTGCTCGTCCATGAAGGCGAGGAGCTTGCCGCGCAGCTCCTCGGTACGGGCGTCGAATGCGAAGTCCATGATGCGCGTCAGCCTTTCTGGAGGGTGTCGGTGCCGTGCTCGATGAAGACCGGGACCAGCTCGCCGATCCGGTCGAACCCGGCGCCGACCGTCTGACCGAGCGTGTAGCGGTAGTGGATGCCCTCGAGGATCACGGCGAGCTTGAACCAGGCGAACGCCGTGTACCAGGAGACCGCGGACACGTCGCGCCCCGAGCGCGCGGCGTACCGCTCGATCAGCTCGGCCGGGGCCGGGTGCCCGGCGGCCGAGGCGGTCGTGGAGATGGGGGAGTCGGGCAGTTCGAGCCGGGCGCTGTACATCGCCAGCAGGCCCAGGTCGGTCAGCGGATCGCCGAGCGTCGACATCTCCCAGTCGAGCACGGCCTTGATCCGGTCGACGCCGTCGGCATCCTGCCGGACCAGGACGTTGTCCAGCCGGTAGTCGCCGTGCACGATCGTCGGGGCGGGGGAGCCGGGCAGCGAGCGCCCGAGGGCCGCGTGCAGCTCGTCGATGCCGGGCAGCTCGCGGTTGCGGGAGGCGTCCAGCTGCTTGCCCCAGCGCCGCAGCTGGCGGTCGAGGAAGCCGTCGGGCCGGCCGAAGTCGCCGAGACCCGACTCGGCCGGGTCCACCGCGTGCAGATCGACCAGGGTGTCGACGAGGCCGAGCACCGCGGCGCGGGTCCGCTCGGCGCCGAGCGGGGCGAGCTGCTCCGCGGTCCGGTAGGGCGTGCCGTCGACGAACTCCATGACGTAGAACGGCGCTCCGACCACGCTG
The DNA here is from genome assembly GCF_040529335.1 of Streptomyces sp. HUAS MG91. Classification (GTDB taxonomy): domain Bacteria; phylum Actinomycetota; class Actinomycetes; order Streptomycetales; family Streptomycetaceae; genus Streptomyces; species Streptomyces tabacisoli. The sequence goes on along the minus strand of NZ_CP159534.1, from coordinate 1,748,051 downwards.
TCGTCCTCGCACAGCAGCAGCGCCTCGGGCACCGGTACCGGGGTGTCGTGCAGCGCGGCGATGACCCGGTGCTCGCGCTTCATGTCGTGCGCGGTGGCCAGCACGTGGCCGAGCGGCGGGCGGCGGACCACCCACTTCGACGTGCCGTCGCTCACCTCGTACGTGAGATTGGACCGCCCGCCCTCGATGAGCCGCCCGGACAGCGGCCCGCCGACCAGGCCGGGCCGCTCGCGATCGAGGTGGGCGCGCAGCTGGTCGAGGTCGAGGCCTGGTGGGTGACTCATCGTGGTCCTCCGAGAATCCGGGACGGTTGCGACTCATCATGCCGACCAGTCGGTATGTCGTCCAGTGCCAGACGGAAACGTGATCGTTCTAACCGTGGCCCACGCCCCGGGCCGCACGAAAGGGCTCTGCCCCGTTTCCGTTCTCCGTCCGCGGCCCGGTGGCCGCTTCTCGCGCAGTTCCCCGCGCCCCTGAGATGCGCACTGCGTGCGCCATCTCATCAACAGGCCCCCGCCTCCGACGGGAAGCCCCGCGAACCTTGGCCTCCAGCGGGAGAGAGGCGCGCGGATCGCCGCCTCAAGGAGAGGCGGCGCGAAGCGCCTGCCTCAGGGGCGCGGGGAACTGCGCGAGAAGCGGCCGCCGGGCCGCAGGTGGACGACAACCCAGGGGCGCGGGGAACTGCGCGAGAAGCGGCCACCGGCCGTCAGTCGACGAACAACCTAGGGGCGCGGGGAACTGCGCGAGAAGCGGCCGCCGGGCCGCAGGTGGACGACAACCCAGGGGCGCGGGGAACTGCGCGGTCGGCCGCCACCGGGCCGCGGGGGGTCACACCACCAGGGCCACCGCGAAGACGGCCAGCGCCACCGTGCACAACGTCGCCGTCACAGCCCCCCGCACCGACATCACCGGCGGAGCCACCTCGTGCAGCGCCAGCCCGGTGATCCGGCGATGCGCCACGGCCAGAAACCCCAGCCACACCACAAGCACCAGCGCGGCAGCCGTCCACTCGACCGCCCCGGCCTCCCCGTGCAGCACGGTCTTGACGGCGAGCACGGCCGCCACGGTGCACGACAGCGTGGTGCGCCGCCACGCCAGCCGGGTCCGGGCCGGCTGCAACCCGGGATCACGCCCGGCCGTCCCGGCCACCCGTCACCCCTCCCAGCCCACGAGCACCACCACGACCATGGCCACGGCGACCAGCGCCACCACGACACTGAGCACGGCGGGAAAGCGCGAGGCGGGCAGATCCTCGCCCCGCCGCATCGCCCGCTCGCACCGCACCCAGTGACTCACGGCCCGCAGCGAACAGAGCACCCCGGACGCGAGCAGCGCCAGCGCGAGCCCCACCCGCCACCCCCACCGCAGATCGGGCAGGAACTGGTCCACCGCGAACCCGCCGCCGATCAGCGCGAGCGCCGTCCGCACCCAGGCGAGAAAGGTCCGCTCGTTGGCGAGCGAGAAGCGGTAGTCGGGCGTATCGCCCTCGTCCCTGATCCGCTCGGGCGCGAACCAGAGGCGGATGCTGCGTACGAAATCGATCACTGACAGGACACTACCCGCGGGTCACCGGTGCGCCCGCCACCGGTCGAAGGCGGCCAGCCCGTCCGGCGTCCACGCCCACTCGCCGAGCCGCGCCTCCAGCTCGTCCAGGCCGAGGAACGCGTGCCAGTCGATCTCCTCGGCCTGCGGCCGCACCGGAAGATCGAAGGTGACCTCGTACACGGCCGACCACCAGGAACCCCGCGAGCCGTCACCCTCGTACAGGAACCGGAACAGCGGGGTCGGCTGCGGCAGCCCGCTGACCCCCAGCTCCTCCTCGGCCTCGCGCAGCGCGGCCTCGTCGTAGGTCTCGCCCGCGCCGACGACACCCCCGACGAACATGTCGTACATCCCGGGGAAGACCAGTTTGGTGGCGGTGCGCCGGTGCACGAACACCTCGCCGGCCGGGTTCCGCGCCAGGATGAACGCGCACCGGTGACGCAGCCCCCGCGCGTACGCCTCGCCGCGCGGGGCCTGCCCGACGACGTTGTCGTGCTCGTCGACGATGTCCAGAATCTCTTCAGCGGAACTCATGCCGGGGAGGCTACGCGCCGGGCGCAGGGAACCGCGCGACCAGCCACGACGCACCCGGCACCCGACCACGCACCCCGCCCTGCCTAGACCCCGGCTCCCGCCCGCTCCCGCCCCCGCGCGGCCGTGCCCGGCATCGCGGGATGCAGCCCGAGAAGCACCACGCCCACCACGATCCCGGCCAGCCCGGCCGCCTCCCAGGCCAGCGCCCCGGTGTCGGTGCGCAGCCGGTCCCCGAGGAACCCCACCCCGCACACGATCCCGGCCAGCGGCTGCGCGGCGGTCAGCGCGGGCAGCGACATCCGCAGCGGCGCCGTCTCGAAGGCGCTCTGCACGAGGACGAGCCCGGTCACCCCGAGGGCGATCACCGCGTACGGCTGCCAGCCGGTGAGCACCGCCGAGAGACCCCCGGCCGAGAACCGCTGCCCGCACACCCGGGTGAGCGCGTCCTGGACCCCGTACAGCAGCCCGGCGGCCACCGCGAGCAGCGCCGGGCCCGGGCTCAGCCGCGACCGCTTGGCGAGCGCCGCCAGCAGCAGGGCCGTGCCGACCATCACGCCGATGATCAGCCAGTGGCGCAGCGGATCCGTCACCGCGCTGCCGCCGCGCGGCTGCCCGGCCACGATGAACGCCGTGACCCCGCCCGCGAGCAGCAACAGACCCGCCCAGCCCTGCCGGCCGAGGGGCTGTCTGGTCTGCCGGCGCGACAGCATCAGCGCGAACAGCAGATTGGTGGCGAGCAGCGGCTCCACCAGGGTGAGCTCGCCCTGCCCGAGCGCGATCGCACCGAGCACCATGCCGCACACCATCAGCCCTATGCCGCCGAGCCAGCGCGGCACCCGCACCAGATCGAGGAGCAGGCGCGGGGAGAGGAAGTCCCCCAGCGGGGCGTGCGCCGCCGCGTTCTGCTGGAGGACGAAACCGGTGCCCAGGCAGAACGCCGCGCTCACGGCGAGGACGAGGACGAGGACCGACACGCTGCGCACCTCTACGGACTACGGGCTGGACGAGCAGGGGTGGGTATGGGCCGACCATAGCGCCCCGCGGCGCCCCACGCCCCACGAGAGCGCGCCCGCACCCGGCCGTGCGCCGCCATCCTGTACTCGTGTAACCAGCTCAACTCCCCCTCTGACGTGGCATGTTGAAAGAGCAATAACAGCAACTCGCATATGCCATAGGTCAGTTGGTGAACTCCGTCACCTGATCACCCTTGACGTGGAGTGCCCGCTACCGCTTTGCTGTCCGTGATCATCGACCTGGCCGCGCAGCGTCGCGCGGAGCCGAAGAGATCTGCCGAGATCCGCAGAGCCGTAGAGGAACCGTCGCGGTGCCCCCACCCCCGCCTCCGCCTCCGCTCGGGCGCTCCCGCAGGAGGCCCGGGCACCCCGTCGGCTTCGGCGACCCCGCACTCGACGACCACGACCTCGTGGCCGCCCGCACGGCCCTCGCCCAGGGCCGCTGGACCGAGGCCCGCGCGCTGCTCGCCGCCACCGGCGACGACTGGGACCGCCGCGGCCACCGCGTCATGGGGCTCGCCCGGGAGTCCACCGCGCTCGCCTGGGCCGGTGACTGGCGGCTCGTCGAACCCGAGTCCACCGACGCCCACGTCCTCCTCGCCCTCGCCACCGTGCACCGCGCCGTCGCCGGGAAGACCCGCCCCGACCGGGCCCGGGACGCCTGTCTCGACGCGGCGGCACGGGTGCCCGACGACCCCACCCCCTGGCTCGGCCTGCTCCACCTGGAGCGGGCGGTCGGCCGCGAGGAGGACGTCGTACGGCTCTTCGACGAGGTCCGCCACCGGCATCCCGCGCACCACCACGCCCACCACCTGATGGTCGCCCGGCTCGCCGAGCGGCGCCCCGACGCCGGCCAGGACCCGCTGCACGAGGTGTACGACTTCGCCGCCTGGGCCGCCGAGCAGGCCCCGCCCGGCTCGCCGCTCGCCGTGGTCCCGGTCGTCGCGCACGCGGAGCGGTTCCGGGTGCTCGCGCGCGCGGGCGTGCTGCCCGGCGACCCGAAACGCTCCGGGCACTGGGCCGGACGGCGCGCCCGGCTGGTCATGAAGGCCGCCTTCGACTGGTGGCTGGAGTGGGGCGACCCCCACGACCGGGCCGGAGTCGTGCACCCGCGCGGCCGCATCGACCTGAACTTCCTCGCCCACGCCAAGTACTGCGAGGGCCGGCCGGTCGAGGCGGCCGCCCTGTTCCACCGCATAGGACCGCACGTCACGCGGGCCCCGTGGTCGTACGGCGACCAGGAACCGTACGCGGCGTTCCGCGCCGCGCGCGACGCCGCGCTCGGCGCGGTCTAGCGACCAGCATCCACCGGACCGGAAGGAACCCACCCGCGATGACCACGGGCAGTTCGAGAACCACCGACACCGCGCCGGAGCCCGGCATAGCGACCTACCGGGGAGAGGAGAGCGCGCTGCGGGCCGGCCGCCTCGGCACGGCGGGCCTGCTGCTCTCCGTGCTCGCCGCGACGGCGCCGCTCATGGTGGTGGCCGGCGTCATGCCGACCACGTTCGCCGTGGTCGGCGCGGTCGGGCAGCCGCTGCTCTTCCTCGTGCTCGGCGTCGTCCTCGCGCTGTTCAGCGTCGGCTACGCGGAGATGAGCCGGCACGTGCACAACGCCGGCGCGTTCTACGCGTACATCACCCGCGGCCTCGGCCCGACCGCCGGATCCGCGGCGGCGCTCGTCGCCCTCCTCGCCTACAGCTCCTTCCAGGTCGGCATCTTCGGGATCTTCGGCTTCGAGGTGTCCGCCCTCGCCCAGGAACACCTGGATGTACAGATCGCCTGGTGGATCCCGGCGCTGGTGGCCGTCGCCGTGGTCGCCGTCTGCGGCCTGCTGAAGATCGACATCAACGCGCGGGTGCTCGGAGTGCTGCTCCTCATCGAGGTCGCCCTCGTGGTGATCTTCGACATCGCGGCGCTCGGCGACCCCGGCAAGGAGGGCGCCTCCCTGCACGCCTTCAACCCCGACACGCTCTCCGGGGTCGGCGTCGGCACCGCCCTGTGCTTCTGCATCGCGGCGTTCGCGGGCTTCGAGCAGGCGCCGGTGTACGCGGAGGAGACCAGCCGCCCGCACATCCTCGTCCCGCGCGTGATGTACCTCGCGGTGGGCGGCGTCGCCGTGTTCTTCGCGATCAGCTCCTGGGCGCTCACGGTCGCCACCGGCCCCTCGGGGATCGTCGGCCAGGCCCGGAAGCAGTCGGCGGGCCTGCTCTTCGGCCTCACCGAGGACCGGCTCGGCGCCACCTTCACGGACGTCGTGCACGTCCTGTTCATCACCGGCATGTTCGCGGCGATGCTCAGCTTCCACAACGTCGTCGCGCGGTACGCGTTCGCCATGGGCCGCGAGGGGCTGCTGCCCGCCGTCTTCGGCCGCACCCACAGCGCGAGCGGGGCGCCCGGCGCCGGTTCGGTGCTCCAGACGGTCATCGCGGCGGTCGTCGTCCTGGCCTTCGCCGTCACCGACTCCGGCGCCGCGGGGGACCCGACGGCGCCCGTCCTGCGCCTGTTCACCTGGGGCGGCAACGTGGGCGCCCTCGGCGTCATCCTGCTCATGGCCGTCGCGTCGGTCGCGGTCATCGTCTTCTTCGTCCGGCGCGGGGCGGCTGCCGCCCAGGCCTGGCGACTCGCCGCCTCCGCGGTGTCGGGCATCGCCCTGCTGGTCATCGCGGGCTACACGGTCAAGGACTTCGACGTCCTGGTCGGCTCCGGCCCCGACTCGGCCCTGAACTGGCTGCTCCCCGGCCTGATCCTGCTGGCCGCCCTGGCCGGCGTCGCCCACAGCCTGGTCCTCCGCCGCCGCAACCCGGCGGCCCACGCCCGGATCGGCCTGGGCAACGAGGCCTTCCAGCTGGAGAAGAAGAGCACCTCGTAGAACGCGAAGGGGAGGCGACGCGAAGCGCCTGCCTCAGGGGCGCGGGGAACGGCGCGACCAGCCACGACGCACCCCGCACCCGCCGACGAACGCCCACCCGCCCCCGCGCCCGGCCCCCGCGAAAGGTGACGGAACCCTGACGGCCCGGCCCGAACCCTGGTCCCGGCCGCACCGAACGTGCTCGAATCACGACGTGGACCCGCACGACGACCCAGGCACGAACGAAGACCCCGGCACCCCGGTGGGCCGGCGCCTCATCATCGGGATGCTCGGCGCCGGCGCCCTGGGCGTCGCCGCCGCCCCCGCCCTCCAGCGCGCCGTGGAGAGCGTCACCTCCAAGGACCCCACCGGCGTCACGGGCCTGCTCCCGGCCGGCGGCGGTTTCCGCTACTACTCGGTCACCGCCTCCGTCCCGCACAAGGACGAGCGGAACTACCGGCTCACCGTCGACGGCCTCGTCGACCGCCCCACCACCTACACGCTCCCCGAACTGCGGGCCCTGCCGCAGACCCGCCTGCTGCGCGACGTCCAGTGCGTCACCGGCTGGCGGGTGCCGCACACCCCCTTCGAGGGCGTCAGACTCTCCCGGATCCTGGCCGATGCGGGCGTCCGCCCGACCGCCAGGGCCGTCCGGCTGACCTGCTTCGACGGCGCGTACAGCGAGAGCCTCACCCTCCAGCAGGCGCGCCGCGACGACGTCCTGGTGGCGCTGCGCATGCAGGACAAGGACCTCGGGCACACCCACGGCGGCCCGGTGCGGCTCTATGTGGCGCCGATGTACTTCTACAAATCCGCGAAGTGGCTCTCCGGCATCACCGTGACCGACGAGGTGCGGCCCGGCTACTGGGAGGACCGTGGATACGACGTCGACGCCTGGGTCGGCCGGTCGAACGGACGCGGCGATGCACCCACCGGCTGAACCCCACGACCGCGTCCGCCGGTTCACCCCGGCCGAACGCTGGGTGCACCGCACGACGGCCGCCCTGATGGGCCTGTGCGTGGCCTCCGCGGCCTGCCTCTACCTCCCCCAGCTCGCCGAACTCGTCGGACGCCGCGCCCTCGTCGTCACCGTCCACGAATGGTCGGGACTGCTGCTCCCGGCGCCGTTCCTGCTCGGCCTCGCCTCCCGCGCCTTCCGCGCGGACCTGAGCCGCCTCAACCGGTTCGGCCGCCACGACAGGGTGTGGCTGCGGGCGGCGGTGCGGCGCCGGCCGGGCCCGCGCCCGGCGGGGAAGTTCAACGCGGGCCAGAAACTGTGGGCGTCCTGGCTGGCCGGCGCCGTCCTGGTGATGCTCGGCACCGGCCTGCTGATGTGGTTCACGCACCTCGCGCCGCTGGCCTGGCGCACCGGCAGCACCTTCGTGCACGACTGGCTGGCCCTCGCGCTCGGCATCGTCGTCGCCGGGCACATCGGCATGGCCGTCGGCGACCCGGAGTCCCGCGCGGGGATGCGCACCGGCTTCGTACGACGGGAGTGGGCGGAGCGGGAACACGGCGAGTGGCTGCCCTGACCTGTGCGGGCAGCGGAAAGGGCGGCCCGGACACAGCCGGACCGCCCTGTTCCGTACGTCACCTGTGGTGGTTACAGAACCAGCGACAACAACAGCACCAGGCCACCGGCGACCACGGAGATGATCGTCTCCATGACCGACCAGGTCTTCACGGTCTGCCCGACGCTGAGCCCGAAGTACTCCTTGACCAGCCAGAACCCGGCGTCGTTGACATGGCTGAAGAAGAGCGAACCCGCGCCGATCGCGAGGACGAGCAGCGCCGTGTGCGTGTCGGTCATGCCGGCCGCGAGAGGCGCGACGAGTCCGGCGGCGGAGACCGTCGCGACGGTGGCCGAGCCGGTGGCGAGACGGATGACGACGGCGATCAGCCAGGCGAGCAGCAGGGTCGGGATCGACCAGTCCTTGGAGATGTCCAGGACCATCTGGCCGACACCGGAGTCGATCAGGGTCTGCTTGAAGCCGCCGCCCGCGCCGACGATGAGCAGCACACCGGCGATCGGGGCGAGGGACTTCTCGGTGGTCTCCTGCAGCTTGCCCTTGGTGAAGCCGGCGGCCCGGCCCAGGGTGAACATGGCCACGACGACGGCGACGAGCAGGGCCGTCAACGGGTTGCCGATCACGTCGAAGGTGCGCTGGACGGTGGCGTCGGGGTTGTCCACGACGATGTCGACCAGGGCCTTGGCCAGCATCATCACGACCGGCAGCAGGATGGTGACGACGGAGGCGCCGAAGCTGGGGCGCTTCTCCAGCTGCTCGGAGGCGCGGGCCGGGATCATCTTGTCGGGAGCGGAGACGTCGACCCACTTGGCGGCGTACTTCGAGAACACCGGACCGGCGATGATCACCGTGGGGATCGCGACGACGATGCCGAGCGCGAGAGTGATGCCGAGATTGGCGTGGACCGCGTCGATCGCGACGAGCGGGCCGGGGTGCGGCGGGATCAGACCGTGCATGACGGACAGGCCGGCGAGGGCCGGGATGCCGATGCGCATCAGCGAGTAGTTGCCGCGCTTGGCGACCATCAGCACGACCGGGATCAGCAGCACGATGCCGACCTCGAAGAAGAGCGGCAGGCCGATCACGGCGGCGATCAGGACCATCGCCCACGGCATGGCCTTCCCGCCCGACTTCCCGGCCTTGGCCAGGATGGTGTCGACGATCTGGTCGGCGCCGCCTGAGTCGGCGAGCAGCTTGCCGAGGATCGCGCCGAGCGCGATCAGCACACCGACACCGGCCACGGTGGAGCCGAGTCCGCCGCTGAAGCTGGTGATCACCTTGTCGAGCGGGGCCCCGGCGAACGCGCCGAGCGCGAGCGAGCCGATGGTCAGCGCCAGGAAGGCGTGGACCTTGAACTTCGTGATGAGCAGGACGATGACGGCGATGCCGGCGAGCACGGCGATCCCGAGCTGGGCATGGCCAGCGGAGGTGATCGGCTCGACGGCGTCCGCTGCCAGCATCTCGACGCTGAGACTGGTCACGGCTGATCCCTTGTACGTGAATGGGGGGAGGGGGACTTACGGGGGGAGAGGGAGAGCGGGCCTACTGGTCCGTGGGGGCGGAGTCGAGCGCGGCCAGGGCCAGCACGGCCCGGTCGGCGATCTCCTCCGGGGAGCCCGCGACATCGACCTCGACGCCCGCCTCGTCCGGCCCGAGCGGCTGGAGCGTGGCGAACTGCGAGTCGAGCAGCGCGGTCGGCATGAAGTGACCCTGCCGGTGCGACATCCGGTCCTCGATGAGCGCGCGGTCGCCGGTGAGGTGGACGAAGACCACCCCGGGGGCCGCCGCCCGCAGCCGGTCGCGGTAGGCCCGCTTCAGCGCGGAGCTGGAGGCCACCCCGCCGAGCCCCGCCCGGCCGTGCGCCCACTCGCCGATGGCGTCCAGCCAGGGCCAGCGGTCGTCGTCGGTCAGGGGGGTGCCGGCCGACATCTTGGCGATGTTGGCCTCGGGGTGGAAGTCGTCGCCCTCGGCGTAGGGAACGCCGAGCCGCTCGGCGAGCAGGGGACCGATCGTCGTCTTGCCGGTACCTGCCACGCCCATGACCACGACGACGTGGGGGGTGCTCATCGCTGTGCTGCCTCGCTGTCTGTCTTCATCGACATCGCTGTTGTACGACACTCAAACTCAATAGGTCGGACAAATTCAAGAGGGTGTGATCTATAAGTCAGACCTTTGAGGGCCGGGCTAGTCTTTTCCCATGACCACTCAGGACCGTGGGCTGCACGCCCGTGTACTGGACAGCCTCGGTCCCGCCATCACCTCGGGGGAGTACCCGGCGGGGAGCGTGTTGCGCACGGACGAACTGGCGCAGCGGTTCGAGGTGTCGCGTTCGGTGATGCGCGAGGCGGTACGGGTCCTGGAGTCGATGAACCTGGTGACCTCGCGGCGCCGGGTGGGCGTGACGGTGCTGCCGGCGCCGGAGTGGAACGTCTACGACCCGCGGGTCATCCGCTGGCGCCTGGCCGGCACCGACCGGCCCCGCCAGCTGCGCTCGCTCACGGTGCTGCGCTCGGCGGTGGAGCCGGTGGCGGCGGGGCTCGCCGCCCGGCACGCCACGGCCGAGCAGTGCGCGCGGCTCACCGAGTGCGCGCTGGGCATGGTGGCCACGTCACGCGGGCAGCAGCTGGAGAAGTACCTGATCCACGACATCGAGTTCCACCGCACGGTGCTGAACGCCTCCGGCAACGAGATGTTCGCCCATCTCGGCGATCTGGTCGCCGAGGTCCTCTCGGGCCGCACCCATCACCAGGTCATGTTCGAGGACCCGGACCCGGCGGCGGTCACCCTCCACGTACGGGTCGCGGACGCCGTGCGCGAGGGCGACGCGGCCCGCGCCGAGTCCCTGACCCGGGAAATCGCCGAGGGCGCCTTGCAGGAACTGGACATCCTCGCCCCCTGACCGCCCGGCCGCGGCTCTCGTCGTGGCTGGTCGCGCAGTTCCCCGCGCCCCTGAGATGCGCACTGCGTGCGCCATCTCATCAGAGGCACGCCACCCGCCCCTCCCCAGAGGCGCATCACCCGCCCTTCCCCAGAGGCGCGCCACCCGCCCTTCCTCAGAGGCGCACCACCTGCCCCTCCTCAGAGGCGCGCGGAGCGCAGCCTCAGGGGGAGGCTGCGCGAAGCGCATGCCTCAGGGGCGCGGGGAACTGCGCGAGAAGCGGCCACCGGCCGGCAGCCGACGTGCGACCCAGGGGCGCGGGGAACTGCGCGAGAAGCGGCCACCGGCCGGCAGCCGACGTGCGACCCAGGGGCGCGGGGAACTGCGCGAGAAGCGGCCACCGGCCGGCAGCCGAACGAGGACCCATCAGGGGCGCGGGGAACTGCGCGACCAGCCCCCACGCACCCGCACCCGACGACGAGCCCTACTCGATGAAGTCGCCGTCCACATAGACCCAGGCACCATCCACCCGCACGAACCGACTCCGCTCATGCAGCACCCCGCCCCGATAACGCGCCCGGAACGTCACGGTCCCGCGCTGATGGAACGCCGAACCGTCCCCGGTCTCCACGATCTCCAGCCCGGTCCACCGAGGCGCGTCGGCGAAATCGACCACCGGCGGCCGGGTGTCCGGGTGCCAGGTGCGCAGCAGATACGGACCGTCCTGCCGGACGAAGGCCGCGTAGCGCGACCGCATCAGGGCCTCGGCGGTCGGCGCGGCGGCCTCGCCGGAGTGGTACCGGCCGCAGCAGTTCTCGTAGGCCTGCGGGAGCCCGCAGGGGCAGGTGGGGGCAGTGCGTGACATGGGGTTCACGATATGCCCCGCACCACGGTCAGCTCCGCGCCCCGGGTGCGATCGGACGCCGGCCCGGTCTCCAGAACCAACTCGCCCGGCTCCACCACGAGTTCCAGATCCCGCCCCACCGAGGCCAGGGTCTCGGCGCCCACCTCGAAGACCACCTCGCGGCGCTCACCCGGCCCGAGATCGACCTGCGCGAACCCGCGCAGCTCCCGCACCCGGGGCCACGACGAGCCCCCCGACCGCCGTCGCACATACAGCTGCACCGTCTCCCGCACGGCGGCCCCGCCGGTGTGCTCGACCGCGACCGTGCAGGTCAGCGCGGGATCCGCGGCGGACACGGTGGACCGGCTCAGGCGCGGGGCGCCATAGCGGACCGTGCCGTACGACAGGCCGTGCCCGAACGCGTGCCGGGCCGTCGCCGGCTGGTCGACATAGCCGCGGTAGCCGTGGTCCTTGCCGTTGTAGAAGACGGGGAGCTGCGCCGCCGAGCGGGGCACCGACACCGGCAGCCGCCCCGAGGGCGCCACGGCCCCGAACAGCACGTCGGCGACGGCGCGCCCGCCCCACGGCCCCGGGTACCAGGCGCACAGCACGCCCGCCGCCCGGTCGAACCGTTCCGGGAGCGCGTGCGGGCGGCCCTGCACCAGGACCACGACGACCGGCACCCCGGTCGCGGCCACGGCGTCGAACAGCGCCGCCTGGCCCGCGGGAAGCGCGAGGTCGGCGAGGTCGACGCCCTCGCCGCAGGTCATGCCGGCCGGGTTGCCCGAGGTGACGACGGCCGCGCCGTTCGCCTCGAAGCGGGTGTCGGCCTCCCGGGCGCTCGACCCGCCGAGCACGAGCACCGCCACGTCCGCGCCCGCCGCCGTCACCACCGCGTGCGCCTGCCCGGAGAGGTCGCCGCCGACCAGCTCGCAGCCGCGCGCGTACGTCACCTCGCGCTCAGGCCCCGCGGCGGCCCGGATCCCGTCGAGCACCGTGACGCCGGTGCCGGGCCGCTGCGGCGCCGTGTAGTCGCCGATCTGCTGCGGCACCGAGTCGGCGTTCGGGCCGATCACCGCGATCCGGCGCACATCGGGCCCGAGCGGCAGCGTCCGGGTGTCGTGGCCGACGAGCGTCACGGAGGCGCGGGCAAGCCGCTCGCTCAACTCCCGCGCGTCCGGGCGGGGTTCGCGCTCGTCCACGTACGGGTTCTCGAACAGGCCGAGCCGGAACTTGAGGGTGAGGACGCGTGCCACCGCCGCGTCCAGCGCCGCCTCTGCCACCAGGCCGCGCTCGACGGCCTCCCCGAGCCGGGGGAAGGCGCCGTCCCACAGGCTCAGATCGGTTCCGGCCGGCAGCGCCATGGCGCCCGCCGCCACCGGGTCCCCGGCCAGCCGCGTCAGCCGGTCGAGGGCGCAGCCGTCCGCCATCACGATCCCGTCGAACTCCCAACGCTCCCGCAGGAGTTCGGTCAGCAGGTACGGGTTCGCGGCGCACGGCAGGCCGTCGAACTCGTTGTACGCGGCCATCACCCCCGCCGCCCCGGCCCGCACGCCCGCAATGGCCGCCGCCAGATGGATCTCGTGCAGCTCGCGCACGCCCAGCTCGGTCGCCGCGCTGTTGCGGCCCCCGACCGTCGCGCCCTGCCCGGCGAAGTGCTTCAGCACGACGCCGACGCCCTCCGACCGCATCCCCCGCACCAGCGCCTCGGTGAACCGGGCGGCCAGGTACGGGTCCTCGCCGAAGCACTCCTCGGCCCGCCCCCAGCGCGGATCGCGCACCAGGTCGAGCGCTGAGACGAGCGCCAAGTGACCGCCTCGGGAACGGAGTTCGGCGGCAGCGGCGGCGGCTGCCGCCTCGTACAGGCCGGGGTCCCAGGAGGCGCCCACGGCCAGGTTCACCGGCAGGACCGTGCCGTCGAGCGCCTGATGCCCGTGCGGCACCTCCTCGACCATCAGGACCGGGATGCCGAGCCGGGTCCCCTCGACGACGTGCCGCTGCACCGCGTCGGCCACGCCGGCCGCGTCCGCCGCCGCGATCCCGTCCGCGAAGGTCACGCCCGACCACGGATCGGCGCGCTGAAACCCGTACAGGGCGCCCATCCCGTCGTACGCGGCGACCTCCGCGCGGAACGCCTCCGTCAGCCGGAACTCCCCGGCGGCCATCCGCTCGTAGGCGTCCCAGCCGTACAGGCGCTGATTGACCTGCCCGACCTTCTCGGCGAGCGTCATCCGGCCGAGCAGGTCCCGCACCCGGTCCGCGACCGGCGCGTCCGCGTCCCGGTACACCGGCGCGCTCATCGCAGTTCCAGCACCCGCACATCGAAGGCGCCCAGGGTCACCTCGTCGACCTGCTCGCCCGTCGCCAGGTCGTGCAGGGTGCCCGCCGCCTCGGGCGACACCGTCAGCTCCGCGTCGTCCTGGCTGACCAGCCACACGAACCGGCGCCCGTCCTCGTGCTCGACCACGTCCGCGCCGACGAACGGCGAGTCGACCGTCACCGGCCGCGCCACCCCGGCGACCTCGGCCAGCGCCGCGTACAGCCGGTGCGTCTGCTCCGGGTTCACCCGCGCCGTGCGCGCCGCCATGTGCTCCAGGGGATACGTGGCCAGCACGGTGCGGCCGCGCCCGGTCTCGCGGCACAGCAGCGCCGGGCGGCCGTGCCCGTCCACCGCGACGACCCGCGCGTCCGTCGGGACCACCGGCAGGTAGGCGCGGCTGTCCTCGTTGCCCGCGACCGGGAAGCGCAGCGTCTGACCTGCCGTGATGCCGCCGAAGTCCTCGCGGAACGTCAGCTCCAGGGTGTCGTCCTCGATCGGCTCCGCCACCCCGTACGAGAGCTGCTGCTCGACCCCGAACAGCCCGTCCAGGTCGTCGAACCACGGCCCGCGCGTCCCCGGGTGCTCGCCCGAGCAGAACGACAGGTACACCGTGGCGCCCTCCTCGGCCCTGCGGCGCAGCGCCCGCGTGGTCCGTGTCGTCAACTGCCGGGTGGCGGGCAGCAGATACAGCCGCACGTCGTCCGTGATGCCGTCCGCCTCCCGGGTCAGCGCGGCCGGCAGGTCGGCGGCGCGCGCGGCCACGTACCCCTGGTGCAGCGAGCTGAAGATGAGCGGGCGGTCGGCGGGGCGGCTGTAGGGGTAGCCGCGCTCCAGGAACGCGGGCACGACGAACGCCGCGTCCGCGTCCGCGCGGCGGCAGCGCGCGAAGTCGACGCCCTTCAACACCTCGGCGAAGGCCGCCAGTTCACGCAGGGGCGCCTTCGGGGCGCCGGTGCTGTCCGTGATGCCGAAATGCATCTCGAAGGGGTGGTGGTCGTACGGGGATCGGTCCCACAGGTCGTCGTAGTCGGTGTTGTTCCACGCGATCCAGCCGGTCGCGCCGCCGAGCAGCGAGTTGTGCAGGGTCTGGCGGTAGTACACGCCCGCGTTCGCGTCGGACACCGTGTCCGTGGAGAGCCCGAACTCCTCCAGGACCACCGGCTGGCCGGTCACCGACGCCAGCTCGCACTCGAAGGCCGCCCGGTAGTGCTGGCGGGCCCGGTCGGTGTCCGAGCGGTAGACGTGCGGGCCGACGAAGTCCACGTACTCGGCGGTCTCGCGCAGCGAGAAGCCGTTGTCGCGGCCCGTCACCTCGATGCCCCAGGCGCCGTCGCCGAGCGAGACGGGCTGGGTGGCGCCCGCCGCGCGCACCGCGTTGCACATCGACTGCGCCCACGCGGTGACGACATCGCTGTGCGGCGGGTCGACCTGGTAGATCCGGCCGTAGCCCGGCATCTCGTTCGTGATCAGCCAGCCGGTCACGGCCGGATGGTCCTTGAAGCGGCGGGTCATCTGCGAGGCGAACCACGCCTGGCGGCCCACCATCCACACGTCCTCGTACAGATCACGTCCGCCGCGCCACGCCGGATCCCAGTTCTCGCCCGACATGTGCCCGACGATGAACGTCGGCACCGATCCCATCCCCAACTCCTGGTGCGCGTCCAGGAAGTCACGGAACCGCTCGCACAACTCCTCGTCGATCCGGTGCGGTTCGGGGTGGAAGTCCGGCCAGTAGAAGAACGAGCGGGTCATGTTCAGGCCGTGCTCGCGCAAGGAAGCCAGCTCCTCGCGCACCACCTTCGGGTCGTAGTCGCGCCACATCAGGGGCCCGCCGGTGCGGGACCAGAAGTTGGCGCCGAGCCAGGGCAGAACGGCGGCGTCGTGGGTCAGGTGGGCGCTGTGGCGTCGCATGGTGGTACGTAGCTCCGTAGAAGTGCTGGTGATGGTCAGACGGGTGCGGGGCCGGTCGACGCGCGGACGACCAGCTCGGGCCGCCCGTCGAGCGGTGCGTCGGGCACGTCCTCGCCGCACCGGGCGAGCAGCGCCCGCGCGGCGGCGGCGCCGACCCGCTGCACCCGCTGGTCGACCGTGGTCAGCCGCGGGTGCAGCCAGCGGCCGAGCGGCAGATTGTCGTAGCCGACGACCGACAGGTCCTCGGGCACGCGCAGGCCCGCGCGCTGGGCGGTGCCGATCCCGCACACCGCCATCGAGTCGTTGGCGTAGACGAGGGCCGTCGGCCGGTCGGCCAGGGCGAGGAGTTCCCGGGTCGCGGCGACGGCCGCCGCCTCGCTGAAGTCGGTGTGCAGGACCGCCGCCGGGGCGAATCCCAGGGCCTCCTCGAACGCGGCGAGCCGCAGCCGGGTGTGCTGGAGCTCGGCGGGGCCCGCGACATACGCGATCCCGCGATGCCCCAACTCCCGCAGATGCGCCGCGACTTCACGCACACCGGCGCCCTGGTCGGCGAGCCCGACCACCGGCACCCCCGGCGTGGGCGCGCCGAGCAGCACCGCGGGCAGCCCGAGCCGGGCCAGCAGCGCCGGGCGCGGGTCGTCGGCCCGCGCGTCGGTGAGGACCGCGCCGTCCACCCGCTTCTCGGCGGCGAGCCGCTCGTACAGCGCGCCCTCCTCGGCGACGTCCGCCACCAGGTGCAGCAGCAGGCCGTAGCCGCGCGGCGCCAGCTCGCCCTCGATACCGGTGATCAGCTCGCCGAAGTGCGGGTCGGCGCCCAGCACGTCGGTCGGCCTGCGCACCACCAGCGCCAGCGTCCGGGTCCGCGCGCTGCGCAGCGCCGTCGCCGACGCGCTCGGCGACCAGCCCAGGTCGAGCGCCGCCGCGAGGATCCGCTGCCGGGTCGACTCGGCGAGCCGCCCCTTGTCGTTGAACGCCTGCGACACGGCCGCCGTCGACACCCCGGCCGCCGCCGCCACCGCCTTGATGGTCGGCCGCGCACCCGCTTTCGCCCCGCTCACATCTTCACCGCCCCACTCACCAGTGCCTGCTGCATCCGCTTCTGCAGCACCGTATAGACCACCCACACCGGGACCAGGGTCAGGACGGTCCCGGCCGTGAGCACGCCGTAGTCGGTGCCCGTGATGGCCTTCAGGGTGGGCAGCGCGACCTGCACCGTGCGCTGCGCCGGGTCGGGGCCGACGATGACGAGCGAGTACAGGTACTCGTTCCAGAACGTCAGGAAGTTCAGCAGCAGCACCGTCGCGATGCCGGGCAGGCACATCGGCGTGTACACGTGCCGCAGCACCGCGAAGGTCGAGGCGCCGTCGAGCCGGGCCGCCTCCTCCATCTCCTTCGGGATCGTCCGCATGAACTGCACCAGGATCACCACGGACAGCGGCATCGCCGTCGCGGGGAGGAACAGCACCATGAAGATCCGCGTGTGGAACAGGCCCGTCGCGGCGGCCAGCAGGAACGTCGGGAACAGCGCGGCGAACGTCGGGATCAGGAACCCCAGCGAGAACACCTTCTCCACCGCCGACGCGAGCCGCCCCGTGGAGCGGGCCAGCGCGAACGCCGCCGGGATCGCGAGGAGCAGCGTCAGCGCCAGCGAGAACACCGTCACCAGCGCCGAGTTGACCACCGCGAGGCCCAGATCGGCGCTGGTGAACGCCGTCGAGAAGTTGTGGAACGAGAACGACGACGGCAGCGCGAAGGGATGCGCGAAGATCTCGTCGTTCGACTTGAACGCCGACGCGACGAAGTAGTACAGCGGAATGACCAGAAGCACCGCGTACAGCCACACCAGGATGTGCGCGGGCAGCCACGAGCGGCCGAACCTCGACCGGGCCCGCGTACGGGACGGGGAGTTCATGACGTACGGCTCCGATCGGTTCAGTGGTTCTGGCGGAAGGCCCGCCGGATGGCGAGCAGCCCGACGAGGCCGACGAGGAAGAGGAGGACGCCGACGGTCTGGCTGTAGCCGAGGTCCGCCGCGATGAACGCCTTCTGGTAGACGAGGAACGACAACGTCGTCGACGAACTGCCCGGACCGCCCTGGGTGAGCAGCAGCACGTGCTGGGCCGACCCGAACAGCGTCCACAGGAACTGAAGCATCGTCACCACGCCCACGTAGTCCCGGATCACCGGGAAGTGGATGCGCCACATGGCCCGCCAGTGCCCGGCCCCGTCCAGCTGCGCCGCCTCGCCCAGCTCCTCCGGCACACTGCCGAGCCGGGCCGCGAACAGCACGGCCGTGAAGCCGATCCCGGCCCAGATGTCGAGGGCGATCAGACAGGCGAGCGCGGTGGACGGCGAGGCCAGCCAGGCGTCGGAGAGCGAGCCGAGCCCGACCGCCTTCAGGCCGCCGTTGAGCAGCCCGTCGGGGGAGAGGGCCGCGTAGAAGACCATCGCCTTGGCCGGGGTCGAGATCAGCCCGGGGATGAAGAGCAGGTACCGGATGACGCGATGGCCGGGCGGGCGCTGCGCCACGTAGTAGCCGACCATGTACGCGCAGACCACCATCACCGGGACGGCGACCGCCAGTTGGACCGCCGTGTTCCGCACCGCCTCCCAGAACACCGGGTCCGCGAAGACGGTCCGCGCGTTGTCGAACCCGGCGAACGACACCGGCTGGAGCATGCCCGGCCAGTGCAGCGCCGCCACCACGAAGATGGCGACCAGCGGGCCGACCATGAACACGAGGTACCAGACCAGCGCGGGCACCGCGAGGACCGTGCCGCCCTGCCGGCGCGGGCGGGCGCCGGGCCCGGCCGAGGGGGAGGGCGGTACGGGGCGGCGGACCGCTGTGCCGCCCGACGCCGTCGACGTCGTGGTCGCCATGAACAACTCCCTTGCGGAGGAGGAGAAAAGAAGGGGGACGGCGGTCAGACGCCGCGGTAGGCGGCTTCCAGGACCGAGCGGACCTTGGCCGCGCTCGTGCCGCGCGTGAAGGACGTACTCGTCGCCGTGATCAGCGGCTGGCTCGCCGCGGGCGGCACGTACACGTCCGGCAGCAGCACCTCGCTGACGTCCTTGCCGAGCCGCTGCGCCGCCGCCACCAGCGGGAAGCCCGTGCTCACCGCGTCCGAGCGCAGCGCCATGTCCCGGCCCGCCTCCTTGATGAACCGGGCGACGGTGTCCTCGCGGTAGAAGAACTTCAGGAACTTCTCGACGGCGTCGATCTTCTTCGTGCCGTTCGGGCTGATCCAGAAGCCGATGAGGGTGTACGTGCGGATGATCGTCGGCCTGTCGTGCGCCGCGCCCGGGGCCACCGGCCAGCCGCCCACGTCCGTGTGGCGCGCCACCGCGTCCGGGACCTTCGCCAGCGCCGACGACATCGCCGACTGCATCGCCGCGGCCTGCGTGTTGAACTGCGTCGTCATCGAGTCGGACGTCAGGCCCTGCGCCTTGTCGGTGAAGACGCCCGCGTCGCGCAGCTCGACGAAGTACTCGATGCCCCGGCGCGCGCCCCGCCCGCCGAAGTCGCCCGTCGTGTAGACGTGCCGGGCCTCGTCCTGGCTCAGGAACGTCTGGATGACCTGCGCGAGCAGCTTCTGTCCCGTCCAGTCGTTGCCGCCGACGGTGACGGGGGAGAGGCCCTTGCCGCGCAACTTCCGCGCGGCGCCGATCAGTTCGTCGCCGGTGCCGGGGACCCGGTCGACACCGGCCCGGTCGAGCAGCGAGCGGTTGAAGGCCACCGGCCAGTTCGTGGCGAAGTACGGGAAGGCGCGCAGCCGGCCCTTGGCGTCGGTCCAGGCGTCGAGCGCCACGTCCCGCACCCGCTCGCGCAGCCCCCAGTCGTCCAGATAGCCCTTGACGTCGACCGTGGCGCCGACGTCCGTCCAGGCCAGCGTCTTGTCGTACAGGTTGACCATGACGACGTCCGGCTCCTTGCGGGCCAGCCGCGAGGTCTCGTAGACCTGCGCGAGATCGTCGCCGTTGACGAGGTTGCGGACCTTCAGGCCGGTCTCCTCGCGGAACCGGTCCAGGGCCGCGAGATACGTGGGGGAGCCGGGCGCCGTGGTGCCGAGCTGGCTGTGCACCACGAGGGTGTCGGGGTCCTCGTCGGCGGCGGCGAGGGCGGAGCAGCCGGACAGGGCGGGCAGGGCGGAGGCGGCTGCGAGGGAGCCGCCGGCGGCGAGCAGGGCACGCCGACTTGTCGTGGAACGCACAGCGGGCACAGCGGTATGTCTCCAACCGGGGGAGTGGTTAATCGATATACCTGCGGGGGTGCGAGCACCGTACGAGGGCAGGGGGAAACGGTCAACCCCCTGTTGCACAGGGTGGAACGGAGACGGAGAACGCACGGGTGGCCGCCACCGGACCCGGTGACGGCCACCCACGCGGACCGGTCAGTACGACAGGTGGTGCCCGAAGCGGTGCAGCGGCGAGCGGGTGTCGAACGGCACGTCCTCGCGGCTCTCCTCGACCGCCTTCATCGACGACGGCAGGTCGAACGGCAGCCGCCCCTCGGGTGCGCAGCGCCCGAAGACCAGGTCGAGCAGGGCGTCGTCCTCGGCCCCGAAGTCACCCACGACGGCCGTCGCCGCCCCGGCGATCTCCGTGAGCACGGCCGGCCGCTCCAGGTAGACGAGCACGACCGTCGGCACCCGGGCCGCGACCGCGCCCACGTGCTCCACGACCTCCTCGGGGAAGTCCAGGGAGCCGCCGTGGAACCAGTCGCTGAGCGCCGTGCCCCGGTCCTCGAAGGGCGCCCGCAGCCGCAGCACGGCGACCTCCGCGTCCGCGACGTCCGTGACCGGGCTGCCGTACGCGGCGACCAGTTCGCGGTCGAGGCCCTCCGCGTACACGCGCAGGCCCGTGCCGTCGGACAGCGGCAGCAGTGCGTCGGTGTTCTGCACCAGGACCAGCGAGCGGCGCTGCGCCCGCCGCCCCGCCTCGCGCAGCGGCGCCGAGCCGACCGTGCGCACGGCGGCCTCGGGGTCGACCCGGCGCCGCTCGAACAGCCCGAGCCGGAACTTCTCCCGCAGCAGCCGGCGCACCGACGCGTCGATCCGCTCCTCCGGCACCACGCCCTCGCGCACCAGCTCCACCACCAGCTCGGTGCAGTCGTCGCCGCCGAACTGGTCGACGCCCGCGTCGAGGGCGCGGGCCAGCCGCCGCGCCGGGGTCAGCTCCTCCAGGCCGTAGGCGTGGGCGTCGAAGACATCGCCCGCGAGCATGGTCGACTCGATGACGTTCCAGTCGGTGCAGACGATGCCGTCGAAGCCGTAGTGCCCCCGCAACAGGTCGGTGACCACCGGCTTGTTGAAGGCGAAGCCGACCTCCTCCCAGCCCGGCACGGCCAGCGGCATCCCGTAGTAGGTCATCACCTGCGTGGCCCCGGCGCGGAACGCCGCGTCGAACGGCAGCTCGTGCAGCCGGGACAGACCGCCCGGGTAGACCTGCTCGCGGTGCGCGGGGTCGTGCGCGTCCTCGCCGCCCAACTGCGGCCCGCCGCCCGGGAAGTGCTTGACCATCGCCGCGACCGACCCGGCGCCGAGCGTGTCGCCGCCGCGCAGTCCGCGGATGAACGCCGCCGTCATGTTCGCGACGGTGACCGGGTCCTCGCCGAACGTGCCGTACCCGCGCGACCAGCGCGGGTCGGTGAACAGGTCGGCCATCGGCCCGAGCGCGACCCGGATGCCGAGCGCGGTGTACTCGCGCCGCACCACGTCCCCGTACTCCTCGGCGAGCCGTACGTCACCGATCGCGCCGATCCCGGTGTGCTCGGGCCAGCGGGACAGCCGCTCGATGGCCTGACCGGCTGCCGGGCTGGAGAACATGCCGTGGCGGGGGTCGGTGGAGACGGTGACGGGGATGCCGAGCCGGGTGTCGGCGGCGAGGTCCTGGAGCCGGTTGTGCCAGAGCGCGATCTCGTACGGATCGGTGCCGTTGAGCAGGTTGAAGTGGGTGATGTGCCGGCCGACGACCAGCTCGTGGGCGGTGCGCACGCCGTTGGCCGCGTCCGGTACGGCCAGCAACTCGCCGCCCGGGGCGAGGGTGTTGGCGGTGTGGAAGAGCTGCCCGGCCTTCTCCTCCAGGGTCATGCGGGCGAGCAGGTCGGCCACGCGCCGCTCGACGGGCAGCTCGGGGTCCAGGTAGGGGTGGGTGGAGTGGTTCATGACGGAACTTCCTTGTACGGCGGGGAGGTTGCTGCTCAGCGGCGCTTGACGGGGAGCACGGCGGGGATCGCGAGCAGCGCGGCGAGCAGACCGAAGACGAACAGGGCGGGGTAGTTGTCCCCGCCGCCCAGGGCGAGCAGCGTCGGCGCGATCAGCGTGATCAGCGAGTAGGGCAGCGTGGCGGCGATGTTCATGACGCCGAGGTCCTTGGCCGCGTTGTTCGGGTCGGGCAGCACGTCGGCGGGCAGCGCGATGTCGACGGCGAAGTACACGCCCATGCCGACGCCGACGATCGCCTGCGCGATCAGGAACCCGGTCACCGAGGTGGCCAGCGCCATCACGCCCATAGAGGAGGCGAGCAGCACGGCGGCCGCGAACACGACGGGCTTGCGGCGGCCGATCCGGTCGGAGATCCGCCCCGCGGGCACGGTCGCGATCAGGATGAAGATGTTGGCGACGAGGCTCCCGACGAACACGTAGTGCGTGACGGCGTCGTCGTTCTGGCCGAGGTAGTCGGACAGGTAGTAGGCCATGTACGTGGTGACGGTGGCGTACGAGGTCCACATCAGGAAGCGGCTCAGCCAGGCCCAGCCGAAGTCCGGGAAGCGCACCGGGTTGGTCCACAGGAACGCGATCAGCTGCCGGAGCGTGAGCGGCGGCACCTGGTCGGCGGTGACGCGGCGGTCGCGCCCGTAGAGCAGGAACGGCACGACCAGGGCGGCGCCGACGAGTGCGGGCACCAGCATGAGGGCGGTGGTGGAGGCGTTCAGGGCGTCGACCAGGAAGGTGCCGCCGAGCGTCGCGAGCGGGTTGGCGAGGGCGAGCACGGCGGAGGCGAAGCCCATCTGCCGCTCGGGCACCTGGTCGGCCAGCGCGCCGTAGATGGCGGCCACCAGCGCGTTGTAGAAGCACTGCGCCAGACACCAGCCGACGACGATCTCCCAGGTGCTGTCCGCGTACGCGATCACCGCGATGCCGACGAAGCCGCCGGCCGTGCCGATCACCATCCAGGGGCGGCGGGCGCCGAACCGGGAGGTGGTGCGGTCGGAGAGCAGTCCGAACAGCGGGTTGGCCACGAGCGCGACCAGCGCGCCGACGCCCAGCGCCAGCGACAGGGTGCCGACCTTGCCGGCCGCGTCCATCCGCTCGACCTTGAGCGCGACGGAGACCAGCGACGGGACCAGGACGCCCATCCAGGCGCCGAGCAGCGCCAGGAAGTGCACGAGGACGAAGGTGCCGGGGACGCGCTGCTTGGCGTCGTCCCCGGGCGGTACGGGGGCAGCGCCGGGATCGGCGCTGACGGGGACGGACATGGTCACAACTCTCCTTCGAGTCATGGGTGGTGCTCGTGGTGCGGGGCGTTCAGCCGGCGTGGCCGCCGCAGGAGTCACGGATCACGAGTTCGGTGGGGACGGTGAAGTGGGCCGGGGGCCGGCCGTGTTCGATGGAGTCGAGCAGCATCCGGACCGCGGCGGCGCCCATCTGCCGGAACGGCTGGCGGACCGTGGTGAGCGGCGGCCGCATGACGCGGGCGATGGGGGAGTCGTCGAACCCGGTGACGGCGACGTCCTCGGGGACCCGGTGGCCGCTGGTGTGCAGGGCGTTCAGCGCCGAGAAGGCGATCTCGTCCCAGGCCGCGGCGAGGCCGTCGGGGTCGGTGCCGAGCAGCTCGGTGATCTCGTCGGTGGTCGGTTCGCGGTCGCCGGGCAGCAGGGTGAGGGCCGGGTCGTAGGCGATGCCGCCCTCGCGCAGGGCGTCGAGGTAGCCCTCGAAGCGCTCCTGGGCGAACGCGTCGTTCATCTGGCCGCCCACGAAGGCGATCCGGCGCCGCCCGTGCCGCACCAGGTGCGTCACCGCCTCGCGGAACCCGGCGCGGTTGGTGCTCTCCACGTACGGCAGGTCGAGGCGGTGGCCGCGGTCGTCGATGACCACGGTCGGCATGCTGGTGTGGGCGATGGCGCCGATGTGCCGGGGCGTGCCCTCGGGCATCAGCAGGATCAGCCCGTCCATCGGCAGCGTCGGCAGGGTCTGCGTGACGAACTCCCGCTCCGCCTGCTCGCCCGGCCGCAGCGGGTGGACCAGCAGGTGCAGCCCGCGCCGGGCGCTCTCCTCGGCGATGCCGTACTGGATGTCGGAGTAGCCCCACCACTGCTCCAGCGGCATGAGCAGCCCGAGCGTGTCGTGCCGGCCGGTGCGCAGGGAGCGGGCGCTGGAGCTCGGCGCGTAGCCGAGGTCGGCGGCGATCCGCTGGATCCGCTCGCGGGTCTCGGCGCCGACGTCCGGATGCCCGTTCAGCGCGCGGGAGACGGTGGGCTTGCTGACACCGGCCTCCCGGGCGATGTCCGCGATGGTGACACGGGGCATGGGGCCTCACCTGGGTCGTCGAGCGGTCGGGCACCGGCCGCCTCGGTTCTCTGCAACAGTTCCGCAATCGATTGCGGAACAGTTCCGAAAGTAACCCCGGCGGGCCGTGGGGCGCAAGGGGCCCCACGGCCCGCCGGGGTCGCCACCGCGCTGCTCCCGGGCTGCTCAGACCTGCTCGGCCCGGAACCCGGCCGGTGTCACCCCCGCGTGCTGCTGGAAGTACTTCGAGAAGTTCGCCGAGTCCGGCACCCCGACCGCCGCCCCGATCCGGCCCACCGGCAGGTCGGTGTGGGCGAGGAGGCGCTTGGCCTCCAGGACCACGCGCCGGTCGATGAACGCCTTCGGGGTCAGCCCGGTCGCGGCGCGCACCGCGCGGACCAGGGTGCGCCGCGAGTAGCCGAGCTCGTCGGCGTACGCGCTGACGCTGTGGTTCGTCGTGAACTGCTTCTCCACCGCCGCCCGGAACCGGGTGAAGGTCGTGTCGGCCTGCGGTTCGAGGGCGTCGGCGGCGGCCTGCGCCGAGACGTGCGCCACCCGCAGCATGAAGGCGGTCAGCGTGTGCCGCAGGACGCTGGTGTGCAGGCTCAGGGGGAGGGTCGAGGTGTCCAGGTACTCGCGCTGCAACTGCTCCAACGACGCCTGGATCGCTGCCTGTTGGGCCTCGTCCGGGTGGAGCAGCGGTGGCCGGTCGTAGCGGTACATGCCGGTCGCCTCGACGATGGCGCGCGGCAGGAATCCGGGCTGCATCGTCAGGCTCGTGCCCACGTACTCGTCCGTCGCGGAGAAGCCGTGCACCTGCCCCGGCCGGATCCACAGGATGTCGCCCGCCCCGGCCTCGTACTCGGTGAAGTCGATCATGTGACGGACCGGGCCCGCGCGGAAGAACAGCAGCACGTGGAAGTCGATGCGGTGCGCCCGCCGGGACGGGGCGGCGACGCCCTCCCACGGTCCGCCCGCCCCCATCGGTCCGACGCGCATGCCGACCCCGGACAGGCTCTCCGCGGGGTCGAAGGGGTACGTACGGATGTGCTCCGTCGGTCCCAGATGTGCGCTCGGATGTGCGGGGTCCTGCTCCGGCATGCGTGTTCCTCGGTGTCGGCCGTTTCTGCTGTCCCATTTTCACCGAACGCTGGCACGGGGCCACCTGTCCCCTCAAAAGTATGACCTTTAGATTTGAAGCCGGGCCGACCAGGAGGTTTGGATTCTGGGGGCCGGTGCCTCGCGGCGCCTTGGATGGACAACGGATGCGAAGGAAGTCATACAGATGAGCACGCAGACACCCGACGGCCTCGACCCCTTCGAGCGCCCCTTCGAGTGGACCGAGCTCGACCAGCGCGCCGTCGACACCGCCCGCCTGCTGGCGGCGGACGCCGTGCAGAAGGTCGGGAACGGGCACCCGGGTACGGCGATGAGCCTCGCCCCCGCCGCGTACACCCTGTTCCAGAAGGCCATGCGGCACGACCCGGCCGACCCGGAGTGGACCGGCCGCGACCGCTTCGTCCTGTCGCCCGGCCACACCAGCCTGACGCTCTACACCCAGCTCTTCCTGTCCGGCTACGAGCTGAGCCTGGACGACCTGAAGGCGTTCCGCACGCAGGGCTCCAAGACGCCCGGCCACCCCGAGTACGGCCACACCGCCGGTGTCGAGACGACGACCGGCCCGCTGGGCCAGGGCGTCGCCAACGCGGTGGGCATGGCGATGGCCGCCCGCTACGAGCGCGGCCTGTTCGACCCCGAGGCCGCTCAGGGCGAGAGCCCCTTCGACCACACGATCTGGGCCATCGTCTCCGACGGCGACCTGGAGGAGGGCGTCTCCGCCGAGGCCTCCTCGATGGCCGGCCACCAGAAGCTCGGCAACCTCGTCTTCGTCTGGGACGACAACCACATCTCCATCGAGGGCGACACCGCGACCGCCTTCTCCGAGGACGTCCTGGCCCGCTACGAGGCGTACGGCTGGCACGTGCAGCGGATCACCCCGCAGGAGAACGGCGACGTCGACGTCCAGGCCCTGCACGCCGCGCTCGCCGCCGCCAAGGCCGTGACCGACAAGCCGTCCCTCATCGCGATGCGCACGATCATCGCCTGGCCCGCCCCGACCAAGCAGAACACCGAGGGCTCGCACGGCTCCGCGCTCGGCGCCGAGGAGATCGCCGCCACCAAGCGCGTCCTCGGCTTCGACCCCGAGCAGGACTTCGTCGTCGAGGACGCCGTCGCCGCCCACGCCGGGCTCGCCCTGGACCGCGGCGCCGAGGCCCACGCGGCCTGGGACAAGAAGCTCGCCGAGTGGCGGAACGCCAACCCCGAGCGCTCCGCGACGCTGGACCGCGTCCTCGCCGGCCGCCTGCCCGAGGGCTGGGAGGAGCACCTGCCCGCCTTCGAGACAGGCACCAAGATCGCCACGCGCGCCGCGTCCGGCAAGGTCCTCCAGGCCCTCGGCCCGGTCGTCCCCGAGCTGTGGGGCGGCTCCGCCGACCTCGCCGGCTCGAACAACACGACGATCGACAAGACCTCGTCGTTCCTGCCCGTCGGCAACCCGCTGCCCGAGGCCGACCCCTACGGCCGCACCGTCCACTTCGGCATCCGCGAGTTTTCGATGGCCGCCGAGATGAACGGCATCGCGCTGCACGGCAACACCCGCATCTACGGCGGCACGTTCCTCGTGTTCTCCGACTACATGCGCAACGCCGTCCGCATGTCGGCGCTCATGCAGCTCCCCGTCACCTACGTGTGGACGCACGACTCCATCGGCCTCGGCGAGGACGGCCCGACCCACCAGCCCGTCGAGCACCTGGCCTCGCTGCGCGCCATCCCGGGCCTGAACATCGTCCGCCCGGCCGACGCCAACGAGACGGCCATCGCCTGGCGCGAGATCCTGCGCCGCGGCTCGGTCAAGCCGGCCCCGCACGGCCTGGCGCTCTCCCGCCAGGGCCTGCCCACCTACGAGGCCAACGAGGCCGCCGCCAAGGGCGGTTACGTCCTCGCCGAGGCGTCCACCGGCACCCCCGACGTCATCCTCATCGCCACCGGCTCCGAGGTGCAGCTCGCCGTCGCCGCCCGCGAGCAGCTGGAGTCCGAGGGCGTCGCGACCCGCGTCGTGTCGATGCCGTCCGTCGAGTGGTTCGAGGAGCAGGACCAGGCCTACCGGGACTCCGTCCTGCCGCCGTCGGTCAAGGCCCGCGTGGCGGTCGAGGCGGGCATCGCCCTGACCTGGTACCGCTACGTCGGCGACGCCGGCCGGATCGTCTCCCTGGAGCACTTCGGCGCCTCCGCCGACGCGAACGTCCTCTTCGAGCAGTTCGGCTTCACCGCCGAGAACGTCGCCGCCCAGGCCCGCGAGTCCCTCGCCGCCGCCCGCGCCTGACCCCCACGAACCTCACCGCACTGAGTCACACCGAAGGAAGATGAAGCACACCATGAGCAACGCCGCTACCTCGTCGCCCCTCAAGGCCCTCTCCGACGAAGGCGTTTCCATCTGGCTGGACGACCTGTCCCGCACCCGCATCGAGTCCGGCAACCTCGCCGAGCTGATCGAGAAGTCGCACGTCGTCGGCGTCACCACCAACCCGTCGATCTTCCAGGCCGCCATCGGCTCCGGCGCGGGCTACGAGGA
Organism: Streptomyces sp. HUAS MG91; assembly: GCF_040529335.1. Classification (GTDB taxonomy): domain Bacteria; phylum Actinomycetota; class Actinomycetes; order Streptomycetales; family Streptomycetaceae; genus Streptomyces; species Streptomyces tabacisoli. The sequence goes on along the minus strand of NZ_CP159534.1, from coordinate 1,720,491 downwards.
CCAGCTCGCCGACCTCGCCGTCCGCAAGGTCACCGTCGACGAGGCCGTCCGCATGATGACCACGGCCGACGTCCGCGCCGCCGCCGACATCCTGCGCCCCGTGTACGACGCGACCGGCGGCCGCGACGGCCGGGTCTCCATCGAGGTCGACCCGCGCCTCGCGCACGACACCGAGGCCACCATCGCCGAGGCCAAGCAGCTCGCCTGGCTCGTCGACCGCCCCAACGTCATGATCAAGATCCCGGCGACCCTCGCGGGCCTCCCGGCGATCACCGAGGTCATCGGCCTCGGCATCTCGGTCAACGTCACGCTGATCTTCTCCCTCGACCGCTACAAGGCCGTCATGGACGCCTACCTGGCCGGTCTGGAGAAGGCCCACGAGCGCGGCCTCGACCTCTCCGTCATCCACTCCGTCGCCTCGTTCTTCGTCTCCCGCGTCGACACCGAGATCGACAAGCGGATCGACGCCCTCGGCACCGACGAGGCCAAGGCCGTCCGCGGCAAGGCCGCCCTCGCCAACGCCCGCCTCGCCTACGAGGCCTACGAGCAGGTCTTCGCCTCCGAGCGGGCCACCAAGCTGGCGGCCGCCGGCGCCAACAAGCAGCGCCCGCTGTGGGCCTCGACCGGCGTGAAGGACAAGGCGTACAAGGACACCCTGTACGTCGACGAGCTGGCCGCCCCGGGCACCGTCAACACGATGCCGGAAGGCACCCTCAACGCCACCGCCGACCACGGCGACATCCACGGCGACGCCGTCTCGGGCACCTACGAGACCTCCCGCGAGGAGCTGGCCGCCGTCGAGAAGCTCGGCATCTCCTACGACGAGGTCGTCCAGCAGCTCGAGGACGAGGCCGTGCAGAAGTTCGAGGCCGCCTGGAACGACCTGCTCGCCACGGTCGCCGACCGCCTCCGGGGCGGCGAGGCCAAGTGAGCGTCTCCTCCCTGCCGTCGCAGGAGTGGGCCAACCCGCTCCGCGATCCCCGCGACCGCCGCCTGCCGCGCGTCGCGGGCCCCTCGGGGCTCGTCATCTTCGGCGTCACCGGTGACCTGTCCCGCAAGAAGCTGATGCCGGCGGTCTACGACCTCGCCAACCGCGGTCTGCTCCCGCCCGGCTTCTCGCTCCTCGGCTTCGCCCGCCGCGAGTGGGAGGACCAGGACTTCGCCCAGGTCGTCCACGACTCGGTGCGCGAACACGCCCGTACCCCCTTCCGCGAGGAGGTCTGGGCCCAGCTCGCCGAGGGCATGCGCTTCATCCCCGGCGACTTCGACGACGACACCGCGTTCAAGCAGCTGCGCGACGCCGTCGACGAGCTGGACGAGAAGCAGGGCACGAGCGGCAACTACGCCTTCTACCTGTCCGTCCCGCCGAAGTTCTTCCCCAAGGTCGTCCAGCAGCTCAAGAAGCACGGCCTCGCGGACGCCCCCGACGGCTCCTGGCGGCGCGCCGTCATCGAGAAGCCGTTCGGCCACGACAGCGAGTCGGCGCGCGAGCTGAACGCGATCGTGCACGACGTGTTCGCCCCCGAGCAGGTCTTCCGCATCGACCACTACCTCGGCAAGGAGACCGTCCAGAACATCCTGGCGCTCCGCTTCGCCAACCAGATGTACGAGCCCATCTGGAACCGGTCGTACGTGGACCACGTGCAGATCACCATGGCCGAGGACATCGGCATCGGCGGCCGCGCCGGCTACTACGACGGCATCGGCGCCGCCCGCGACGTCATCCAGAACCACCTCCTGCAGCTGCTCGCCCTCACGGCGATGGAGGAACCGGCCGCGTTCGACGCCGAGTCGCTCGTCAACGAGAAGCTCAAGGTCCTCAAGTCCGTCCGGCTCCCCGCCGACCTGGAGCGCTCCACCGTGCGCGCCCAGTACGCGGCGGGCTGGCAGGGCGGCGAGAAGGTCCGCGGCTACCTCCAGGAAGACGGCATCGACCCGCAGTCGAAGACCGACACCTACGCCGCCGTGAAGCTGGAGATCGACAACCGCCGCTGGGCGGGCGTCCCGTTCTACCTGCGCACCGGCAAGCGCCTGGGCCGCCGCGTCACCGAGATCGCGGTCGTCTTCCAGCGCGCCCCGCACTCCCCGTTCGACTCCACCGCCACCGAGGAACTCGGCCAGAACGCGGTCGTCATCCGGGTCCAGCCCGACGAGGGCATGACCGTACGCTTCGGTTCGAAGGTCCCGGGTACTTCGATGGAGATCCGTGACGTCTCCATGGACTTCGCGTACGGCGAGTCGTTCACGGAGTCCAGCCCCGAGGCGTACGAGCGGCTGATCCTGGACGTGCTGCTCGGCGACGCCAACCTCTTCCCGCGCACGGAAGAGGTCGAGGAGTCCTGGCGCATCCTCGACCCGGTCGAGGAGCACTGGGACACCCACGGCAAGCCCGCGCAGTACGCGTCGGGCAGCTGGGGCCCGGGGGAAGCGGACGAGATGCTCGCACGAGACGGACGGAGCTGGCGCAGGCCATGAGGATCGACCTGACCGACACCACGGCAAGCAAGATCAACAAGGCGCTCGTCGAAGGGCGCCGGGCCATCGGGACGCCCGCCGTGGGCATGGTCCTGACGATGGTCATCGTCACGGACGAGGAGAACGCGTACGACGCGACGAAGGCCGCCCAGGAGGCGTCCCGCGAGCACCCCTCGCGCACCCTCGTCGTCATCAAGCGGACCGCGCGCTCGCCGCGGGACCGCCAGGGCAACCGGCTCGACGCCGAGGTCCGGGTCGGCTCCGACGCGGGCACCGGCGAGACCGTCGTCCTGCGCACCCACGGCGAGGTCAGCAAGCACGCCGCCTCGGTCGTGCTGCCGCTGCTGCTGCCCGACGCGCCCGTCGTCGTGTGGTGGCCGGTGGACGCCCCGGAAGATCCCGCCAAGGACCCGCTGGGCGCCCTCGCGGCCCGCCGCATCACCGACGCCTACGCGGTCGAGGACCCGATCGGCGCCCTGGAACTGCGTGCCAGGTCCTACGCCCCCGGCGACACCGACCTCGCCTGGACCCGCCTCACCCCGTGGCGTTCCATGCTGGCCGCCGCCCTCGACCAGGCCCGCGCCGAGATCGTCTCCGCGGCCGTCGAGTCCGAGGCCGAGAACCCCAGCGCCGAACTGCTCGCGCGCTGGCTCGGCACCCGGCTCGGCGTCGAGGTCGAGCGGGTCACCACCGACGGCCCGGTCGTCACCGCGGTCCGCCTCGGCACGCCGAACGGCGAGATCGTCATCGATCGCCCCGACGGCCCGCTCGCCACCCTGTCCCTGCCCGGCCAGCCGCAGCGCACCCTCGCCCTGAAGGTCCGCTCCACGGCCGAACTGATCGCCGAGGAGCTGCGCCGCCTCGACGCCGACGAGATGTACGCCGTCGCGCTCCACGGCAGCGCCTCCGGCACCAAGGAGTCCGTTCAACATGCCTGAGAACGCCCCTCTGCTGACGCGCCGCCCGCAGTGGACCGCCCTCGAGGACCACCGCGCGAAGTTCAACGGCACGCACCTGCGCGACCTGTTCGCCGGTGACCCGGGGCGCGCCGGGCGCTACACCGTCCAGGTCGGCGACCTGCACATCGACTACTCCAAGCACCTGGTCACGGACGAGACGCTCGCCCTGCTCCAGGAACTGGCCACCGCCACCGACGTGTTCGGGCAGCGCGACGCCATGTTCCGCGGCGAGAAGATCAACACGACCGAGGACCGCGCCGTGCTGCACACGGCCCTGCGCGCCCCGGCCGGCACGGTGATCGAGGTCGACGGCGAGAACGTCGTGCCGGGCGTGCACGCCGTCCTCGACAAGATGACCGCCTTCGCGGACAAGGTCCGCTCCGGCGAGTGGACCGGCCACACCGGCAAGCGCATCAAGAACGTCGTGAACGTCGGTATCGGTGGCTCCGACCTCGGCCCCGCCATGGCGTACGAGGCCCTGCGCCCGTTCACCGCGCGCGAGCTGACGTTCCGCTTCGTGTCGAACGTGGACGGCGCCGACCTGCACGAGGCCGTCCGCGACCTCGACCCGGCCGAGACGCTGTTCATCATCGCCTCGAAGACGTTCACCACCATCGAGACGATCACCAACGCCACCGCCGCCCGCACCTGGCTGCTCGCCGGCCTCGGCGGCGACGGGGCGGCCGTCGCGAAGCACTTCGTCGCCCTCTCCACCAACGCCGAGAAGGTCTCGGACTTCGGCATCGACACGGCCAACATGTTCGAGTTCTGGGACTGGGTCGGCGGCCGCTACTCCTTCGACTCGGCCATCGGCCTGTCGCTGATGATCGCCATCGGCCCGGACCGCTTCCGCGAGCTGCTCGACGGCTTCCACCTGGTCGACGAGCACTTCCGCACGGCGCCCGCCGAGGCCAACGCGCCGCTGCTGCTCGGCCTCCTGGGCATCTGGTACGGCAACTTCCACGGCGCCCAGTCGCACGCGGTGCTGCCGTACTCGCACTACCTGTCCAAGTTCACCGCCTACCTCCAGCAGCTCGACATGGAGTCCAACGGCAAGTCCGTGGACCGCGAGGGCCGCCGCGTGGAGTGGCAGACCGGCCCGGTCGTCTGGGGCACCCCGGGCACCAACGGCCAGCACGCCTACTACCAGCTCATCCACCAGGGCACGAAGCTGATCCCGGCCGACCTCATCGGCTTCGCGAACCCGGTCGACGAGCTGAGCGACGACCTCAAGGGCCAGCACGACCTGCTGATGGCCAACCTGTTCGCGCAGGGCCAGGCGCTCGCCTTCGGCAAGACGCCCGACGAGGTCCGCGCCGAGGGCGTCGCCGAGGAACTGGTCGCCCACAAGACGTTCCAGGGCAACCACCCGACCACGACGATCCTGGCGAAGGAACTGACCCCGTCGGTCCTCGGCCAGCTCATCGCCCTCTACGAGCAGAAGGTCTTCGTCCAGGGCGCCGTCTGGAACATCGACTCCTTCGACCAGTGGGGCGTCGAACTCGGCAAGGTCCTCGCCAAGCGCGTCGAGCCCGCCCTCACGGAGGGCGCCGAGGTCCCCGGCCTCGACCCCTCCACCCAGGCCCTGGTCGGCACCTACCGCGCGCTGCGCGGCCGCACGTCCTGACCCCCACTCGTTCCCAAGACTCCCGAAAGTAAGTGAACTGACATGCAGCTTGGTCTCATCGGTCTCGGCAAGATGGGCGGCAACATGCGCGAGCGCATCCGCCGCGCGGGCCACGACGTCATCGGCTACGACCGCAACCCCGAGGTCTCCGACGTCGCCTCCCTCGCCGAGCTCGTCGAGAAGCTCGAAGGCCCGCGCGTGGTCTGGGTGATGGTCCCGGCGGGCGCCGCGACCCAGTCCACCGTCGACGAGCTCAAGGAGCTCCTGTCGGAGGGCGACATCGTCGTCGACGGCGGCAACTCCCGCTGGACGGACGACGAGAAGCACGCCGCCGAGCTGGGCGTGAAGGGCATCGGCTTCGTCGACTGCGGCGTCTCCGGCGGCGTGTGGGGCCTCCAGAACGGCTACGCGCTGATGTACGGCGGCTCCGAGGCGGACGTCGCCAAGGTCCAGCCGATCTTCGACGCCCTCAAGCCCGAGGGTGAGTTCGGCTCGGTCCACGCCGGCAAGGTCGGCGCCGGCCACTTCTCGAAGATGGTCCACAACGGCATCGAGTACGCGATGATGCAGGCCTACGCCGAGGGCTGGGAGCTGCTGGAGGCCGTGGACTCGGTGACCGACGTCCGCGAGGTCTTCCGCTCCTGGCAGGAGGGCACGGTCATCCGTTCCTGGCTCCTCGACCTGGCCGTCAACGCCCTCGACGAGGACGAGCACCTGGCCGACCTGCGCGGCTTCGCGCAGGACTCCGGCGAGGGCCGCTGGACGGTCGAGGCCGCCATCGACAACGCCGTCCCGCTGCCCGCGATCACCGCGTCCCTCTTCGCGCGCTTCGCCTCGCGCCAGGACGACTCGCCGCAGATGAAGATGATCGCCGCGCTGCGCAACCAGTTCGGCGGTCACGCGGTGGAGAAGAAGTAACTCTCCGAACGCCTGCGCTACCCGGCCGGTGGGGAACGGGCCACGTCATGTGGTCCGTTCCCCACCGGCCGTCGTTCTACGGGATCCATGGCAGCGCCCCCGACCTGCGTGCATGCGCCACCCTCCACGCGCCCGGGGAATCCGGCACGGAGCGGCACCGGGGGACACCTACGATCACCCGCTGTGACAGAACCTCACTCCATGACAACATCCGGTGATACGGCCGACGTTGTCATCCTCGGGGCCGGACCGGCCGGCCTCCTCCTCGGCAACCTCCTCCAGCGCGGCGGCGTCGACTGCGTCGTCCTGGAGCGGGGCAGCCGGGAGCACATCCAGACACGGGCGCGCGCCGGCTTCCTCGCCGCCCACACCGTGCGGATCCTGCGGCGGCACGGCCTGGCCGACGGCCTGGACCGGCACGGCCACGACCACAGCACCTGCGAGTTCCGCTCCGACGACGGCCGCTTCCGCCTCGACTACAGCCGCCTCGGCCGGGGCGAGCGGCACACCGTCTACCCCCAGCAGGCCCTGGTGACCGACCTACTGGCCCACTACCTCGACGCCGGGGGACGCGTGCGCTTCACCACCGAGGCCCTGGAGGTGCGGGACACCGACACCGACCGGCCCACGGTCACCGTCCGCACGCCCGACGGGCGCCCCGCACACTGGCGGGCCCGGTACGTGGCGGGCTGCGACGGCCGGCACGGCGCCGCCCGCCGCTCGCTCCCCGCGGACGCGGTCCGCCGCCACCACCTCGACCACGGCGTGAGCTGGCTGGGGCTGCTCGCCGAGGCCCCGCCCAGCCTGGACGCCGTCGGCTACGGCGTGCACGGCCGCGGCTTCGCCGGGCACATGGCCCGCACCTCCACCGTCACCCGCTACTACCTCCAGTGCCCCCGCGACACCCGCGCCGACGACTGGCCCGACGACCGGATCTGGGCCGAACTGGCCCTGCGCCTGCGCACCGACGCCTACGGACCGCTGCACCAGGGCCGGATCAGCCACCGCGGCGTCGTCCACCTGGAGTCCGACGTGGTCGAACCCCTGCGCCACGGCACGCTGTTCCTCGCCGGCGACGCCGCCAGCCTGATCAGCCCCTCCGCCGCGAAGGGCGCCAACCTCGCCGTCCTGGAGGCCGAACTCCTCGCCGAGGCCCTGCTCGACGACCTCGCGCACGGCGACCCCGCGGGCCTCGACACCTACTCGGCGCGCTGCCTGGACCACATCTGGCGGGCCCAGGAGTTCTCCCACTGGATGATCGGGCTGCTGCACGGCAGCCCCGGCACGGACGGCGAAGCGCGGTTCCGCGACTCCCTGCGCCGGTCCCGGATCTCCGCCCTGCGCGACTCCCGCGCCCAGCAGGACTGGTTCGCCGAGCACTACGTCGGCGTCGGCGCGGTCCGTGCTGCCTGAACGTTTCTTTCTTCCTTCTTCCCCTTCCTGCCTTTCCTCTTCTGATGCTGAGTACTGGAATCGAGGCACCACACCCGATGGTCACCACGACGGCAGGCGAAACGTCCCGGCTGCGCGCGACGGTCGACTTCGTCCGCGAGCAGGACACCGCCACCCTGCTCCCGCTGCTGCTGCCCGGCCTCGACGGCCCGGAACTGCGCTCCCTGGCGGACCGCTGCCGCTTCGCCCACGCGGCCCTGCTGCTCTTCCCCTGTGACGAACAGGAACTGCACACCACCCTGACCGCGTGCGGCCTCACCGCCGACGGCCCGCCGCGCCCGAGCGTCGTGGTCCGTGAGCGCCTCGCCGTGCGCCACCACCGCGACCCCGCCGACCTCGACGTCGGCATCCTGCGCCCCGCCGTGACCGGCCTCGACGGGGCGCACCGCACCGTCGAGATCTTCGCCCTGACCGTCCCGCCGGGCTCCGGCCTCGACCCCCTCGTCGCCCACGAGCGCGAGCGGCAGCACGAGGCCCATCTCGCCTTCGAGGTCGACGGCCCCGACCCGCTGGTGCTGCGCGGCCTGTGCGCCACGCTCGCCCGGCACGGCGCGGTGCCCGACGGCGGCGGCTACAACCCGCACGAGAACGGCACGGTCTTCTACTTCGCCGCGCCCGACGGCGCGAAGACCGAGTACCGCCGCATGGAGCTCTACGCCCCCGGCGACCACCGCGACGTCCTCGCCGCCCATCTCGCCGAGCACCGCGAACGGCAGCCCGCCGAGGCCCTGCTGCGCCTGCTCACCGGCGCCTGGACCACCCAGGCCCTCGCCGCCTGCGCCGAGCTGCGGATCGCCGACGCCCTAGAGATCCGGCGGGGGACCGGCCTCGACGACCTGGCGGAACGTATCGGCGCCACCCCGAGCTCCCTCGCCACCCTCCTGCGCTATCTGGAGACCCTGGGCGCGGTGACGGCGGACCCCGCCCTCGCCGACGGCTACCGGCTCACCGCGCTCGGCGCCCTGCTGCGCACCGACGCACCCGAGTCGATGCGCCCCCTCGCCCTGCTGTACGGCGGCCCGTTCTACCGTTCCTTCGGCGCGCTCGCGCACACCGTGCGCACCGGGGAACCCGGCTTCGAGCACGTCTTCGGCGCGCACCACTTCGACCACTTCGCGGCCGACCCCGAACTCGCCGATCTCTTCGACCGGTCCATGGCCGCCGGCGCCGCCATGTTCGGGCCGCTGCCCACCCACCCGGTCCTGCTCGCCGCCGGCCGGGCGGACACCCCGGCGACGGTGGTCGACATCGCGGGCGGCAACGGCGCGCTGCTCGGCCGGATCCTCGCCGTGCACCGGCGCCTGCGCGGGGTCCTCCTGGAGCGCCCGCACGTCGTCGAGGCCGCCCGCGACGCCCTGGAGGCCGCCGGTCACGGCGCGCGCTGCACGTACCGCGGCGGGGACTTCGCGGACGTTCCCGCCGACGGCGACGTCTATCTCCTGTCGCGCGTCCTGCACGACTGGGACGACGAGCGCTGCCGGGAGATCCTGCGGCACACCGCCCGCGCGATGCCCGGCCACGCCGATCTGCTCGTCGTCGAACGAGTGCTGCCCGCCGACGGCTCGGCCTCCCTGGCCACCGCCTGGGACCTCCACATGATGTGCAACGTCGGCGGCCGCGAGCGCCGCGCCGAGCACTACGCCCGCCTCTTCGCGGACGCGGGCCTGACCCTGGTCGGCCAGGAGCCGCTGCCGCTCGACGGCACCGTGCTGCACGTACGGAAGGCGGCCGCCGCGAACTGATCCGGCAGGGGGTGCTCCGCCCGGGACGCGACCTTCCCGGGCGGAGCCACGAACGGCGCGAGTGGTCTTGACAACAGCATTGGTCCATACCAACTTGGGTGCGCACAGTAGCAGCACGGCACCACCAGCTCCGCGCACGTCCCCAACACCCCCCTAAACACCGGGAGTTCGTGTGTCCCCGACCGGAAGACGGCGTCCTTCGCGACGCTCCGGAAGATCCCGCATCCTCGCCCTCCTCGGCACCGCCGCCCTCGCCGTCGGCGGCGCGGTCGCCCTGCCGGGCACCGCCCAGGCGGCCAACATCCTCGGCAACAACGGCTTCGAGACCGGCTCGCTCGGCCCCTGGTCCTGCACCGGCAACCTCGGCTCCGTGGTCTCCAGCCCCGTCCACGGCGGCACCAAGGCCCTGGCGGGCGCCGCGAGCGCGAGCGACAACGCCAAGTGCAGCCAGACGGTCGCCGTCCAGCCGAACACCACGTACACGCTCTCCGGCTGGGTGCGCGGCAGCTACGCCTACCTCGGCGTCGACGGCGGCGGCTCCACCTGGACCCAGTCCCCGTCCGCGTACGCCCAGCTCACGGTGAAGTTCACCACCGGCGCGTCGCAGACCAGCGCCACGGTCTACACCCACGGCTGGTACGGCCAGGGCACCTACTACGCCGACGACATCAGCCTCGACGGCCCCGGCGGCAGCACCGACACCCAGGCCCCGACCGCGCCCACCGGTCTGACCTCCACCGCCAAGACCTCGTCCAGCGTCTCCCTGTCCTGGGGCGCGGCGAGCGACAACGTCGGGGTCACCGGCTACGACATCTACAGCGGCGGCAGCAACAAGCTCCTGACGGTCAGCGGCACCTCGGCCACCGTCTCCGGGCTCTCGCCCTCCACCGCGTACAGCTTCACCGTCAAGGCGCACGACGCGGCGGGCAACAGCTCACCGGCCTCGAACGCGGTCTCCGTGACGACGAGCGCGGGCTCCGGCGGCACCACCGGCTTCAAGCAGGCCGCGCCGTACTTCTACACCGGCTGGGGCAACCCGCCCAGCCCGTCCACCGTCATGAGCGCCACCGGCGTCAAGTGGTTCACCATGGCGTTCATCCTCTCCTCCGGCGGCTGCAACCCGGCCTGGGACGGTTCGCGCGCCCTCACCGGCGGCCAGGACCAGACCGCGATCAACGCCATCCGGGCGGCCGGCGGCGACATCGTCCCGTCGATCGGCGGCTGGAGCGGCAACAAGCTCGGCCCCAACTGCTCGACACCGGAGGCCCTCGCGGGCGCCTACCAGAAGGTGATCGACGCGTACGGCCTCAAGGCGATCGACGTCGACATCGAGAACACCGACGAGTTCGAGAACACGGTCGTGCAGGACCGCATCCTGAACGCCCTGAAGATCGTCAAGGCCAACAACCCCGGCCTGCGGACCATCCTCACCTTCGGGACGTCCACCACCGGCCCGACGTCCTACGGCAACCGGCTCATCGAGCAGGCCAAGGCCCTGAACGCCGACATCGACGTCTTCACGATCATGCCGTTCGACTTCGGCGGCGGCAACGACATGTACGGCAACACCGTGAACGCCGCCGAGGGCCTGAAGACCAAGCTCAAGTCCGTCTTCGGCTGGGACGACACGACCGCCTACGCCCACATCGGCATCTCCGGGATGAACGGCCTCAGCGACCAGCAGGAGACCACGACCCCGGCGATCTGGACCCAGATCAAGGACTGGGCGAACAGCAAGCACATCGCCCGGCTCGCCTTCTGGTCGGTCAACCGCGACCGTCCGTGCGCGGGCGGCGGCGTCGCCGAGAACTGCTCCGGCATCAGCCAGGACAACTGGCAGTTCACGAAGATCACGGCCGGCTTCACCGGCTGATCCGCACGGCGAACGGATCAACTTCCATGTAGGCACGGGGACTTACGCGCGGCATCCGCCGCGCGTACAGTCTCGTAGCACCTCGTTTAGTTACGTAACTTTACCGAGGAGCTGCCCGTGTCCTTCGCACACTCCGGCACCGACCAGGTCGTCCTCGCCCTCGACTTCGGCGGCACCAAGACGGCCCTCACCGTCGCCGACGCCCGCCTCGGCACCCGGCTCCACGACCTGACGGTCGACACGGACCCGGACCTGAAGCGGGCCGTCGGCGCCGCGCGCGCCCTCCTCGCCGGCCGCGAGCCCCTGGCCGTCGGCGTGTCCACCATCGGCATCCCCGGCCCCGCCGGCGTGGCCCTCGCGGAGAACATCCCCGGCTGGGACCGGCTGCCCCTCGCCCATGAACTGGCCCTGGAATTCCCGGAGTCAGCGATCCGGGTCGCCACCGACGTGAAGGCCGCGGCCGCCCACGAGTACCGCTCCGGGGCCCTCGCCGGCTGCGAACCGGGCCTGTACGTGAACCTCGGCACCGGACTCGCCGTCGCCCTCGTCACCCAGGGAGCCGTTCTCGCCGGACGGCACGGCGCCTCCGGCGAGATCGGCTACAACCTGCGCCGCCTCGCCGACGTGGGCCGCACGGACCGCGTCCCGCTGGAGGACGCCGTCAGCGGCAGGGCCCTCCAACAGGGCGTCCTTACCGACGAGTTCACCCGCGAACTCGCCTTCCACCTCGTCAATCTCACCATCGCCGTCGATCCCCAGCGGATCGCCGTCGGCGGCGGCATGGTCCGCTCCTGGGACGCGCTGCACGACCCGCTGCGCACCGCCCTCGACGCGGCCGTGCCCTATCCGCCGCAGCTCGTACCCGCCGCGCACCCGTACGACGCGCCCCTGCTCGGGGCCCTGGCGCTGGCCGTCGCGGCAGCGCGTCCGGCACCTCCGGCACCGTAGAACACCACGAAGGGACTGGCAGGAATGAGGCCCACGCGCATCCTCGCCGTCGCGCTCATGCTGACCCTGGCAGCGACGGCCTGCTCCGAGACCAAGCACAAGGGCGACTCCGGGGGCGGCACAGGCGCCACCGGGAGCAGCGGCCCGAAGAAGAAGGGCGGCACCGTCACCATCGCCAACACGGCGGGCCAGACGTGGACGTGCAACTTCAACCCGTTCAACCCGGCCGTCTACAACACCTCGATCGGCTTCGTCTACGAACCCCTCGTCTTCGTCAACGCCCTCAAGGACCAGGCCGAGACACCGATGCTCGCCAAGAGCTACCGGTGGAACGCCGACAAGACCGAGATCGACTTCACCATCCGCCAGGGCGTGAAGTGGAACGACGGAAAGCCGTTCACCGCCAAGGACGTCGCCTTCACCTTCAACCTCATGAAGCGCGTCAAGTCGACCGACCTGTACGCCCTGTGGACCACGGCCGGACTCCGGTCGGTGGCCACCTCCGGCGACCACGTCAGACTCAAGTTCGACAAGGCCGCGCAGCCGTACTTCTACGCGTTCGCCCATCAGGTCGCCATCGTCCCCGAGCACATCTTCGGCTCCGGCGCCGCCGCCAAGAGCCCGGACACCTGGGTCGACAAGAAACCCGTCGGCACCGGCCCGTTCGAGGTCGACCCCTGCACGGCCAACAACATCCAGTACACGGCCAACCCCGACTACTGGCAGCCCGGCAAGCCGTACATCCAGAAGGTCGAGTACCCGGCCTACCTCGACAACGGCCCCGCCAACCTCGACCTCGCCAACGGCAAGGCGCAGTGGGGGAGTCAGTTCATCCCGGGCATCAAGCAGTTCTACCTGGACAAGTCGCAGGACAACCACACCTGGTCGCCGCCCGTCCAGAACGTCAGCATCTACCCGAACCTCGACCCGTCCCACAAGATGAGCAGCAACCTCAAGGTGCGCCAGGCGATCTCGCTCGCCATCGACCGGGAGAAGGTCTCGCAGATCGGCGTCGGCGGGCAGGTGCCCGTCGCCAACCAGTCGGGCGTCGTCACCCCGACGTTCGACAAGTACTTCGACGCGGACGCCGTGCGGAAGGCCGGCTTCGACCGGCCCGACCCGGCCCGCGCCAAGAAGCTCCTCGCCGGCCTCGGCTACTCCCCGGCCAAGCCGCTCAAGCTCACCATCCTCACCATCACCGGCTACACCGACTGGGACGCCTCGCTCAAGGTCATCAAGCAGAACCTGAAGGCCGTCGGCATCGACCTCGACGTCCAGGACCTCGCCCAGCAGACCATGGTCGGCCGCCTCTACACCGGCGACTACGACCTGGCCTACTACACCCAGCAGACCACGGGCCCGACCCCGTACTACGAACTGCGCCAGACCCTGCACTCCGCGAACACCGCGCCGCTCGGCAAGAACGCCGCCAGCAACTGGGAGCGCTACAAGAACCCGAAGGTCGACCAGCTCCTCAACGCGTACGCGTCGGCGGACCCGGCCAAACAGGTCGACCTCGTCAAACAGGTCGCCCAGTACATGATCGACGACGTGCCGGTGATCCCCGTCGTCGAGGCGGTCGACTGGTTCCAGTACAACACCAAGGACATCGCGGGCTGGCCCACCAAGGACAACCCGTACGCCCAGCCCTCGGCCTACAACTTCCCCGACACGGGTCAGGTGCTCACCCACCTGTACTCCACGTCGGCCCAGTAGGCGGTGGCCGGTGCGCTTCATCCTGCGCCGCCTGGGGTTCTTCCTCCTCACGCTCTGGGCGGCCCTCACCCTGAACTTCTTCATCCCGCGCATCATGCCGGGCGACCCGGTCGACGCACTCACCGTGCGCACCCGCGGCCGGGTCTCCCGCGGCGCGCTCGAACAGATGCTGACCTCGTTCGGCTTCAAGCCCGACCAGAACGTCGCGGTCCAGTACGCCGACTACCTGGGCCACATGTTCACCGGAAACTGGGGCCGCTCCATCGGCCAGACCCTCGGCGAACCCGTCACCAGACTCATCGGTGACGCCCTGCCGTGGACGCTCGGCCTGGTCGGCGTCACCACCGTCCTCGCCTTCCTCCTCGGCACCCTCATCGGCACGGTCGCCGGCTGGCGGCGCGGCGGCGCTCTCGACGCGATCCTCCCGCCGGTCTTCGTCGTCACCTCCGCGCTGCCCTACTTCTGGGTGGGCCTGCTCCTCATCCTGGTCTTCTCCCAGGGCACCGGCGGCGCCCTCCCCGCCAACTTCAACTACGACACGTCGATCGTGCCCGGCTTCTCCCCGGGCTTCGTCGGCAGCGTCCTGTCCCACGCGGTGCTGCCCGCGGCCACGCTCCTCATCACCACCATCGGCGGCTGGATCCTGACCATGCGCAACAACATGATCACCACGCTGGCCGAGGACTACGTGCGCATGGCCCGCGCCAAGGGCCTCAACCCGCGCCGCATCATGTACGCCTACGGCGCCCGCAACGCGATCCTCCCGAACCTCGCCGGCTTCGCCATGTCCCTCGGCTTCGTCATCTCCGGCGCGATCCTCATCGAGTACGTCTTCAACTACCCCGGCGTCGGCTACCTGCTCTACAACGCGGTCCAGAACGTCGACTACCCGCTGATGCAGGCCCTGTTCATGCTGTTCACGGTGGCCGTCCTGGTGGCGCTCCTCGCGGTGGACATCGCGACGGTGTGGCTCGATCCACGTGCGAGGGCCGCATGAGCGCCCCGACAGGGGCGCGGGGCCCTGTCAATGTGCGGCTCCGCCGCGGGGCGCGAGCAACCACGACGAAAGCGGTACCCGGCAGCCGGGGCGCGGGCCTATGGCGAGCGATCCGAGGCAACAGGAAGGCACTCACCGGCACGGTGATCCTGCTGGCGTTCACACTGATCGCCGCGTTTCCCGGCCTGTTCACCACGATCCACCACCCCGACGAAGCGACCTACACCCCCCGCCTCGACCCCTCCACCGCCCATCTCCTCGGCACCACGGCCCTGGGTCAGGACATCTACTCCCAACTGATCTACGGCACCCGCGAATCACTGATCATCGCGGTCGTCGCGGGCGCGCTCGCCACCGTCCTGTCCGTCCTCATCGGCGTCTCCGCCGCCTACCTCGGCGGCCTCGCCGACGACCTGCTCTCCCTGCTCACCAACGTCGTCCTGGTCATCCCCGCGTTCCCCCTGGTGATCATCCTGGCCAAGTACGCGGGCAAGGGCTCCCTCACCGTCATCCTCACCGTCCTCGTCCTCACCGGCTGGTCCTACGGCGCCAACCAGATGCGCGCCCAGGCCCTGTCCCTGCGCCACCGCGACTTCCTGGAATCGGCCCGGGTGCGCGGCGAGCGACGCTCGTACATCATCGTCCGCGAGGTCCTGCCGACCATGACCTCGCTCATCGTCGCCAACTTCCTCGGCGCCGCCCTGTACGCGGTCCTCAGCGCGGCCGGACTGCAGTTCCTCGGTCTCGGCGACCCGAACTCGCAGAGCTGGGGCACGATGCTCTACTGGGCCCAGAACCAGCAGGCCCTCCAGACCGGCACCCCGCTGTGGTCGATCGCCCCCGGCCTGTGCGTCGCGCTGCTCGGCGTCTCCTTCGCCCTCATCAACTACGCCTTCGACGAGATCGGCAACCCGGCCCTGCGGCCCGTACGAAGGAGGCGGCATGCCTGAGCAACCCCTGCTCGACGTCCACGACCTGACCGTCGCCCACGACACCGGTAACGGCCCGGTCGTCGCCGTCGACCACGTCCAACTCACGGTGGCGCCGGGCGAGTTCACCGCCGTCGTCGGCGAGTCCGGATGCGGCAAGTCGACCCTCCTGTTCGCCGTCACCGGCCTGCTCAACCCGCCCGCCCGCATCACCGGCGGCGCCGTCCACTTCCAGGGCACGAACCTCGTCACCCTCTCCGAACGCGAACTGAACCACCTGCGCTGGCGCGACTACTCCGTCGTCCTGCAGTCCGCCATGAACGCCCTCAACCCGGTGGCCACCCTCGCCGCCCAGTACCGGGACGCCATGGCCGCCCACGGCGCGTACACCGACGAGGAGATCCGCGCCCGCTCCGCCGAGGTCCTCGACCTCGTCGGCATCGACCCGGTCCACCTGCGCAGCTACCCGCACCAGCTCTCCGGCGGCATGCGCCAGCGCGCCATGATCGCCATGGCCCTGCTGCTCACCCCGGACCTCGTCGTCATGGACGAACCGACCTCCGCGCTCGACGTCGTCGCCCAGCGCTCCCTCATGGTGCAGATCAAGGAGCTTCAGCAACTCCTCGGGTTCGCCGTCCTGTTCGTCACCCACGACATGTCCCTGGTGAGCCACTTCTCCGACCGGCTCCTCGTCATGTACGCGGGCCAGGTCGTCGAGACCGGCCCCACCCGCAGCGTCTTCGACCACCCCGCCCACCCCTACAGCCGGGGCCTGCTGGAGGCGTTCCCCTCGATCCGCGGCCCGCGCGTCCCGCTGAAGGGCATCCCCGGCAGCCCGCCCGACCTCGCCGCACCGCCGCCCGGCTGCCGCTTCACCCCGCGCTGCCCCCTCGTGCAGCAGCAGTGCCACGAGAAGGAGCCCGGCCTGTACCCCGTCGGCGACGCCCACGCCCGCTGCCTGCTGCACGCGCCGACCGCCCCCACGGAGGTCTCCCGATGACGACCCCGCTGCTCGAACTGCGCGGTGTCACCCGCCACTTCAAGGTCGGCACCGGACTGAGCCGGCGCGCCCTGCACGCCGTGGACGACGTCGACCTCGCCGTCGGGGAGCGGGAGATCCTCGCCCTCGTCGGCGAGAGCGGCAGCGGCAAGTCCACCCTCGCCCGGCTCGTCGCCCAGGTGCACCGCCCGACCCGCGGCGAGATCCGTTACGAGGGAAAGCCGTTGAGCGAGCAACGCGGCCGCCGCGCCCAACTCGCCTACCGGGGCGCCGTCCCCATGGTCTTCCAGGACCCCTTCTCCGCCCTCAACCCGGCCTACCGCGTCTCCCACGGCATCCTGCGCGGCATCACCCTGCACCAGCCCCGGCTCACCCGCGCCGAACGGCAGACGGAGGCCGAGCGCGTCACCGAGGCGGTCGGCCTCGCCCCCGACGTCCTCGGCCGCTTCCCCCACGAACTATCCGGCGGCCAGCGCCAGCGCATCGGCTTCGCCCAGGCCCTCGCCCACCGCCCGCGCCTCATCCTCGCCGACGAACCCGTCTCCATGCTCGACGTCTCCATCCGCATCGGCCTGCTCAACGTCATGGCCGGACTGCGCGAGACCGAGAACGTCTCGATCCTCTACATCACCCACGACATCGCGAGCGCCCGCTACCTCTCCGACCGCGTCGCCGTCATGTACGGCGGCCACATCGTCGAGACCGGACCCACCGAAGAGGTCCTCGCCCACCCCCGCCACCCCTACACCGACCTCCTCCTGTCCGCCGTGCCCGACCCCCGCGCCCCCCTCGACGTCGACGCCGCGACCGCCAAGTCCGACCCGCCCGTCGTCATCGACCCCACCCCCGGCTGCCGCTTCCGCGCCCGCTGCCCGCTCGCCACCGAGGTGTGCGGCCGGGTCACCCCGCGCCTGGAGCCGGTCGCCGAGGCCCACACCGCCGCCTGCCACGTCACCGCCCCGGGAGCCGACGCGTGACGACACCCCCCGCCTGGAACCGGCAGCGCCTGCGCAGCAACAACGAATGGCTGCTCCTGGAACGCTTACGCACCTCGGGCCCGGCCTCCCGGGCCCAGCTCGCCCGCGCCAGCGGCCTGTCCAAGCCCACCGTCTCCTCCGCCCTCGCCGCGCTGGAACGCGGGGGCCTGGTCCGCGAGGCCGGCACCCACGCGGGCAGCCGCGGCCGCGTCGCCGTCCTGTACGAGCCCGACCCGCGCGCCGGACACGTCCTCGGCATCGACATCGGCCGGGCCCGGCTGCGCACCGTCGTCGCCGACCTCGCCGGCACCGTCGTCGCCCGCACCGAGACGCGCAACCGCGGCCGCAGCGCCACCGCCGTCGCCGCGGCCGCCCTCGCCTGCGCCCAGCAAGCGATATCCGAAGCAGAGCTGACGCCCGACGCCATCGTGCACACCGCCGTCGGCACCCCCGGCGTCTTCGACCGGCACACCGGCCGCGTCCGCTACGCCGTCAACCTGCCCGGCTGGGGCCGCCCCGGCCTCGTGGAACGCATGCGCGACCGCCTGGGCACCCCGCTGTCCGTCCACAACGACGCCAACCTGGCCGCGCTCGGCGAGTACACCTTCGGCGCGGGCGCGGGCAGCCGCCTCTTCGTCTACGTCCTCGTGGGCACCGGCCTCGGCATGGGCGTCGTCGCCGACGGCGAACTCTTCCTCGGCGCGCACGGCGCCGCCGGCGAGATCGGCTTCCTCCCGCTCGACGGCGTCCCGCGCTCCGGCAGCGCACCCCGGCGCGGCCTCCTGGAGGACGCGGTCTCCGCCGACGCCGTCGTCCGGGCGGCCCGCGACCGCGGCCTGACGGGACCGCTGACGGCCAAGCGCGTCTTCGACGCCGCCCGCACCGGCGACCCGGCCGCCCTGGACGCCGTACGCCAGGAAGGCGAACGGCTCGCCCTCGCCGTCGCCACCGTCACCGCCGTCCTCGACCCCGACCTGGTGATCCTCGGCGGGGGAGTGGGCGGCGGCGCCGACCTGCTCCTGACCACCGTCACCGACACCCTGCACCGCCTCACCCCGCTGCGCCCCCGCGTCGAGGCGGGCACGGCGGGCGACGACGCGGTCCTCCTGGGCGCCCTCACCACCGCCCTGCGCGCGGCCCGGCCCCTGGTCTTCGACCGGCGCACCGGCATCGCGCAGACCCATTGACGAAGTGAAAAACGAAGAAAGCCCCTCGAAGAGGGGCTTTTCTCTGTGGTGGGTCGTTCACGAATTGCGTTGACCAGGGACGATAGTCCGAATCGTTCAGGCAGTTCCCGGCGGCGCATAGATCACTCCCCGAATAGTTGCGTGCGCATGGACCCGCCCATCCGGATCACCCAGGGAGTGTGTGACTCTTCGGTTCAGCGCAGGCCCTCCATATGCGATGCACGGGATCGAGGCATGCGGCTAAGACGCCGGTAGCGGGAGCTCACCACAGCAGCCACAAGGAGAGTGACACTAGCCCGTTAGCACTGTAAACGCGCTCACGGATTCTGAGGCATGTGCTTTCGTGTACTGTTGCCGCCATGCAGGACGAAGGATCCGCTGCAGAGCCAGTCGTCACCGCAGCCCAGATCGCCCGGCTCGCCGGTGTCACGCGAGCCGCAGTCGCCAATTGGCGACGTCGACACGACGACTTCCCGGCCCCCAGCGGTGGCACGGCGGCAAGCCCGCTCTTCTCCTTGGCCGAGGTCGAGGCATGGCTGGCGGGACAGCGCAAGGGCCGAGGAGTCTCGGCGGAGGTCGCTCTCTGGCAAGCCCTGCGCGCTGCGTACGGCGACGACATGACGGCCGCGCTCGTGGACACCGGCTCCCATCTGACGGGCGAGACCACCACGGCCCTCCCGGACCCGATCCGTGAAGCCGTGGACCGACTGGCCTCCGAACGCGCTTCCTCGCAACTCTTCGAGGACCTGCTCACCCGGCTCCTCACCTCGGCAGGCCGCAGCGGTGTGCAGGCGATTACGTCTCCTCGCCTCATCCGGGCCTTCGTCCACTTCGCGGGGACGACCGAGGGACCCGTCTACGACCCGGCCTGCGGGACGGGATCGCTCCTGCTCGCGGTTGCCGGGCAGACGTCTGCCGTCCACACCGGCCAGGAGATCAGCCCTGGACTAGTGAGGCTGGCCGAGCTAAGAGCGCGGCTCGGCGGCTCTCGCACCGTCCGGATCGAAGCCGGAGACTCACTCCGGGACGACCGGCACCCCCACCTCCGGGCCCAGCTCGTTGTCTGTGAACCGCCGTTGGGCCAGACCGACTGGGGCCGTGAAGAGCTCCTGCTCGACCCGCGCTGGGAGCTGGGTGCACCCCCGCGCGCGGAGGGCGATCTGGCCTGGCTCCAGCACTGCTACTTTCACACCGCTCCCGGCGGCCGTGCTCTCATCGCTCTCGCCCCGTCCGCCGCATACCGCAGGAGCGGCCGCCGGATCCGAGCGGAGCTGGTACGCAGGGGGGCCCTCTCCTCGGTCATCTCCCTGCCGTCGGGATTCGCGACCAGTCACAACCTGCCGCTCCACCTGTGGGAATTGCGCCGGCCAGGGACACCGGGCGAAGAGGTCCGGTCTGTCCGCATGATCGACCTCACGGCGAACGATCCGGACGGCCCCCTGGAACCGACCCCGGACCAGATCGCACACGTACCGTTGATCGACCTCATCCACGAAGAGGTGGACCTTAGCCCGTCCGCGTACGTGACTGCGGCCCAACCCGACTACCCATCCGAATACACGGCCCTCCGCGCCTCACTCGAACAAAAGCTACGACAACTGGCCGAGTTGCTGCCCGCGCTACCACCGGGACCTGGAGCGGGATCCCTGGACGAGATCGCCTCGGTGGGGGTCGGCGACCTGGTCCAGGCGGGCCTGGTCCGCACGGAGGACGGCGAGGCGTCATCCGTGAGCGACCAGCTCGACACGGACTACCTGCGAGGGTTCCTCCGCAGCGCGGGCAACACGCGCCGCAATACCTCGGCCACCGGCACTCACAGGGCAGAACTCCGCAGCGCCCAGCTGCCCCAGATGGACATCGCGCAGCAGCGCCGGTACGGACTGGCCTTCCGCGACTTGGGCGAGTTCGAGCGAAGGCTCAAGGAAATTGCCAGGATGGGCGACCAAGCCGCGCGCCTGGCCCACGACGGACTGACCAACGGAGCCCTGGGGCCGCCCCGGACGGCCGCAACGGAGCATCCCCACGCCATGCCACCACATAGAGCGACACGAGAAGGTGCCGAGTGAGCAACACCAACCAGGAACTTGCCGACTTCATCTGGTCGGTGGCCGACTTGCTGCGGGGCGACTACAAACGCTCGGAGTACGCCAAGGTCATCCTGCCGCTCACGGTACTTCGCCGGTTCGACTGCGTGATGGAGGCAAAGGGAACCCGCCAGGCGGTGCGGGACCGGGACGCCTCGTACGCCGGCGAGAAGAAGGATGGGCTGCTGCTTGGCATCTCGGGGCTGCCGTTCTACAACACCTCGAAGCAGAACTTCGAGACCATCGGCAGCGACGACAAGAACGTCTACGCCAACCTCAAGGACTACATCCGCGGCTTCTCCAGCGAAGTCACCGAGATCATCGACCGCTACGACTTCCACATCCAGATCGAGCGCCTCAAAGACGCCGATCTGCTGTACCTGGTGGTCCAGGAGTTCGCGGCAATCGACCTCAGCCCCGAGAAGGTCAGCAACCACGACATGGGCTACGTCTTCGAAGAGCTGATCCGCAAGTTCGCGGACGCCTCCAACGAGACGGCCGGTGAACACTTCACCCCGCGCGAAGTGGTCAAGCTGATGGTCGAGCTGCTGCTCGGTCCCGACGAGGCACGCATCCGCAAGCCCGGGGCGGTCCTCGACATCCTGGACCCGGCCTGCGGCACCGGCGGCATGCTCGCCGCGGCCGAGGAACACATCAGGAAGATCAAGCCCGGCGCACGCATCAACCTGTTCGGTCAGGAAATCAATGCCGAGTCGTACGCGATCTGCCGCTCCGACATGCTCCTTAAGGGGCACAAGGCCGAGAACATCCGGTTCGGCAACACCTTCACCCGCGACTGGCACGAGGACCGCCGGTTCAGCTACATGCTGGCCAACCCGCCGTTCGGCGTCGAATGGAGGAAGTCGGAGAAAGCTGTCCGCGAGGAGCATGAAGGCCTCGGCTTCGCCGGCCGCTTCGGGGCGGGCCTCCCTCGCATCAACGACGGTTCCTTCCTCTTCCTCCAGCACATGCTCCACAAGATGCAACCCTTGAAGAAGGACGAGAGCGGGGACGAGATCGGCGGCTCCCGCATCGCCATCGTCTTCAACGGCTCGCCGCTCTTCACCGGCAGCGCTGGCTCCGGCGAGTCGGAGATCCGCCGCTGGATCCTGGAGAACGACTACCTAGAGACCATCGTCGGCCTCCCCGACCAGCTCTTCTACAACACCGGCATCTCGACGTACTTCTGGATCCTCAGCAACCGCAAGCCCGCGCACCGCAAGGGCAAGGTCGTCATGATCGACGCCCGCGGGGAGTGGGTGAAGCGGCGCAAGTCCCTCGGCGAGAAACGTAAGGAGATCGCCGATGAGCAGATCGCTGGCATCTGCGCGATCTACCGCGACGCGGAACACATCGCGCAGGACGAGTTCCATCCGCAGCACGCAAAAGTCAAGATCCTCCGTAATGAGGCATTCGGCTACCAGCGCATCACAGTCGACCGCCCGCTGAAGCTCCGCTTCGAGGTCACGGAGGACACACTCACAGCACTGTCCGCGTCGGCGGCGCTCCAGAAAGTCCTCGGCGACAAGACGATGGACGCGGCAGAGGTGGCCAAGCGGCAGGCCGCGTTCGTAGCAGCCCTGCAACCCCTGACCGGACAGATCTGGCATACCAAGGCCGAAGCCTGGGACGCCTTGCACAAGGCCGTCACCTCGGCCGGCCTGATCTGGCCGTCGAGCGCGCCGGTCCAGAAGGCACTCCGGGAGGCGGTTGGCGTACGCGACCCAAAGGGCGAGGTTCAGTACGCGAACGCGAAGAAGAATCAGATCGAGCACGACCCTGACCTCCGCGACGCGGAGAACGTCCCGATGGACCAGGACATCGACGACTACCTGGCGGAAGAAGTCACGCCGCATGTCGAAGACGCATGGATCGCCGAGACCAAGAACCCGAAGACCAAACTGAACGAACGCTCCAAGATCGGCTACGAAATCCCGTTCACGCGCCACTTCTATGTGTATGAGCCACCACGCCCACTGTCAGTGATCGACGCGGAGCTGAAGTCGCTTGAGACAGAGATCTGGGAGCTTTTGGGGGAGGTGACGGAATGAGCAACACCGTCATGCTTAAACGTGTCGCGCTAGTCCAGTACGGGCTGGGGCAGCCCCCGAAGCTGTCCACCGACGGAATCCCAATCCTGCGCGCAACCAATATCACCCGAGGGAAGATCACCGAACCGGGTCTCCTGCGAGCCCGTTTGGAAGATCTACCACTCGATCGAGCTCCGCTGCTCAAAGAGGGTGAAATTCTTGTGGTGCGAAGCGGTGCATACACGGGAGACTCGGCCCGAATTACCGCAAAGTGGGCTGGTAGTGCACCTGGATATGACCTCCGAGTTACGCCCCTTGCCATAAATTCTCGATACTTGGCATACGCGCTGTTGGGTATCGCCGCACAAGATCAAATCAAACTGGTCAGCTCACGAGCAGCGCAACCCCATCTCAATGCCGAGGAGCTCGGCGAGCTGCAAATCTGGATGCCCTCAAGCGACGAACAGCGCCGCATCGCCGACTTTCTCGACGCCGAGACTTCCCGCATCGATCGGCTTTTGGCACTGCAAACCACGGTTCTGGAACGACTGGACGAACGCGAATCAGCAATCGTGGATCTCGCCATCGATGAGTTGATCGATCGCGTGGGCACCACGCCGTTCCGACGCTTCATCATTGCGATGGATCAGGGTTCAAGTCCGCAATGTGACGCGGTCCCTGCAAGTGATGACGAGTGGGGTGTTCTGAAGGTGAGTTGCCTCAGGCCAGGTTCATTCTTCCCCGACCAGAACAAACGACTCCCCGAGGACGCCGTACCAGACGTACGCAATGAGGTTCGTGAGGGTGACGTACTCATCACGCGCGCCAACACACCCCAGTTGGTCGGCTCAACGGCGGTTGTACCTGCGGTTCGCCGCAAGCTACTACTCTCTGACAAGATTTTCCGAGTCGGCCTCTCACCCTTGCTGGACGCTCATTACGTCGCTTGGATCGCACGCGGAACCCGCGTGCGATCCTTTTCCTCTGCCTCCTCAAACGGCGCATCTCAGTCGATGGCGAATATCCGCTTCGAAGAAGTGAAGGAGTGGCCAATTCCGCATATTGACCTGCCTGAGCAGAAAAGAGTCGTAGCCGAGTTGGATCGAAGCCGCATGCAGACGGACGCTTTGCGCAGCCGTATCACCCGCCAGCTCACCCTCCTCGCCGAACGCCGCCAGGCCCTCATCACCGCCGCCGTGACCGGCCAGTTCGACGTGTCCACTGCATCGGGCCGAGGAGAGGACTGATCCATGACTCCCGTGATCCGCGTCGATGACGAGAAGGCATTCGAGAACGCCGTAGAGGCGGGACTCCGTGCCCAGGGCTGGGATCCCGGCCTGGCCAACACCTACAACCACGAACTCGGCATCGACACCGGCGAGTTGTCCGCCTTCCTCCGCACATCGCAGAACGACTCCTGGCTCCGCCTTCAGGCCGAGTACGGGGAGGGTGAGGAAGCCTCCACTCAGCGTTTCGCCAAGCGCGTCGCTCAGCAGATCGATGCGCGCGGTGTGCTCGACGTGCTCCGGCGCGGGGTGAACGACCGCAACGTGAAGCTCCAACTCGCATACTTCCGGCCGGCGCACACCCTCGCCGCCAACGCCCTGCGTGAGTACGACGCCAACCGGCTCACGTACGTACGGCAGTTCCACTATTCGGCGAAGACACCGGCCAAGTCCGTGGACGTGGCCTTCTTTCTCAACGGGCTCCCCCTGGCCTCGGTCGAGCTGAAGAACCACTTCACCAGGCAGAACGTCGAAGAGGCTCTCCACCAGTACCGCACCGACCGGGATCCGAAGGAACTCTTCTTCGCCAAGCGCACCCTGGTGCACTTCGCCGTCGACCCGACCCTAGCCTTCCTCAGCACCCGGCTGGCCGGGAAGAAGACCCGGTTCCTGCCGTTCAACACCGGCTCCCGCGGGCCCGGCGTCGACGGCACCGCGGGCAACCCGCCGCGCCCCGCCGAGGGTGAGGACGACAGCACGTACCCGGTGTCCTACCTCTGGGAGCACGTCTGGGCGCGGGACAACTGGCTCGAACTGCTGGAACGGTATCTGCACGTCGAGGACGAGCAGGCCAAGGCTGGCAAGTCCCCCTCGTACCGCCCCGGCCTCGCGCACACCCAGCCGCTTATCTTCCCCCGCTACCACCAGTGGCACGCCGTCCGGCAGCTCACCGCCCACGCTGGCCGCGTCGGCGCCGGGGAGAACTACCTCATCCAGCACTCGGCGGGATCTGGCAAGTCCAACACCATCGCCTGGCTCGCCCACCGGCTGTCGTCCCTGCACACTCCGGAAGACCCCGCGCTGCTCGGTGAGGCCATCCGCGAGAAGGGACTGGGGCCCAACCAGCCGGTCTTCGACAAGGTGATTGTCATCACCGACCGGAGAGTCCTGGACAAGCAACTCCAGGACACCATCTACCAGTTCACCCACACCCCGGGTGTAGTGGTCCGGGTCGACGAGGACTCCAACCAACTGGCCGATGCGCTCACCGGTTCCACCGCGCGAATCGTCATCACCACCCTGCAGAAGTTTCCGTTCATACTGAAGAAGGTCGGCGGGCTCGGCAGGCTCCGCTACGCGGTGATCATCGACGAGGCGCACTCGTCGCAGGGCGGCGACGGCTCGGCCGCGCTGAAGAAAGCCCTGGGGGCCAAGGCCGTCGACGCGGATGGTGACCCGTTGACCGCTGAGGCGCTGGCCCGCGGACAGCAGCCGAACATGTCGTTCTTCGCTTTCACCGCGACCCCGAAGGCGAAGACCCTCGAACTCTTCGGTACCAAGGCCCCAGACACTGGACGGCCGAGCCCGTTCCACGTGTACTCGATGCGCCAGGCCATCGATGAGGGCTTCATCCTCAACGTGCTCGACACGTTCATCACCCACGCCACCTACTTCAAGCTGCACAACGATGCGGTCGAAGAGGTCGAACGCCAGGTGGATCCGCGCAAGGCCCGCTCCCAGCTCGTGCGTGCGGCGCTGTTGTCCGAGGCGTCGATGGATCAGCGGGCAAAGATCATGGTCGATCACTTCCGCTCCCACAGTGCGGGCCGGCTCGGCGGCCGGGCCAAGGCCATGGTGGTCACCCCCAGCCGCGAGCACGCGGTCCGGCTCTACCAGGCGATCCGCAAGTACGTGGACGAGCGGGGTGCCACCGACTGTGCCGCGCTCGTCGCGTTCTCCGGCGCGCTGACCGTGAACGACGTCGAGTACACCGAGTCCAAGCTCAACGGCTTTCCGGAGAAGGAGCTCCCGGGCCGCTTCGCCTACGTGCGCGCCGATGACCCGAACCGGCCGTCCGTGCCCAAGCCCGAGTACCGGATCCTCGTCGTCGCCGAGAAGTACCAGACGGGCTTCGACCAGCCGCTGCTGACGACGATGTACGTGGACAAGCCGCTCGCCAACGTCGCCGCCGTACAGACCCTCTCGCGTCTCAACCGAACCCACCCGCTGAAGTCCCAGGAAGACCTGTTCGTTTTGGACTTCGCCAACAAGTGGGAGGTGATCCGGGACGCCTTCCAGGACTACTACGAGACGACGCGCACCGAGCCGGCCGACCCCAACCTGCTCTTCGACCGGCAGGACGAGGTCATGGGCTACCGGCTGCTCGTGGAATCCGAGATGGATGCCCTCGTCAAGGCGTACTTCGATGCCCTCGATGAAGGCCGCGCCTCCGAGGATGAGGTCAAGAAGGCACACGCGCGGCTCTACCACTACACAGCACCCGCAGTGGACCGTTTCATCAGCCTCCTCGCTCAAGAACCGGACAAGGCCCAGGAGTTCCGCCGGGCCCTGGAGTCGTACGTCAAGGCGTACGGCTGGCTCTCCCACGTCATCGGGTTCGAGAACACGGAACTGGAGCGACTCTTCCAGTACGGGCGGTTCCTGCTCCGACGACTCCCCCGCCCCGACGGCACCGCCGCCGCCGACATCGGCGAAACGGTGCCCAGCCACATGCTGGTCAAGCAGACCGGGACCCCCGAACTGCAGTTGGAGCCGGTGGGCGATCAGGTCCTACCGGGCCTTGTCGCCCAGGCGGCCGGCGCGTCGGTCGAGGTCGAGGAGAAGACGCTCGCCGAGGTCATCCAGTCCATCAACGACGAGCTCGGTGCCGAGCTCTCCACGGCGGACCAGATCCTCCTCGGCCAGCTCGTCGCAGTGATCTCCGAGGACGTCGACATGCAGGAGGTGGCTCTCGCCCAGGACGAGGAGACGTACGGGCGGGAACTCGCCAAGGACATGGATGCGTTCGTCATAAGGCAGGCACAGTCCAACGATGCCCTGATGGTGCGGTACTTCGACGACGAGAAGGTGAACCGCCTGTTTCGGCAGGTCGCCACGGCCCAGTCGTACCAGCTGATCCGCCGCCCCGCGCGCAGGGCAGCGGAGATCCAGGCAACCGCCGAACGCGCGGCCGAGCTGAAGGCCCACGAATTTCAGCGCCGTAGTCCTGACGCACCGTAGCCTGCACGGACGATCACGACGATCACCTTGAGGGAGAGGGCCGGCATGGGGGACGACATGGCGCCGACCGAGGAGGCAGGGCAGCCGGCGAGAGTGCTCGCGGGCCGGTACCGGCTGCACTCGCCCATCGGCAGGGGCGGCATGGGTGAGGTGTGGCGCGCCTACGACGAGCGCCTCGACCGGCGCGTCGCCGTCAAGATGATGCTCGACGAGCAGTCGAACTGCTACGCGATACAGGACACCGTCTACCAAAGGACTCTCGACGTCCGTCGTCAGCGCTTCCTGCGCGAAGTACGGACGACCGCCTCGCTCCACGAACACCCTTCAATCCCCGCCGTCTACGACACCGGGTTCGATGAGGAGAGCGGGCGGCTGTACGTGGTGATGCAGCTACTCAAGGGGCGTGAAGTCCAGACTCTCATCGACGAGACGGACTACGACTACGAGCCGCTGCCTGTCTCCTGGGCGGCAGCCATTGGTGCCCAGATCGCCTCCGCCCTGGACGAGGTCCATCGCCACGACGTCATCCACCGCGACATCAAGCCGGCCAACCTCATGCTGACCCCCGGCGGGGTCGTGAAGGTCCTCGACTTCGGTATCGCGGCCCTCCGCGGCAGCGGCTCGAACCCCCATCTGACCCAGCCGGGAATGACCGTTGGTACCCCGGCCTACATGTCACCGGAGCAGAGCCTGGCCAACGCGGTCGGACCGGCCGCCGACATCTACGCCCTCGCCTGCGTGATCTACCAACTCCTCACAGGGACCACCCCCTTCACCGACTCCGGCGGCAAGTCCCTCCCCTGGCACCACGTACACACTCCGCCCCCCGCGGTCGGCGCGCTCCGGTCCGACGCACCCAAAGAGATCGAGCAGTTGCTGCTCGGCATGCTTCACAAGGAATCCGAGCACCGGATGTCCGCGGCAACGGTCTACGAAGCCCTGCTGCCGCTGGCGGCACTGGGCGCCTCGCCCGGCACACCGCCGCTGCTCACCGCCGACGGCCTCGACCTTGACCCGTGTACGCCCTTCACCCGGCCGTTCGGCGGATCGGTGCGGAGCGGAGGCGGGCGGGCAGGCGCGTACACACCGACCGAGGTGAACACCACGGCCGCGGTGGAACCGGACAAGCCGCCGATCGGCCCCGACGAGGCCGACAGAATCACCGATCGCGCATCCGACCTCGCCGCCCTCGGCCGGTTCACGCAGGCCATCGACGTCCTGGCAGAGGCGCTTGACAGGGTCGTGGACGACACTCTGGCGGACGAGTTGACACTGTCCCTGGCCCACGTCCAGTTCCTCGCTGGCGCACACAGCGAAGCGCTGGATCTCTTCCAGCGGGCCGCCGGCGGATTCGGCAGGCGGTTCGGCCCGGATGACGACGATATGCGGCTCTGCCTCTACTACATCGCCGTCTGCCGCATGGAGCTCGGAGAGACCACCGCCGCGGTCGGCGCGTACCAGACCTATGTCCAGTACGCGCCTGACGAGGAGGACGAGGCCGCCGTGGCCCGCCATCTGGATGCACTCGCGCAGATCATGCGCCTGGAAGCGGTCTCGGAACGGCACATGCAGGCACAGGCCGCCGCCCTCGCCCTCCGCGAGGCGACGCACCGCTACCGCGGGCCACAAGCCCCAGAACTGGCCGACCTCGACGGATTCATCCAGCGGCTTCGGCACTTCGAATAGACACAGGGAAAGGTCCGGTCCGCACGAAGACCGGGTCCCTTCACCACGTGCCCGTTCAGTCGTCGTCGTTCTGGCCGTCGAGCCACTCGGTGGCCAGCTCGTACAGATTCCGCTTGCCGTCGGCGGTCCAGCGCGCCGGCCCTTGGACCGAGACCGGCGCCTCCTCCCAACATGCGAGTTCCCACATCTTCAAGACCAGCTTGTTGGCGCTGTACGCCTGCCGGTCGTAGGCCCAGAGCAGCGGCTTGCCGCGATCGTTCTGCCATGTGGCCTGCGCCCTGCGGGAGTCGGCCGCAAGCCAGGCTTGCAGCGCACGCTTCTCCAGGTCGTTGCCCGGCACGTACGTCAGCGGAGTGTTGTCGCCCAGGATCCCGGCGTTGACCAACGTCGGCACCGTGTTGGGGCGCCGCCTCTTCCGTGCTCGCTGAGCAGGTACCTGATAGTTCTCCGGCATATCCGGTACGTCCCCACCTCTTCGAACATCGGGCAGCACCAGTCGGGCAAGCTCCCGGCAGCGGGTCTCATTAGTGAACGTGCTGGTGAGGAAGGAGGTAGAGCCGTACGTCCCGTCGACGTGATGGATCAGCCAGGCGAGAACGGATTCGGTGAAGGCCGGCACAGACACCAACACGCGAGAGATGTCGAATGCGGGGTCGTCGATGTCCTCGATGTCGACGAGTTGGAACACCAGATGGGAAATAAGCAGGTCTCCGCGACGTGTGGCCTCTTCTGCTCGGCCGTTCACACGCTTACGCTGGGCGTCGAGGGCATCCCCCACCGCACGGTGGATCAGCACGCTGCGCCAGATCCGGAATGCGCTGGGTGCCTCGCCGAAAAGGCGCGGGTAGGCTCCGCTGCGGCCACGTTCCCATAGCAGATCCGTGTCCCGCTTGGCCCGCACGGTGAGTTCGGGCGTCCGGTGAGCGCAGGCCAGCGCGATTGCCGCGTGGACGACGGAGCAGCCGGACTCCGGTGCCGGATCCGCCTCTCCGCGCTTGAACACATACATTTTCTGCAGCGAGAGGTCGAAGTCCTCACGGATGGCCGCTTGCGTGTCGTCGAGCGCCACAAAATCGCGCTGGGAAACGTCGTTCTGGGTGTTCGTCGTCTCCGTGATCCGGGCCGCGTACCGCTGCCGCTCGCTGCCCAGAGAGAAGACCCTGACCGTCACATCCGCGGTTTCGACGGTGTCTGGGGTCAGCGTCATCGCTTTGTGGATCTCACTCACGGTCTGCGCGCCGTTGACCACGCTGGCGTTCTTGATGCCGAGTTCGACCGGCTCGTCGGGGCGCCGCCGTCCCGGCCAGGTGGGCTCGATCTCGTCACAGAGGATGGTGATGCCGTTGTTGAAGTACCAAAAGTTGTCTGGCTCCTCAGCCAGAGTGGTCTGGATACCGGAGTTGATGCGTGTGAGCCCGAGCGACTGGCGAATGTTGTCCTCGAATAGCCTGGCCCCGTGTTCCTCGTACCAGTTCGCGACATCGGAGGCGGCGACCGATCCCTGATAGGCGGGAAACGGCAGATCCCGCTTGATCCATTGCGGCATGCGGACCTTGATGCCGACCGGCTCCGGCTCAAGGTCATGCTTCAGCTGTTGAAGCAGTTCACCCGCGCCCATGAGCCGGTGGTCCAGCATCGGGCCGAGACCGTAGTGATCCTCGGCCGCGCGGTCCAGGATGGCGATGGTGTCCGCGTGCAGAGGGTCGTTTCCGACGACCGCAATCACCAGTGTGATCTTCAATCGGGTGTCGGCGAATGCCGAGTCGAGCTTGGCCGTGAAGGGTTGCAGCTTGCTGTTGAACTGATCGAACTGACGTTGTTCCAGAAGGCGCAGTCCGTCGATGAACGCACGCGCCGCATCGGTATGGAATCCAGCGGTGCCCGAATCCTTCCACTTCGCCTGAACGAGCCAGACCTGCGCGCCGTCCGTCACGGCGACTGCGTCGATGCCATTGTCCCGGCTGCCGTCGATCACTGCTTCCGCGCAGACCTTGGCGTCCCAGCCAGTCACCCTGCGGATGGCCGTCGCGGCTACAGCACGCGATAGAAATGCCCGGTCACGCTCCGCCTCGGAGTTCCGCTGCAAATCGCTTTCGTCGATCAATCCTCGGTACCCGCGCACAAGACCCTCACGAATCTGATGCAGCTCCAACGCCGTCGGCCGGACCGGCCCTCGCCCTGCGTTCCCCGCAGCCACGCTCGCCCCACCTCGTCTTCATTTAAGCGATCATCCAAGCGTTGCCAGGCTATCCGCGCAGGTGGCGAGTCATCTACGGATTCAGTTACCAGGGCGAGCACAGAGCCGCTCCACCACCCTCGCCAGTGACGGCGAGCCGCTGCCCAAGATGAACGCCCTCGGCCGCATCCAGCAGCGCCGATCCTCTGAACGCGGTAGCGTCACAGGTCGCGGACTTCCCAGGCCCTCAGCCCCTCGTAGGAGAAACCAACAACACAGGTGACGCGATGGTGTGCTGAATGACGCTGGTGGCCGGGACGACCCGGTACGTAGAAGATCGGCAGGCCATTGACATCGATCCAGCCCTTTGTCGGCCCCACGTACTGGCCTACTCGGCCCTCGACACGGGACAACAGAGCCGCATGCTTGAAGAAGTCACGGTTGCTGTCCCATTCGCCCAGGCGTGACTGATGGACAAGTCCGCTGATGCCCACGCCTGATCCGAGCCACTCGAAGCTCCTGGTGCGATCGGTGCGGTATTGAGCGCGCCTCCTGCACTCCTCCATGTAGCGTTCGGCCTCACCGCGGGCAACGGGTGACGAGGACTCGAAGTACTTAAGGACGTGGAGCACGTATAGGTAGTAACTCGACTCAAGCGAGGGGTTGTCCAGGTGCCACGTCGAGAACTGTCCGATTAGTTCGTCGACTGATGGAGGGTTGGGCACATGGCGTGCAGCCCTGATCCAAAGCCGCATGGTCCGGTCATCGCCGGCCTGCTCCCGGAGGTTCTCGCGTAGCAGCGCCTCAATGGTCCGCATGTCCTTGGGCTTGAGGCCATGCCACTGGCCCGCCGCCTTCTTCAGATAGACCCAAACCAGACTCCGGCGCACGGAGGGACTGTCAACATCGGCCCGTCCGAGCAGGCTCCGATAACGCTGCACAGCCTCCTCGTGATTGCCGTACAGCTCATCCAGCTGTGCTCGGCACCTGACGGCGAATTTGCTCGGTTGTTCGGCTGTCCGCAGTTGTGCCACCTGCGCCAGCAGGTCCTCGGACCGCTCCAAGGCGGTGTCGACGAGATACTCGCCGGTGTAAGTGAACGCCAGTCGATTGTTGCCATCGCCCTGCTGGCGTGCGTATTCGGCCAGACGCAGCAGCATCTGCACCTCGCTGATGTAGCCGTGCTCATTGTCCCTGCGCAGCTCTCGACAGGTGCTGAACGCCTCGCTCGCGACCTCGGCAGATCGAACCACTGGGCCGAGAGCGGTCTTTCGACTCATCAGGTCGTAGACCTCCTGGCGGTGGATCATGCCCTTCATGTGGTAAACGACGGAGTCGCTGTTGGAGAGCTCCAGCGCCCGGTCGATACTGCTTTTCGCCCGTGCGAGATCGTGCATGCGTACTGCCTGGTAACGGGCCAGGTGAGCATGCAGGTGGGACTCCGAAGGGAAGAGCAGCGTCAGTTGTTCCAGCAAGCGCACCGCCGAATTAGGCAGGCTGATGTCCTCTATCAGCTGCGAGAACGACCGGGAAGCGGCCTGTTCCGTCCCCATAAGTTCTCGGCTGTCCCGGTAGATGAAGATCCGCTCGATGAGGTCGAGCTCAGTGTCTCCCACCACACCGGCGCCACCGTGGCACAGCCAGGCGAAACTTATCGCCGCATCGGCGATCCCCGCCCTCCAGTTGCTTCTGGTCTGCAACCCGGCGCCCAACAACTGGCTGAGCACCTCTTCCGCGAACAGTGCGTGAGCCATACGCCATACACCGGGCTCCTCCTGCACCAGCAGATCCAATACCTGGTCCGGCAGCAGGGATCCCAGTGAGACCGGTCGAGTGGCCGGGACTTGGAGCATTTCCGCGAAGAGCTGGGCCGGCATGCCCTTCTGCCCGTAGTGATGAGCCAACGCGATGTGCTGCAACACCTCGCGGTGAGCGGACTCCAGGCCGTCGAGCCGAGTCATCACGTACCGATCCAGCCCGAGGAAATCCCGGCCGTACGCAGCGAGACCGAAGTGGAAGGGGACCCGCGCACGTTGGTTTCCGCTGCGCCGCACCTTGCCCAGTTCGATGGATCGGTCGGGGCGGGCCTGGGTGTATTCCTCCAGGAACCGATCGGCTTCTTGATCAAGCAAGAAGCCGGGGAGCTGCACGACACGTTGGTCATCGATCACGGATGCGACGCGGCGTAGCACCTGGAGAACAACCGCACTGGCCTGACGATTCTGGAGCGAGTCGTACAGGTCGCTCATCAGACGCTCAGGAACCCGGCTGCTTTCGGCGAGCACGAGCACACGTCGCTGAGTCACATGTCCCAGTCGCATGATGCGCTCGGCATTGTCCTCCGCCCACTTGTTCGCTACGTGCTGTGCGGAGGGATTGCCCAGCAGGACAACACAGGGATAGAGGTGGTGAAGGTCCCAGAGCACGCGGCGAGCTACCGTCGTCCCTCCTGCGCCGGATGGGTGATAAAGGTTCACCCGCACCGGTCGGCCACCGCGGTCGAGTTCCCTGGCGACCTTGGCATGGAGGCTGGCGGTCTTGCTTCTGTCTACGTCGGCTCTACGGCTGAGTGCATACCAGCTGATCTCACTGCCTTGGAGGAAACCACGCCTGTCGTCGTCTGATTCCTCGCTTGGAGGGTCCAGGTACAGGACCTCCAGTTCCTCTTCGATCCAGGGAGCGTCGGCAGCGTCGAGCGCCACGGGAGCCCCTGAAACGCTGGGAAGGGTACGTTGCGGTCCATCGGAGGCGCTCGTCTCTGGCTCGAGGCGGGCGAGGCCCGAACAGAGCTGCTGCAGAGTGATGGGAATGACATCGGCCTCGAACGGGCCAGCGACTTGCTCGTACGCTGCAGCCTCGTCCGTGGCGATCACGACGTCCAGGGCTTCGCCGCTGCTCCCCGCCAAGTCGCTGAGCAGCGAGTGCAGGACCTGGATCTCCGAGGTGTCGTATCCGAGGATCAGACAGGTCACGGGTGCGGGGTGCAGCGACGCGGCCAGTTGCGCGAGGTGACGGCTCAGGTCTCGGCCGTACCGGGCCGACCACTTCCGAAAGGTGAGGGGTGTTGGAGGCTCGCTTCCCGTGGCCAGGCCCTTGGCAAAGATCCATTGCGACGCGTTACGCCCGCCTAGAGCCATCGTCTCGTCTGAAGGAAGAACCCGATAGAGACTTCTGACGAGGGACATCTCCTTTTCGAGTTCCCCCATCAGGCCGCCCTGCTCACTCAGCGGGTCGAGGTCGAGGACTGCCGACCACGGAGGTGCGGCCAGACCGCGCAGCGTCGCAAGGCCGGATGCGTCAATGCGCGGGGCGACGAGAATGAAGCGACGGGCATCGCTGAAGCGCTGGACACGTTCGAGGAAGCGTTCCCAGGAATCTTCAAGGGGAGCGTCGCCACCGCGCAGAGGCTCAGGGGTGCCACCGTTCATCCACTGCACGATCCACCGAAGCGTCTCACCGGTTGCCACGGCGTTGCTGCTGCCCCTGCGGTAGTACGTGACACCGTGCACGAGCGTTGCCGGGCCCAGGTGCTCATTGAGCTTGTTGCGCCATTCGCGGCGGACGTGGAAGGGCCCGCGGCGGTCAGGCGGGATGGTCAGAACCGCGTACAACGTCCCGCCGAGCTGAACGGGCTCCAAGTTGAAACGGGGCGTCGGCTCAATCGCAGATGCCAGCAACTGCTGCCAGTCGGCGTCGTCAGGCACGCTGCCCACTCCGAGAAGGTCGAACTGCCCGTTGCCCTGGTCCTTGACGCCGAAGACGATGTGTGCATCCTCTTCCCTTGGCGTGTTGGCCATGCTGATCACATCAATGACGAGATCGGCCTTGCCCTTGAGGGTAGACGTGTCATGCAGCTTGGTCTTGTAGTCGTGGCACTCGCCCTCGGCCCGTCGAAGGAGCACGTGCAGTTCGTCCGGAGTCACCTAACCCCCGCCCTTTGTGGCACCAGATGGGGAACGCAGGCGTTCCCCATAACCCCGCGCATACATGTTGCGGGAGTCTACCTAGACAACTCGCAGTCTAC
Organism: Streptomyces sp. HUAS MG91; assembly: GCF_040529335.1. Lineage (GTDB taxonomy): Bacteria > Actinomycetota > Actinomycetes > Streptomycetales > Streptomycetaceae > Streptomyces > Streptomyces tabacisoli. The sequence continues at coordinate 1,685,225 of NZ_CP159534.1, read as the reverse complement.
TTGGCGCTCCTGACATAGCGTCGAAGATGCTTGCCGATGGTATTGGCCGAACGCTGACGGCATGTTGATAGCTTGCAGCGAAAGAGACCGTCATGTCGATCGATCGCGCCTATCGGGAGCCGCCGATCCCAACGGGGCGCGCCCCCAGGGAGCTGCCGGAAAATAACTTGGGTTCGGGGGAGACCTGCTCGCGAAGGACGCCGTACCTCTGAGGATCCCCGACGGTGCGCGGCTCCGTCGTGCACCGTCGCGTACGGACACCCGTGATCAACGGGTTCTGGCCAACGCCCGAGTGGTGCGGCATTCCTCGCCCCGAGTCGCGCCTCCGGAGTGGTGATGGCTTCGCTCATCCCTGAAGGCGCAATCCGGGGGCTGCTGTCTCCTCCGGCCGAGGCTCGCGTCGCCACGAAAAAGTGGCCGGTTAAGCGGCCGCATGTCAGGATCAGTCCGTGCCTGTTTTCCTGAACGCAGTCGGGGGTTCGAGACGCCCTGCCGTGCCAGCCCCTAGGATGCGGCGGGTCGCGTTCGTCGCGGTGCTGAGCCTAAAAGGGCAGCTTGCCTTGGTGGCTGACGAACTTCCTGGAGGTCATCCCCAATGGGTGCTTCCTTCAGGATCCGTCCGAGCCGCGGAGTCCTACCGTGAGGCGGCAGCTCGCGTGCTGCGCGACGTGGTCGGCGCACTGCCGGTGCGCGGGGGCGCCGTCGAGGGATGCCGTTGGGCTCAGGTCCCTGTTCCAGTGGGCAGGAGCCGTCGAGAGGCGCACGTGTTTATCTTTCGTCTCGCTGTGGCTGGCGATCCACCGGAGCATCTGCCTTGGAAGGGAGTCACACGCTGGGCGGAGCCTGAGGAATGGCCGGAGTTGTGTACACGATGTGATCTGCCGGACGCGGATGTGCTGCTGACGGGATATCTGGAGGGGTGGATCCCGGACGGGCGGATCACATTGGGGCCTTGAGCCCCGGCACCTCGGCACCGTCTGTCACTCTGCCCTGGCGATCGTGGCGGCGGTCTCCTGCAGGGCCGTAGCAACCGCTGGCATGTCCTGTTCACGCAGGCGCACGGCGGGTGCGTACACGGAGATCGCGGCGAGCGGTTCCCCGATGCGGTTGCGGATGGCCACGCCTACGCCGTGCAGGTCGTGTGCACTTTCCTCGAGGTCTGCCGCCCATCCCCGGACTCTGACTTCCTCCAACTCCACCTCAAGCAGCGGCCATTCAGTGATGCTTCCTGCCGCCGTGGCAGGTAGCGCGGCCGGCAGTGTCGCGCGTACATCTGCCGGGTCGCGCAGTGCGAGCAGGGCCTTGCCCGCCGCGGTGACGTGGGCGGGGAGCTCCTGTCCGAGCGGAACACTGACGCGCAGGACATGCCGGCACTCGATTCCGTCGAGTAGTCGGACGACGGCCGCATCCAGGGAGTACAGGCACACCGTCTCCTGCAGCTTCTCGGAGAGCTCCTCCAGGGGCCTGCGCGCCTGTCGTCGGACGTCCAGCTGGGCGATCGCGGCCAGTCCCATGCGTACGAGCTGCGGCCCCGCTGAGTATCCGTGCTGGCCAGCATCGTGGCGGAGGAAACCCGTGCGCTGCAGGGTGACCAGGATGCGGTGTGCGGTGGAACGTGAGATACCAAGCTCCCGGGCAGTTTCGGTAACACCGACTTCCCCCCGGTCATACGCCAGGACTAGAACATCCAGGGCCTTCGTCACCGACGCCAAGGCCTCTGTCGCCGACAGATGCTTGCCATCCACCATGAAGAAACCGTAACGCTCAAACGTTCCCGGAGACCGGGAGCTTCGACAGAATCCACACGTCAGAATTCCGCGATGGCACGTCTCACGGTTCCGGTGCGGCATTGCACGAACCCGGCTAGCCAACTCTGCACCAAGACAGGTCGAGTCCTGCGATAACCCCGACCGGACTTGCCGTGCTTGAGCGCACTGTTGACCGTTTGATAGTGCCTCACAGGAACTGCGTGCGTGCCACAGTGTGCCGTCCCTACACTGGCAGCGACCTTCCTTAGGAGTTCGCTATGGCGGGATACCGGACCAGCGCACCTGCGTCAGACAAGGGTGTCTACATCGGCCAGGCCCGGCATGCCGTGAAGGAGCTGATCACTTCACTGCGCGGCGAGTTGGCGACATTGGAGGCTGTGTACGCGATGATGTGCCAGGGCGCCGAATCCACCGATGTCCGCGAAGAGCCGCCGGTCACTGGCGAGGACGCGGAAACCGCCCAGGCTTCCCGGGAGAGTCCGTCTGAAGTTTCTGTCGCCGACGAGGATCCTTCGTCCGAAGATGCGCGCCCGGGGATTGGCACTCGGACCCTGGGGCCACCGCGTAACGGAAGCATGCGCGATGCGATCCTCACACTCCTGTGCGCTGCTCAAGAGGCAATGTCCATCACCGATATCGCGGCGGCGGTGCGCCCGGGAGCGGACGCGACGGTCCGATCATCCGTAGGAAAAACCCTCAACCGCATGAAGCAACTTGGTGAGGTGGAAAACGTAGCACCGGGAATGTTCCGGGCCGTGCTGTCATCCCGGGCTGCTTGATCCACCCGAGAACGACCCTAACTCAACCAGCAGGCCTCCCTCGATTAGCGGTCGAGGGAGGCCGCCAAACACGCGAACGGACGCTTCTCCTAGCAGGGTTCCGGTCCGTCGCGCACGTTCACTCTAGCGCTCCCATGGGTGGCGCTATAGGGCGTCTACGCCATTCCGTACTTGAGCGTGCACGACTGACCTCAAATTGGCAATTGGGGATCAGTCATGAGCACATTGGGTCGCATTCGATCCGGGCCAGAGCGCCAGGCCCAGGGCGCGCTCCAGTCGGCAGACCGTCAGCACATCCGGCCAGGTGGCGCCCGCCAGCAGATCGCCGATGGTCTGTCTGCCGACGTTGCTCTGGGCGGCCAGGGCACGCAGCGAGAGCTCCGGCCTCTCACGCAGGGCGGCGGCGAGGCGGCGGGCAATCGTCTGGACCACCGCCGCGGCGGGCTCCCCGGCGATCCGGGCATCCGGCCACTCCTCCGGATCGACGGCGTAGCTCCATGGCGGCGCCGTGCGCGCTCGGCCTCCGGTCATAAAGATGCGTTCCTTCAGATCGTGATCGACACTGACACCAGTGGCCGGTTAACCGGCCACCTGTCATGGGCCTTGCGCCTGGAGGTCGCTGTGTCGAATCGCCTGGTGGCCTACACACCGAAGGCGGAGACGGTGCCACCCGCCCAGTGGCGCCGCATCGCTCCGGTCGTCCGCTCGCTGGGATTCATGGCCGTCGCAGCGGGGCCCTACGGCCCAGACGTGGTCATGACGCCGCTCGCACGGCTGGTCGCCTGGGTCGAGGCCCAGGGCCTCCCGCTCGACCCCTCGGTGATCCTTGACCAGAGCACCGTCGAACGCTTCATCCTCGTCGGCTGCCGCGACATGGCCGCCAACAGCCGCCGAACCTGCAGCAGCCAGCTGCGCCGGGCCTCCGAAGCGCTCTTGTTGGACCAGCTCGGACAGCATCCGCCGATCCGGCTGAAGGCCACCGCCGCCCCAGTAGCCCCCTACCCGCCAGCGGAAATCGCCTACTGGCTGATCTGGGCGCAGAGCCTGCCCACCTCGGCCCAACGGCGCAACGCCTGCCTGCTGTTCTGTCTCGGCGTCGGTTGCGGGCTCGCCGTTGAGGATCTTGTGTACGTTCAGGGGCGGGACATCCTGGCGGGCCCTACCGGCCGGGCACTGGTGAAGGTGCACGGGCGCCGTCCGCGCACTGTCGTATGCCGGTACGCCTACGAGGAACTTTTGCTGGCGGAAGCCGCCCACATCCCGGCAGACGCGTACGCCTTCCGGCCGGACTGGCAGGACCGCACCAGCAAGCACATCGCATCGGACTGGCTGGCCAGGTACCCGCGGATCATCGGCCGTTGTGACGGTGCAGTGCTGCAGACCCAGCGGCTGCGCACGACCTGGCTCGTCGATCTGCTGAATGCAGGTATTCCGCTGAAGGTGATCCTCAAAGCGTCCGGACTCGGGACCCTGCACAGCCTCTCGCGCTACCTCGTCTTCCTCCACGACGTGCCCGAAGCGGAGGCATCCGATCTGTTGCGGGGGGCGGCGGCATGAGCAGGAAGAACCCGGAAGACAAACCCTGCCGGCGTACCGGCCTCGCTTTACGCCCTGCACCGCAGGCCCCCGGCCGTACCCTCAGCGACCGCGTTGTGAGGCAGGTCTTCGACCTCGTGCGCCACAGCGGAGTACTGGAACGCCTTCCCTCCAACGAGCACCGGCCAGGCCCGAAGGGCTTCCAGTTCCGCACAGTGCTGATCGGCCTGATCCTGTCGCAGTACATGGGCAAGAGCGCGAACATCAACGACGCATGGGAGACGCTCTTCTTCGCCTTGTCTCCAGGGTCCAAAGCCCTCCTTGACGTCCCCGACGTCGACCTGCACGTCCGCGAGGGCGCAACCCGAGAAGAAATCGACAGCGTCGCGCACCACCAGTACGCGACGTCGAAGCGCGTCTACCGGTCCTGGGCCTCGATGACCCGGCGCCTCGACCCTGCACCGCACGACCGCCGCAAGAGGCTGTCGCTCAGCGAGGCCAAGAAGATCCGCCGGAAGTGGAATGCCCGCGACAACCAGGACACCGTGCGCAACCTGGAGGCCATCGCCCAGGATCTGATCCTCGCTCCGGTGATGGCTTCCTACCGGCGCGGCGACTTCGCTCAGTGGCCTGGCCACATCGCGGTCGACGACACTCCGGTTCCGGTCTGGGGCAAAGAGCCGGACTACCACCAGGACCGGGCCTCGCTTGAGATCACCGCCGGGATGTACGTGAAGGGAGGAACGCAGAAGAAGTCGCCCAGCGGCAAAGCTGCGGCCTCCACGAACACTGGCACCCGGCGCGGCACGGCAAGCAAGCCAGTGCCTCGCAAGACCAAGTCTGCACGGGAGAAGAAGGCCAAGGCGCCGGAGAAGAGAGAGTTCCGCTACGCCATGATGGCCGCTTTCCCAGGCCATGGCCATGGCGACCTCGCTGGCGCCTACCCCGCGGTCTGCCTCGGCATGATCCTTCACACCCCGGGCACCGAACCCGGCCCGGCCGCCCTGCGCGCCATCCAGCCGGCCTTCGAACGAGGCCTGGTCAAAGACCTGTTCTGCGCCGACCGGGGCATCACCCAGGCCAAGCCTCACAACCTGCATCTGCAGCTGCTCAAACTCGGCCTCAACTCGGTGAAGCACTACAACGACGACAAGGTCGACCGGCAGGGAGAGTTCCGCGGCATGCAGCTGGTCGGCGGCGAGTTCTACTGCCCGCTCATGCCCACCCCGCTCGTCACTGCAGGCGCCACATACATCGACAGCCGCACTGACGAGGACCGCGCCCACGCACTCGACCTGATCCAGTCCCGGAAGGACTACCAGACCAAGATCAAGGAATACGGGCCCGCTGGGGACCAGCGTCGACAGTGCCCCGCCCTCGGGCCGCACGCCACGGTCACCTGCTACCGCCGGCCCCAGCCACGCCCATCTACCGTCGTCGACCTCGACGCCCCCACTGTCCGTACCCCGGCAGCCCTGCCCACCATCCCCAGGCCCAAGCGGGACAGCCCCGTCTACCCCGACATCTGCAGGGGGAAGAGCATCACCGTCCCGGGCACCGTGTTGGCTAAGTGGCGGCAGAAATACCCCCTGTTCACCCCTCTGTGGCAGGAAGCCTGGTCCGGACTGCGCAGTCAGAACGAGGGCGGCAACGGCAACCTCAAGAAGTCCGCCCTCGATAGCATCGACAATCCCCAGCTCCGCCTGCCGCACGGACGCGTCGCACAGACCCTGCTCAATGCCGTCATCATCTTCGTGGCGAACCTCAGAGCCATCCGACGGTTCCTCCGCGACCAGGGCATCCAGCCCCGCAAAGCCAGCACGCAGAGCGCCGCAACCCAACCCGGTGAGTCCTCCGACTCGCCTCAGGCGCGACCGCTTCCGACTGAGCAGGTCGAGCCTCCGCCACGCGAGTGACACGCCTCCGCCGCGCTCCACCCCCTGAAAACCCCACATGCCTGCGCCACGGCTACCAGCCGTCGCGCAGGCATGTCCTGTTTCCGCAGGTGAGAGGCGCAGTACCTGGACCGCCACCGCCTCACCCCCTCATCGAGCCGATCACGAGGCTTGGGGCCCCAGAAACGACGAAATACCGGTGAGTCACATGACTCGACCGGTAATTCGTGAACGCTTCGGGACGATCTCGTGAACGTCCCTGTGGTGTCCGAGGGGGGACTTGAACCCCCACGCCCGATAAAGGGCACTAGCACCTCAAGCTAGCGCGTCTGCCATTCCGCCACCCGGACAAGGTGTCTGCCGCCTTGTGTGCGAGGGGCTTCCCCGCGGCGACACAGAGAACATTACCAGGGTTTCGGAGTGCCCCGATCACACCCCCACCTCGGCGCTTCCCCTGTGAACGGCACGTGACGAGCGGTGCCCGCCCTTGGGTCCCGACGCCGGGGGAGAGAGGATGAGAGGGATCCCAGGAAGAGAGGAACAAGCGTGAGCGAGCCGAGCACGGGCAGGGCGGTCTCCGGACAGGACGAGGTCGTCGACCTCTGCCGCGAACTGATCCAGATCGACACCAGCAACTACGGCGACCACTCGGGCCCCGGCGAGCGCAAGGCCGCCGAGTGGGTCGCGGAGAAGCTCGCCGAAGTGGGCCTCGAACCGAAGATCTTCGAGTCGCACCCCGGCCGCGCCTCCACCGTGGCCCGTATCGAGGGCGAGGACCCGTCGCGGCCCGCGCTCCTCATCCACGGCCACACCGACGTCGTCCCGGCCAACGCCGCGGACTGGACCCACCACCCCTTCTCCGGCGAGATCGCCGACGGGTGCGTGTGGGGCCGCGGCGCCGTCGACATGAAGGACATGGACGCGATGACCCTCGCGGTCGTCCGCGACCGGCTGCGCACCGGCCGCAAGCCCCCGCGCGACATCGTCCTCGCCTTCCTCGCCGACGAGGAGGCCGGCGGCACCTGGGGCGCGCGCCACCTCGTCGACAACCACCGGGACCTCTTCGACGGCGTCACCGAGGCGATCAGCGAGGTCGGCGGCTTCTCCTTCACCGTTAACGAGCAGCGCCGGCTCTACCTCATCCAGACCGCCGAGAAGGGCATGCACTGGATGAAGCTGAGCGTGGCCGGCACCGCCGGGCACGGCTCGATGATCCACCGGGACAACGCCATCACCGAGCTGTCCGAGGCCGTCGCCCGGCTCGGCCGCCACCAGTTCCCGGTCCGCGTCACCAAGACGCTGCGCCACTTCCTCGACGAACTCGGCGACGCGCTCGGCACCGAGCTCGACCCCGAGGACATGCAGGAGACGATCGCCAAGCTGGGCGGCATCGCCAAGCTGATCGGCGCGACCCTGAGCAACACCGCGAACCCGACGCAGCTCGGCGCCGGGTACAAGGTCAACGTCATCCCCGGCGAGGCGACCGCGCACGTCGACGGGCGCTTCCTGCCGGGGTACGAGGACGAGTTCCTCGCCGACCTCGACCGGCTCCTCGGCCCGAACGTCCGGCGCGAGGACGTGCACGCCGACAAGGCCGTCGAGACCACCTTCGACGGCGCGCTCGTCGAGGCCATGCAGACCTCGATCGCCGCCGAGGACCCGATCGGCAAGGCCATCCCGTACATGCTCTCCGGCGGCACCGACGCCAAGTCCTTCGTCGAGCTGGGCATCCGCAACTTCGGCTTCGCCCCGCTGCAGCTGCCGCCCGAGCTGGACTTCGCCGGCATGTTCCACGGTGTCGACGAGCGCGTCCCGGTGGACGGCCTGAAGTTCGGTGTGCGGGTGCTCGACCGCTTCATCGACGCGTCCTGAGCCGACCGGCGGCGTCAACCTGGCGACAGCCCGGTAATTCGGCCGTTCGTGCGTACTGGGCTGAAAAGAGTGAAAGGAACCATAGGCTCGTAGCCCCATCACTTTCTCCTCGTTACAGGGAGTGCAGTCCGCGGCTGGGACTGCATTGCCAACAAGGAGGAATAATGATCAAGAAGGTCGTCGCTGCTGCGGCTGCCACTGGTGGTCTCGTTCTCGCGGGTGCGGGCATGGCCGTCGCCGACTCCGGTGCCCAGGGTGCTGCCGTGCACTCCCCCGGCGTGCTCTCGGGCAACGTCATCCAGGCGCCCATCCACATTCCGGTGAACGTCTGCGGCAACACGGTCTCCGTGATCGGGCTGCTGAACCCCGCCTTCGGCAACACCTGCGTCAACAGCTGACGTTGTTGAGCCTCACCCCTTGAGGGTCTGAGTCCGTCGGCCCCGGAGTGCGCGCCATGCACTCCGGGGCCGACGGGCATTCGGGGACCCGGGGCACATCAGTTCCCCGGCCCACTCAGGTGAAGTGCAGTGCTTCGAGCGCTGAGAGTGCTAAGGCAGGGAAACCTATGCGACAGGTCACGCGCAAGGGCCTGACCATCGTGGCGGCCGCGACCGGCGTGCTCGCCGTCACCGGCGGCTACGCGCACGCCGACTCGGGTGCGAACGGAAGCGCGTCGGGCTCGCCCGGCGTCGCCTCCGGCAACAATGTGCAGGTGCCGGTCGAGGTCCCGGTCAACGTCTGCGGCAACACCGTGAACGTCATCGGGCTGCTCAACCCGGCGATGGGCAACAAGTGCGCCAACCACACCTCCCACGACAGCGGCTACGGCGGCGAGAGCGGCGGCGGCCACCACCAGCCGCCCGGCGGCGGGTCGCACGCCGGCGGCCACACCGGTGGCTCGCCGGGCATCGGCTCGGGCAACCACGTCGAGGTACCGGTGGAAGTGCCGGTCAACGTGTGCGGGAACTCCATCGGAATCGTCTCGGTCGGCAACCCCACCACGGGCGACGACTGCGCCAACCCGGGCGGTGAGCAGGCGACGCCGCCGTCCACGCCGCCGACCACCCCCGGGCAGCCCCACCACCCGGGCAAGCCGGGTACGCCGGGTGAGGCCGTCAAGCCCGTGACGCGGGCGCTGCACCCGACCGCGAGCAGGCCCAACCAGCCGGAGACGCAGAGCGTCGCCCAGCCCAAGGCCGAATCCCAGCTCGCCATGACCGGCAGCTCGCTGCCCGTCGGCGCGACGGGCGCCCTCGCCGCGGGCGCGCTGCTCGGCGGCGCGGTGCTCTACCGCCGGTCCCGGACCGGCGCCTAGAGCCTTTCCACAGGGCAGGCAGCGGCCACGGAGCGGGCCCCGCATCGGCGGGGCCCGCTCCGTTTTCGGCCGGGACCCGTCGGGATCAGGTCACCATGTGGCCCGCACCTGGCGGATGATCCGCCGCCGCAGACGCACCCGGCGACTGCCGTCGCGGTGCAGGCTCAATCGGTCCAACTCCCAGTGTCCGTACTCTGCATGGTCCGTCAGCAGGCGCGTCGCATCCTTGCGGGAGACCCCGCGCGGCACGTACACGTCGACAAATTCGTATTCCGGCATCGCATCTATTGTGCGGGCACGGGCCCGGTACGGATAGCGTCTGCACTATGTCTGATGCTGCGCAGCCCACCGCTGCCGAGGTACGCACCGCCGCAGAGGCGGTCAAGGCTGCGCTCGACCGTCACCTGGCGGCTGTCGAGCGCAGGTCGGGAGAGGACGACCCGGCCGTCTACGAAGCGTTCAACGAGCTCGCCGTCGCGGCCGAGGAGTACGACGAACTCCTCTACGACCGCTACGACGAGGTCACCCCCTTCGAGATCCCCAGCGGCGACGACTCGCTGCCGCCGTACACCGGACCGGAGGAGCCGAACGCGCTGAGCGTGCTGATCCGACGCGACTACGCCGTGGTCGAGCCGCAGCGTCTTCTCGCCCAGGCGGGCCGGGTCGCCGACCTCGAGGCGGGTCCCGATCCGGACAGCGCGGGCGGCAGTGTCCATGCCGCGCTCGGCGTGCTCTTCGGAGAGTTCGAGCCGGACGAGATCGCCTCCCGGCACAAGGAGTTCGGTCTGGAGGAGGGCGACTCGACGCTCTGGGTCGCGGCCGCCGACGAGCCGGCCGAGCCGGGGGAGTGGCTGGAGGCCCCGTTCGACCAGGCGGATCCGCAGCGGGTGGTCTGCCGCTTCGACGTCAGCTCGGTCTTCGACGACGAACTCGACCCCGACGACGACACCGTCACCGCAGAACCCTTGGAAGACGCCGACCACTGACACCCCCGCCGCCCCGGCTGACACCCGCCCCGCCTTGGGCAGTCTGCAGCCTGGGGCGGCAGGGTGGGCAAGGCGGCACCCCGGCGCGGGGCAGGCGCCTCGATCGGCGGGCACCGCGGCCCGGAGCGGACACCCGCGGCGGGGCGAGCGCTCCCGGGAGACGCCCGCCCCGCCGCGGCCCGCGCTAAGCGCCCGGCACCTGCGCCCGGACCAACCGCTGCAACCGGGTCGTCCGCGGCTTGCCCGCGACCTCCGCGACGGCCCGGGCCAACGCGGCATCCACCCCGTGCACCACGGACAGATGCCGCTCCCCGCGCCCGAACGCCGTGTACACCCAGGGCCGGCTCAAACCCGCCGCCGCGTCCCCGGGCAGCACCACGACCGCGGCCCCCCACCGCAGCCCCGCGGCCTGGTGCCCGGTCACCGCCCACCCGTGCCGCACAGCCCGCTCCACCTGCTCCTTCGGTACGAGCACGGGCTCCCCGTCACACACGAGCCGCAGCCCCTCGGCATCGGCCCCGACCACCCGCCCGGGCCTGATCCGCCCCGGACCGGTGACCTGCACGACCCGGTCCCCGGGGTCGAACCCCCCGAACCGCCCGGGCCCCGGATTCAGCCGCTCCTTCAGCGCCGCGTTCAGCGCCCGCGTCCCCGCCGCGCCCGCATGTCCCGGAGTGATCACCTGGGTCTCCTCGGCGGGCACCCCGATGGCCCGCGGCACCGAGTCGGCGACGAGCTGCACGGTGCGGTGGACCGCCTCGGCGCCGTCCCGCACCGGCACGATCACGACCTCCTTGCCGGGCGCCTCCACCTGGTTCAGCTCACCGATGCCGATGCCCGAGACCAGCTCGCCGATCGGCCCGAAGTCCGGCGTCCGGGAGGCCGGGCGCGGGCAGATCCCGGCGGCCAGCAGATCCGCGAAGACCCGCCCGGGCCCCGCCGACCAGAGCACTCCCGGATCACCGCTGAGCACCAGACAGGTGCCGTCGGCCAGCAGCTCCACGAGCATCGCGGCCGCGTCCACGTCCAGCTGCGGCGCGTCCAGGACGACCAGGAGATCGACCGCGAGCGCGCCGTCGGCGTCCCGGCCGGGGCCCTGCGTCTGGGTGAGCAGCCCCTCGACGGTGGCCGTCGCCGACTCCGGCGCGTCGTCGCCGAGCAGCGCGGCGGCCCGGCGGCGCCCGTCCGCGCTGTGGGCGGCCACGCACACCCGCAGCCCGAGACCGGCCGCCGCCGAGGCCAGCGCGGCGGGCTCGGCGCGGGCGGCCTCGCCGCCGGTGTGCAGCACCAGCCGGTGCGCGGCGGCGGCCCGGATCAGCTCGGCCGCCGTACCGGAAGCGGCGGCGGCCGCCGCCTCCCAGTCGGCACCGGCGGAGTCGCCGTCCTTGGGCGCGGAGTTGATGATCCGGGCGAGGCCGTCGGCGAGGCTCTCCTCGGCGAGCGCGTACCGCTCGAGCCCGACGAGGATCCGCACCGGCCGCTCGGCCTCCTCCTCGCCGTCCTCCGCCGGTTCGGGCGCGGGCGCGTCCTCGACGGGGTCCTGGAACAGGATCGCGTCGCCCTCCGCGGCGGCGCTCTGCACGGCCTCCTCCGGATCGGGCACCCCGCGCTTGCCGAGCGCGTCGAGGAGCACCGGCAGATCCAGGACCGTGTGCCCGGCGACCGCCGCCTGTTCGAGCAGCCACACGGTGACCGCGCGGCCGCGCCGCTCGTCCTCGGGGCCGCACTCGGCGCCGAGCAGCGCCCGCGCGAAGCCGTCGGCCTGCTCCGGGCGCACCCCGCTCACCCGCAGCAGCTGCCAGGGATCCTCACGCAGCAGGTCCTCGGCGCCCTCGCCGAGCGCCGTGGCGGCCGCCGCCGCGAGCGTGTCGGGCGCCCCGCCCTCGACGAGCACGGCGCGCACGGCGGCCACCGTGTCGGCGTCGGGCCCGGCGTCCACGGTCGGCGCGGGGGGCGCGGCGGGTGTTCTGGGCCGCTGCTCGGGAGCGGCGGCGGACGGGCGCGGCGCGGGCTCCGGGTCCGGCTTCGCGAACACGGTGGTGGCCGGCTTCTCGCCGCTCTCCACGGCACGTACGGCGGCGAGCAGATCGGCGGCCGTGCCGCTGAGCTTCGTACCGGCGGCGATGGGGCCTTCCTTGGCGGCCTTGCGCTCCGCGATGCGCTCCCGCAGCTCCCGCTGCGCGGCCAGCTCGGCCTCGGCCTCGGACGGCTGGGCCGCGGCCTCCTCGGTGCCGGCCGTCTCGGTCCCGTCCGCGGCCGCTCCGGTCGCCTCGACCGCCTCGACGGATGCCTCCGTGTCCGGCCCGGCGTCGGGGCCCGGCCCTGACTCGTTCTCCGCGGCAGCGGACTCCGTACTCACAACGTGCTCCAGTCCTGATCGGGATAGCGGTGCACGGGCGCCGACACGTCGTCGAGCGCCTGGCAGATCTCGTCAGGAAGACTAAGGGCCTCCACTGACAATGCCGCCGTGAGCTGCTGGGCGTTGCGCGCGCCGATGATCGGCGCGGTCACGCCTGGCCGGTCCCTGACCCAGGCCAGGGCGACCTGGAGCGGGGTCACGGCGAGCCCGTCCGCCGCTATGGAGACCGCGTCCACGATGTGCCCCGCGGCCTCGTCCAGGTACGGGGCGACGAAGGGCGCCATGTGGTCGGAGCCGCCGCGCGAGTCCGCCGGGGTGCCGCCCCGGTACTTCCCGGTCAGCACCCCGCGCCCGAGCGGCGACGACGGCAGCAGCCCGATGCCCAGGTCCAGGGCGGCCGGCAGCACCTCCCGCTCCACGCCGCGCTGCAACAGCGAGTACTCCATCTGCGTACTGGCGATACGGGTCCGGGTGCCCGGCGCCGCGAGCTGCCAGGTGCCCGCCTTGGCCAGCTGCCACCCGCAGAAGTTGGACACCCCCGCATAGCGCGCCCGCCCGCTGCTGACAGCGATGTCGAGGGCCTGGAGGGTCTCCTCGAGCGGGGTGTCGGTGTCGTAGGCGTGAATCTGCCAGAGGTCGACGTAGTCGGTGGCGAGCCGGGCGAGCGAGGCGTCGAGCGCGGCGAGCAGATGGCCGCGCGAGCCGTCGAAGCGCCGGTCCGGGTCGGGCACACTGCCCGCCTTGGTGGAGATGACCAGGTCGCGGCGGGGGACCAGGCCCTCGACGAGGCGGCCGAGCAGATACTCGGACTCGCCGTCCCCGTACACGTCGGCCGTGTCGACGAGCGAGCCGCCCGCCTCCCAGAAGGTCTTCAACAGGTCGGCGGCGTCGTGCTCGTCCGTGTCACGGCCCCACGTCAGGGTGCCGAGCCCGATCCGGGACACACGCAGGCCGGTACGGCCGAGATGCCTCTGCTCCATGGGCGCTGAGAGTACTGGCCGAAGGTCAGGATGGGGGGCCCGGCGCATATCTGTCGTGGCACCCGTCGCGCTAGGGTGCCCGGGAAGAGACGTTACCGATGGGTAATCCAACGGTTCCCGCACGCGGTTAAGGGGATGTGGTCAATGAAGCTCGGCATCAATCTCGGGTACTGGGGCCTGGGGATGGACACCGACAACCTCGCCGTCGCCAAGGAGGCCGACCGGCTCGGCTACGCGGTCTGCTGGGCGGCCGAGGCGTACGGCTCCGACACCGTGACCGTGCTCAGCTACGTCGCCGCGCAGACCGAGCGCATCGACGTCGGCTCGGCCATCATGCAGATCCCGGCCCGCCAGCCCACCATGACGGCGATGACCGCCTCGACCCTGGACACGCTCTCCGGCGGCCGCTTCCGGCTCGGCCTCGGCGTCTCCGGGCCGCAGGTCTCCGAGGGCTGGTACGGCGTGAAGTTCGACAAGCCGCTGGCCCGCACGCGCGAGTACGTCGACATCATGCGCAAGGCCATGAGCCGCGAGCGGGTCTCCTACGAGGGCGCGCACTGGACCCTGCCGCTGCCGGACGGGCCGGGCAAGTCCCTGAAGCTCACCGTGCACCCCAAGCGCGAGCACATCCCGCTCTACATCGCCGCGATCGGCCCGAAGAACCTGGAGCAGACCGGCGAGATCGCCGACGGCGCCCTGCTGATCTTCCCGTCCGCCGAGCACCTGGAGGACACCGCGATCTCGTACCTGCGCGCGGGCCGGGAGAAGGCCGGCCGGACGATGGAGGGCTTCGACGTCTGCCCGACCGTGCCGATCGCCGTGGGCCCGGAGAGCGGGGACAAGGACATCTCCGCGCTCGCCGACCAGTTCCGTCCCTACACCGCGCTCTACGTCGGCGGCATGGGCAGCGCCAAGCAGAACTTCTACAACCAGCTCGCGCAGCGCATGGGGTACGAGAAGGAGGCCGCCGAGATCCAGGAGAAGTACCTGTCCGGCGACAAGGACGGCGCCGCCGCGGCCATCCCGCAGAAGCTCATCGACTCCACCACGCTGCTCGGCTCGGTGGACCGGATCGCGGACCGGATGCGGCAGTACGCCGAGGCCGGTGTCACCACCCTGACGCTGTCCCCGGCCGGCTTCACGCTGGACGAGCGGCTGGCCTCGCTGCGCGCCGGCGTCGAGGCGGTGGAGCGCGCCGGACTGGCGTAGGCAGCAGCGGGACGGCGGAGTCTTCCGCGGCCGTGGTGGGGGCTCGGGGGGTCTTCCCCGCCACGGCCGTCACGGAGCACAACGCGCCGGCGGGTCCATGGTTACGCCTCCCATCCCGCCACGGATCCTCCTTTCGGCCGAGTTGTCGGTCGTTCCTGTTGCCTGCCACCACCTCCCGCATTTGACTCGGTTTTTGCGAGCCATGGGGCCGCGGACCGCGCGTGGAGGCACGGAGGTACCCGGATGCTGTCGGCCAAGAGCCTGTTCCAGGAGATTCTCGACAACGACGATTCGTTCCGGCTGTTCTGCTCCATCGCCGCCGGCGGCGAGGCGCAGGGCGGCTGGGAGAACGGCCGGATCGCCGCCCTCGTCCCGGAGAGCGAGCGGGCCCTCGCGCCGAAGATCGCCCGGCACGGCGCCGACGAGGACAAGCACGGGCGGATCTTCAACGCCCTGCTGAAGAAGCGCGGTCTGACCCCGGTGCCGGTCCCGGACGAGACCGACTACACGATGCTCCTGGAGCGGCACGGCATCGGGCTGTCGCACGAGCGACTGGAGCGCGAGGAGCCGCTGTCCGTACGGGACATCGTCACGTACCTCGCCCACAGCCGCGTCACCGAACAGCGCGCCTCCGAGCAGATGAAGCTGCTGCGCAAGCACTTCGCCGGCCACCCCGACATCGGCCGCGCGGTCAAGATGATCTCCAACGACGAGGACAACCACCTCGCCTACTGCCACGAGGAACTGCTGCGCCTCGCCCACGCGGGCCACGGCCGCACCATCCAGCGCGTCCTGCGGGAGTGTGCCCTCGCCGAGATCGCCGTCTACCGCGACGTGAGCCTCGCCGTCATGGACCACATGGGCCGCGTTCTCGGCTGGTCCGCCCCGAAGGCCGGGGTGCTCGCCGCCGGTATCCGCGCCGTGTACGCGTACGAGCGGCTCGGCGGCTGGCGGCGGATGGTCTCCCTGTCGATGCCGCGGCGGCGCGACGCCCTCGGCGGTCCCGCGACCACCTCCGTCGAGTTCGCGTGAGCGGCACGCTCACAGCCAGCCGCGCCGCTTGAACATCCGGTACAGCACCGTCTCCAGGACGGCCATCAGCACGATCACCGCCGGATACGACCACATCCAGTGCAGCTCGGGCATGTGGTCGAAGTTCATGCCGTAGATGCCCGCGATCATCGTGGGCACCGCGGCCATCGCCGCCCACGCCGAGATCTTCCGCATGTCGTCGTTCTGCCGCACGCCCATCTGCGCCAGGTGCGCGGACAGGATGTCCGTCACCAGCCGGTCCAGGCCGTCCACGGACTCGTTGACCCTCGTGAGGTGGTCGTGCACGTCACGGAAGAACGGCCGCGCGTCCTCGGCGACGAACGGCACGGCCGTGGGGAACGGGCCGATCCCCGCGAGCCGGGCCATCGGCAGCGCCAGCGGGCCGGTGGCCCGGCGGAACTCCAGGATCTGCCGCTTGAAGGCGTAGATCCGCGACGCCGTGTCCCGGGAGCCGCCGCCGTCCGGCGAGAAGACCTCGGCCTCCAGCTCCTCCAGGTCGGTCTGCAACTCGGTCGCGACGTCCAGGTAGTGGTCGACCGTGGCGTCCGCGACCGCGTACAGCACCGCGGTCGGACCGTGCCGCAGGAAGGCGGGCTCGTGCTCCAGACGCTGCCGTACGGTCGTCAGGGGCGTCCCCTCGCCGTGCCGCACGGTCACCACGAACGAGTCGCCCAGGAACAGCATCACCTCGCCCGAGGACACCTTGTCGCTCTCCGGCTCGTACACGACCGGCTTGAGGACCACGAACAGCGAGTCGTCGTAGACCTCCAGCTTCGGCCGCTGATGCGCCTTCAGGGCGTCCTCGACGGCCAGCGGGTGCAGCCCGAACTCCTCGGTCACCGTGTCGAACTCGGCCTCCGTGGCCTCGTGCAGCCCGATCCACATGAAGGCGTCGTCGGAGGCCCGCGCCGCCTCGAGCGCGTCGGACAGATCCTTAGGATCCTCCGGGCCCTCGACGCGGCGCCCCTCCCGGTAGACGGCACAGTCGACGATCATGACGGCCATTCTTCCCAGAGGGTTCGCCGACCGCACATCCGCGTGCGTTTAGGCTGGCGGACATGCCCACGCTGATCCTCGTCCGCCACGGACGTTCCACCGCCAACACCGCGGGTCTGCTCGCCGGGTGGACGCCCGGCGTGGCCCTCGACGAGCGCGGCAGCGCGCAGGCCGCCACGCTGCCCGAGCGCCTGAAGGACCTGCCGCTCGCGGAGATCGTCAGCAGCCCGCTCCAGCGCTGCCGGGAGACCGTCGCCCCGCTGCTCGCCGCGCGGCCCGGACTCACCGTGCACACCGACGACCGGATCGGCGAGTGCGACTACGGCGACTGGTCGGGCCGCAAGCTGGCCGAACTCGCCGACGAACCGCTCATGCAGGTCGTCCAGCAGCACCCGACCGCCGCCGCCTTCCCCGGCGGCGAGTCCATGCGGCAGATGCAGCACCGGGCGGCGGAGGCGGTGCGGGAGTGGAACGCGCGCGTGGAGCGCGAGCACGGCGCGGACGCCGTGTACGTCATGTGCTCGCACGGCGACATCATCAAGTCCCTCGTGGCGGACGCTCTCGGGCTGCATCTCGACCTCTTTCAGCGGATCTCTGTGGAACCGTGTTCCATCACAGCGATCCGTTACACCCGCCTGCGCCCCTTTCTCGTACGCCTCGGAGACACCGGCGACTTCGGCTCGCTCGCCCCGCGCGAGCAGCCTCAGGGGCCCGATGCGCCCGTCGGGGGCGGCGCTGGCGCACCGTGATCGTCCGCCGCAGTAGGGTGAAGCAGCCGTAAGCACAGACCATCCCCAGACCATGGAGACAGGACGTGTCCCGTCAGGTGTTCCTCTACGACCCTCCGGAGCGTTTCGTGGCCGGTACGGTCGGACTCCCCGGGCGCCGCACCTTCTTCCTGCAGGCCTCGGCAGGAACCCGGGTCACCAGCGTGGCGCTGGAGAAGACCCAGGTGGCCGCGCTCGCCGAGCGCATGGACGAGCTGCTCGACGAGGTGGTGCGGCGCAGCGGCGGAAACGCTCCGGTGCCGGCCGTGGCACCCACCGAGGTCGCCGACACGGCCCCGCTCGACTCCCCGGTCGAGGAGGAGTTCCGGGTCGGCACCATGGCACTGGCCTGGGACGGCGACGAACAGCGCATGATCGTCGAGGCGCAGGCCCTCGTCGAGATGGACGCCGAGTCCGACGAGGACCTGGCGGAAGCCGAGGAAAGGCTTCTCCAGGACGAGGAGAACGGCCCGCCGATGCTCCGCGTCCGGCTCACCGGCAACCAGGCGCGCGCCTTCGCCAAGCGCGCCCTGGAGGTCGTCAACGCGGGCCGTCCGCCGTGCCCGCTGTGCAGTCTGCCGCTCGACCCGGAGGGACACGTATGTCCGCGCCAGAACGGATACCGGCGCGGCGCGTGACCGGCCGCGACGCCCTGGACCTCCTCACCCGCGGGGAGCTCCACGTCGAGGGGCAGATCAGGGACGCGTCCAACGCCGTCCTGCTGTGCCGGGTCAGCCACGGGGACCGGGAGGCGGCCTGCGTCTACAAGCCCGTCCGCGGTGAGCGGCCCCTGTGGGACTTCCCCGACGGCACCCTCGCCCAGCGCGAGGTGGCCGCCTTCGAGGTCTCCGAGGCGCTCGGCTGGGGCCTGGTCCCGCCGACCGTGCTGCGCGACGGGCCGTACGGCGAGGGCATGTGCCAGCTGTGGATCGACACCCCCGAGGAGCCGGCCGAGGACAGCAGGCTGCTGGCGCTCGTGGACGCCGAGGAGCCGGGCGAGGGCTGGAAGGCCGTCGGTTTCGCCGAGGTCGGCGAGGGCCGCACCGCGCTGCTCGTGCACGCCGACGACGCCCGGCTGCGGCGGCTCTCCGTGCTCGACGCGGTGATCAACAACGGCGACCGCAAGGGCGGCCACCTGCTCGTCGACGGGGAACGGCTGTACGGCATCGACCACGGCGTCACCTTCAACACCGAGGACAAGCTGCGCACGCTGCTGTGGGGCTGGGCCGGGGAACCGCTGACCGAGGAGGCGACCGGGGCCCTGGACGCGCTGCGGGGCCGCCTGGCCGAGGGCGAGCCGCTCGCGGACCGGCTGGCCGCGCTGATCACCCCGGCCGAGCTGGAGGCCGTACGGGAGCGGGTGGCCGCGCTGCTGAAGTCCGGCCGGCACCGGGAGCCGAGCGGCGAGTGGCCCGCCATCCCGTGGCCGCCGATCTGAGCCCGGTCCGCTCCCGGGGCGGTTGTCAGTGGCCCGCGCTACGTTCGGGAGCATGAGCAAGCTGATTGTCGAGGACCGGATCGACCGCCCGGCGAAGGACGTGTTCGAGGCCATCGTCACGGTCGAGGGACTGTCGGGCTTCTTCGTCGAGCGCACCTCCGCGCCGATGGTGCCCGGCACCACGGTGACCTGGAGCTTCCCCCATGTCGACGCGGAGTTCGACGTCGAGATAGGCGAGATCGAGCCCGATCGGCTCGTCTCGTGGCGCTGGCCGGGCGGGCAGGTCACCATCAAACTGCGCGAGACCGGTGCCGGGGCCACCGCGCTCACCGTGATGGAGCAGCCGATGGGGGACGGGATCGAGGGCGCGGCCCGGGCGGTCGGGCAGACACAGGGCTGGACGTACTTCGTGTGCACCCTGCGCGCCTACCTGCTGCACGGCATACGCCACTTCGGCCTCTCGGACGGCATCCGGGCCACCCTGACCGATTAGCAGGCCCCCAGAAGCCGTCTAGCTGCGTCGGCTCGGGCGCGCAAGAGGGCCTTGTCGGCCATCGGACCTGGTCCGGTTCGTATCCGGAAGCACCGTCCGGTTACGCTCATGTCATGCATGCCTGGCCCGCTTCTGAGGTCCCCGCCCTGCCTGGCAAGGGCCGCGACCTGAGGATCCACGACACCGCGACCGATGGACTCGTCACTCTTGAGCCCGGTCCCGTCGCCCGTATCTACGTCTGCGGCATCACGCCGTACGACGCGACCCACATGGGTCACGCGGCGACCTACAACGCGTTCGACCTCGTGCAGCGCGTGTGGCTCGACACCAAGCGGCAGGTGCACTATGTCCAGAACGTGACGGACGTCGACGACCCGCTGCTCGAGCGGGCCGTGCGCGACGGCGTCGACTGGGCGGGGCTCGCCGAGCAGGAGACCGCGCTGTTCCGCGAGGACATGACCGCGCTGCGGATGCTGCCGCCGCGGCACTACATAGGCGCCGTCGAGGCGATACCCGGCATCGTGCCGCTCGTCGAGCGGCTGCGGGACGCCGGTGCCGCCTACGAGCTGGACGGCGACACCTACTTCTCCGTCGAGGCCGACCCGCACTTCGGCTCCGTCTCGAACCTGGACGCCGCCGCGATGCGGCTGCTCTCCGCCGAGCGCGGAGGAGACCCGGAGCGCCCGGGCAAGAAGAACCCGCTCGACCCGATGCTCTGGATGGCCGCCCGCGAGGGCGAGCCGAGCTGGGACGGCGGCTCCCTGGGACAGGGGCGCCCCGGCTGGCACATCGAGTGCGTCGCCATCGCCCTCGACCACCTCGGCATGGGCTTCGACGTCCAGGGCGGCGGCTCCGACCTGGCCTTCCCGCACCACGAGATGGGCGCCTCGCACGCCCAGGCGCTGACCGGCGAGTTTCCGATGGCCAAGGCGTACGTGCACGCCGGGATGGTCGGGCTCGACGGCGAGAAGATGTCCAAGTCCAAGGGCAACCTCGTCTTCGTGTCGCAGCTGCGCCGCGACGGGGTCGACCCGGCCGCCATCCGGCTCGCGCTGCTCGCCCACCACTACCGCTCCGACTGGGAGTGGACCGACCAGGTGCTCGCCGACGCCGTGGCCCGGCTCGACCGCTGGCGGGCCGCCGTGTCGCGGCCCGACGGGCCTCCCGCGGAGGGCCTGGTCGAGGAGATCCGCGCGGCCCTGTCGAACGATCTCGACGCGCCCGCCGCGCTGGCCGCTGTCGACCGGTGGGCCGAGCTGCAGGGTGCCGAGGGCGGCTCCGACGAGGGAGCGCCGGGCGTCGTCTCGCGTGCCGTCGACGCGCTGCTCGGGGTCGCGCTCTAAGCGCCGCCCACCTGCTCGTTTCTCCGAAAAGCCCCTCCAGGGCGATGGAGTCGAGGTCACGGGGCTCTGCCCCGGGCCCCGCTCCTCAATCACCGGAGGGGCTTTCTCGCGCTCTAGCGCCGTGCTCGTTTCTGCGCTAAAACACGGTCATGCGATCAGCATCGAGCACGCTCAGGCGTTCTGGACGCCTCAGATCCGTCGTCGCCGTGGCCCTGATCGGGCTTGCGGCCGCCCTTGCCGGGCCCGGACAGACCGCCCGCGCCGCCGACGCCCCCGGAGCCCTCGGCGACGTCACCGGCTTCCATCCGGGCAAGGCCCGCTACACCTTCGACGCCGGCACCGCCGAGGCGCGGGTCAGCTTCGTGTCCGCCGAGAGCTTCCGGATCGAGGTCGCCCCGGACGGCACGTTCACCGATCCCGCGGGCGACGACATCGTCCTGCCGCAGGGCGCGCCGCCCGCCACCCGCTGGAAGGACCGCGGCGACCGCTACGAGCTGAGCAGCGCCGAGGTCACCCTGCGCGCCTACAAGTCCCCTCTGCGCTTCGCCCTGTTCAGGCACGACGGCACCGAGGTGTGGGCGGAGAACGCGCCCATCAGCTGGAGCGCGGACAGCACCACCCAGAGCCTCGACCGCGGCGCCGACGAGCAGTTCTACGGCGTCGGCATGCAGAACGGGCGCGGCAACACCAGCCTGCGCGGACAGACCGCGAAGGCCGAGGTCAGCTACGACTGGGACGACGGCGGCCACCCCAACTCCGTACCCTTCTACCTCTCCACGGCCGGGTACGGCGTCTTCCGGAACACCTACGCGCCCAACACCTACACCTTCGGCGCGCCCGTCACCGCGGCCGCCGCCGAGCGGCGCTTCGACGCCTACTACTTCGCGGGCAGCGGCCGGGACAGTGCGAAAGACGTCATCGGCCAGTACACCCGGCTGACCGGAAAACCGTTCCTGCCGCCGGTCTACGGGCTCGAAGTGGGCGACGCCGACTGCTATCTGCACAACGCCAACCGCGGCGAGCGGCACACCCTGGACGCCCTGAAGATCTCCCGGCAGTACGTCGAGCAGGACATGCCGCTCGGCTGGATGCTCGTCAACGACGGCTACGGCTGCGGGTTCGAGAACCTGGCCGAGACCGCGCAGGGCCTGCGCGGCGACAAGGCCCAGCTCGGCCTGTGGACCGAGGACGGCATCGACAGAATCGCCGACCAGGTGAAGGCCGGGCAGCGCGTCGCGAAGCTGGACGTCGCCTGGGTCGGCGACGGCTACAAGAAGGCCCTCGACGGCTGCAAGGGCGCCTACCGGGGCATCGAGGACAACTCCGATGCCCGCGGCTTCACCTGGGCCCCCGAGAGCTGGGCCGGCGCCCAGCGGTGCGGGGTGCAGTGGTCGGGCGACCAGTCCGGCTCCTGGGACTACATCCGCTGGCAGATCCCGACGTACGCCGGCGCCACCCTGTCCGGCCTCGCCTATACGACAGGTGACGTGGACGGCATCTTCGGCGGCAGCCCCAAGACGTACGTACGCGATCTGCAGTGGAAGTCGCTGCTGCCCGTCACCATGACCATGGACGGCTGGGCCGCGAGCGACAAGCAGCCGTTCCGGCAGGGCGAGCCGTACACGACGATCAACCGGAAGTACCTCAAGCTGCACGAGTCGCTGCTGCCCTACCTGTACTCGTACGCCCACGAGGCCACGAAGACCGGCGTGGGCGCCGTGCGGCCGCTCGCGCTGGAGTACCCGGACGACCCTAAGGCGGCCACGGACGCCGCGAAGTACGAGTTCATGACCGGCGAGGACTTCCTCGTCGCCCCCGTGTACGAGGACTCCGCCACGCGGGACGGCATCTATCTGCCCAAGGGCACGTGGACCGACTACTGGACCGGCCGGGTCTACCAGGGGCCGACCACGATCGACGGCTACAGCGCGCCGCTCGACACCCTGCCGCTGTTCGTCAAGGGCGGCGCCGCCGTGCCGATGTGGCCGGGCATCCGCTCGTACACCGACCGGGACAAGGACTCCCCGGTCGCCTGGGACGTGTACCCGCAGGGCAGTTCGTCCTTCGACCTGTACGAGGACGACGGCGTCACCCGCGCCCACCGCGACGGCGCCTACGCCACCCAGCGCGCCACCGTCACCGCACCCCGGTCCGGCCCTGGTGACGTGCGGGTGCGGATCGGCGCGAGCGAGGGCCGTTACGACGGCAAGCAGACCGCCCGGCCCTACTCCTTCACCGTGCACACCGCGGACGCGCCGGGCCGGGTCGAGCTCGACGGCGAGAAGCTGGCGCGCGCCGCGTCGAAGAGCGCGTTCGACAAGGCCGCGAGCGGCTGGTTCTACGACCCGGACGACCGGGGCGGCGTCGTGCGCGTGAAGACCGGCACCCGGTCCACCGCGCGGGCCTTCACCCTCGACCTGCGCGACACCGCGGCCGTGGGCGGCGCCGCACCGGGAGCCGGGGCGGCCGTGTCCGCCGCCGTGCACCAGGAGCTGGGCGCGGGCGTCACCGGCACGGTCGCCGTCGACGTCACCGCGGGCGACAAGGACGCCACCGATGTCACCGTGGGCGTCGACGCGCCCGCGGGGTGGACCGCTGCGGACCCGGTGACCGTCGGCCGGATCCCGGCCGGGACCACCCGGCGCGTCGACCTCGCCGTCACCCCCGGCGCGGACGTGAAACCGGGGGAGCAGGCGCTCACCGCCACCGCCCGCTACCGGGCCGCCGGCCAACAGCGCTCCGCGCAGGGGCACTTCGCGGTCTCCGTGATGCCCGAACCGCCCGCGGGGCACGCCTGGGCGAGCGACCTGGAGTGGCTGACCTCGACCAACGGATACGGGCCCGCCGAACGCGACCGCAGCAACGGCGAGTCAGGCGCCTCCGACGGTCACCCCCTCACCCTCGCCGGGAAGACGTACGACAAGGGCATCGGCGTGCACGCCGACTCCGTCGTCGAGGTCTATCTCGGCGGGCAGTGCACGAAGTTCACCGCGGACGTCGGGATCGACGACGAGATCAACGGGTACGGCGAGGTCGCCTTCTCCGTCGAGGCCGACGGCAAGGTGCTGTGGACCTCCCCGAAGGTCACCGGCGCCTCGGCCACCGTCCCGGCCGACGTGGACGTGACCGGTGCCCGGCACCTGCGGCTGAAGGTCACCGACACCAACGGGTCCAAGTCCGGCGACCACGGGGACTGGGCCGCCGCCGCGTTCACCTGCGCGGACGGGAGCTGACCCGGGTCCCGGACAAATGAAAGGGGCGCTTCCTCCCTGCGGAGGAAGCGCCCCCTCTTCTGCTGGTCACCGCTCATGTGTCGCGATCGGATCCGACAGGCCGGATCCCGTGGGTCAGATCTTGCGCACCTGGATGCTGCGCAGGACCTGCGGCGACCCGGAGTCCCAGACGCCGACGACCTGGTGACCGAAGGCGAACGCCTCCTGGACCTGGTCGTGCGTCTGCGGGTTGGGGTTGGCGAAGATCCGGAACTGGCCCTGGATGCGCAGCGCGATGATGCTGGGCTGACCGGGCAGCGGCTGCACGACGTCGATGTAGGCGTCCGCGATGCCGGCCTGCAGCACCTGCTGCTGGACCTGCTGCTGCGAGTGCTGCACCGCGATCTGGAGGATCTGGTGCAGGTGCTGCTGGACCTGCTGCTCGACCTGCTGCTGCTGGCCGCCCATCTGCTGCTGGCCGTAGCCCTGCTGCTGACCGAGCTGCTGGAGCAGCCCCTGGAAGGGCTGCTGCTGGCCGAGCTGCTGGAGCTGCTCGAGCGAGCCGCCCATGTGCTGCTGCCCGCCCTGCTGGCCGAACGGCTGCTGGCCGAAGCCCTGCTGTCCGCCCTGCTGGCCGTAGCCCTGCTGTCCGCCCTGCTGGCCGAACGGCTGCTGGCCGAAGCCCTGCTGACCGCCCTGCTGCCCGAACGGCTGCTGCTGCTGATAGGGCGACGTGCTCGGGAACTGCTGCCCCTGCTGACTCATCTGCGGGGTCATGCTCATGCGGGTGCCACCTTCCATCAATGGTTGGCTGCGTCGCGTCAGCCCGTGACCACAAGGCCGACGATCTCGTCGTCCGAGAACCAGACACGGACATCGGGCCGTCCCCCCGCGAAGGCGCTGTGCACCGCCTGGCGGATCTCGGGGGACGGGTCGTTCAGGTTGCGCCAGGTGCCCGCCACGAACAGCCTGAGCCGTGGCGGGAGTTCGCGCGGATACGGGAGCAGTTCGTCCCAGTACCGCTCGGCCTGGCCCGAACCGACCGTCGAGGGCAGCAGATGGGTCACCGCTCCTCTGATGTCGGGCCGGTTGCCGATCCGCTGCGAGGCGGGCCGGCCGGGAGCGTCCTGCTGCGGAGAGCCGGACGCCCGGAGCACCTCGCGCGCCCGCGAGGAGTTCATCGGGCGCTGGCCGCCGGCCTTGAGCATGCCCTGGAGGGCGGCCAGCGCGCCGACGACCACCGGGGAGGCAGCCGAGGTGCCGGAGAAAGTATCGGTGTACCAGGCGATCTCCTCGGAGCCGCCCTGCAGATCGCCGGGGCGGTCCCAGAAACCGCCGGTGGTGGTGACCTCGCGGCCCCAGCCCTGGGCGTCCACCCGGGCGCCGTAGTTGGAGAACGCAAGGCGTGAGCGGTCCGGGCCGTGGTCACGGCCGTGCGTGCCGGGCGGCGGCGCGCCCGCGCCGACCAGGACCGCGCCGGAGGACGGGTTCGTCGGATTGAACGGGTTGTGCCACCAGGCCGGGAAGCCCTCCGGGCGCCGCTCGTACAGCCCGTCGTCCAGCGACTCGGCGCCGTTGCCCGCCGCGGCCACCACCACGATGCCCAGCGCGGTGGCGTACCTGATCGCGGCGAAGTCGTCGGGCCACCACTCCAGGCCGATGTAACCGCGCTGGTCGTCGCGCGACTCGAAGTCGAACCGCGGTCCCGGCCGGTGCAGTTCGACCAGCACGAAGTCACCGGGGCTCAGCCGCTCGGCCGCCGCGTGGATCGCCGCCGCCGTGCCGACGCCCTGGAAGGAGGCCGCCGCCGTCACCGCCTGCGGGGCGATGCCGGTGATGCCGTGCCCGTCGCGGTCGCCGCCGATCACGCCGAGGACGGCGGTGCCGTGGTTGCGCCACGCCAGATCCGCGACGGGGCTCCCGACGACGACGCCCGCGAGCTTCGCCGACAGGGCCTCGTGGCTGAGCTGCCAGGCGCCCTCCACGTCGATGACGGTGACGCCCTCTCCGCCGCCGCCGAGCCGCTGCCACGCCCACGTCGCGTCCACGCCCTCGGGCGCCGGCGCGAGATAGCCCTGACGGCCCGTGAAATCGGGGGTCGCGGCCGTCTTCTCCTTCAGCCGCCGCGCCTCCTCGAAGTCCTCCGGAGAGACGGCCGGCACCGCACCGGGCTTCACGTAAGCGGTGTCGACCTCCGGCAGTGCCGCGATCCGCGCCCGCAGTTCCTGGGCCCGTCCGCCCGCGCCGCGCACCCGGTAGAACAGCGCCAGGTCCGGCACGTCCGCCCCGGCCCCCACCGCCTCAGACGCGCCCCGCAGCCGCTCCTCACTGCCGAACAACGGTTCAAGGGCGAGCTGTTCGTCGCCCAGGAACATGTTCAGAGCCGATACGTCGGCGCCGGCGGCCGACCTGACCCCGTCCGCCTGGGCCCGTAACCGGGCCTCGGGCCGCGCCAGGACGATCAGTTCCGCTTCTGTCCCGCGATACGTGAAACCGGCTCCGTCCGGACCCGGACCCGCAGCCCCCGGGCCCCGCGCCGGTTCTGCGTTCTGGTCGGTCATCGGTCCACAGCTCCCCTCGCCACCTCTGGTCGTACGGGTGTGCCTGTGCCGCGTTCGTCGGGCACACCTTGCTACGGCCGGGCGCTCGCGTCCACCCCTTGTTCAGGAAATGCGTTTGAGAACAAGTTGAAGAGGGAACCCTGTGCATTTTGCACAGAATCATCTGTCACGCCGCAAACCGGCCAAAGGCGAGAAGAACGGGAGCGGCGCGAAAGCGCCCCCGGTGCCGGTTGCCCGGCGCCGGGGGCGCTTCGTCGGTCGTGGACCGCGGTCTACTCGTCGCCGTCCTCGGCGTCGGGGCGCGGTGGCTTCGGCGGGCGGCTCTTGCCGCCCGGGTTGTCCCGCAGGTACGACGAGCCGTCGCCGCCGTCCGTGGCGTGGCCGCCCGCCCCGGGCGGTGCCCCCGGGTCGCGCCGCCGCAGATACCGCTCGAACTCGCGGGCGATCGCCTCGCCCGACGCCTCCGGCAGCTCCGCGGTGTCCCGCGCCTCCTCCAGCGTCTGCACGTACTCGGCGACCTCGCTGTCCTCCGCCGCCAGCTGGTCCACGCCCAGCTGCCAGGCGCGCGCGTCCTCGGCCAGCTCGCCCAGTGGGATCCGCAGGTCGATCAGGTCCTCCAGGCGGTTGAGCAGCGCCAGCGTCGCCTTCGGGTTCGGCGGCTGCGACACGTAGTGCGGCACCGCCGCCCACAGCGAGACCGCCGGGACGCCCGCGTGGGTGCACGCCTCCTGGAGAATCCCGACGATGCCCGTCGGGCCCTCGTACTTGGTCTCCTCCAGGTCCATGCGCGTAGCGAGATCCGGATCGGAGGTGACGCCGCTGACCGGAACCGGCCGGGTGTGCGGAGTGTCGCCGAGCAGCGCGCCCAGGATCACCACCAGCTCCACGCCCAGCTCGTGCGCGAACCCCAGCAGTTCGTTGCAGAACGAGCGCCAGCGCATCGACGGCTCGATGCCGCGGACCAGGACCAGGTCACGCGGCTTGTCGCCGCCGACGCGCACCACCGAGAGCCGGGTCGTCGGCCAGGTGATCTTGCGCACGCCGTCTTCCAGGAAGACCGTCGGCCGGTTGACCTGGAAGTCGTAGTAGTCCTCGGCGTCCAGCGCCGCGAACACCTCGCCCTTCCACTCCTTGTCGAGATGCGCGACCGCGGTGGAGGCGGCGTCGCCGGCATCGTTCCAGCCCTCGAACGCGGCCACCATGACCGGGTCGACCAGCTCGGGAACCCCCTCGAGCTCGATCACCCAGCGCCTCCTTCCGACGTGTCCTCGCGTACCTGCCCACCTTACGGCGTCCGCGAGGACCCTCCGCAGCCCCCTGGAACCCGGAGACTGCCCGGAACACTGCCCCGTGTCGCAGGTGTGCACTCCACCTGAATGTCGGGGTTTCCCACTTCCGGCTCACCGCTTCGGGCTCACAGCGTGGAGCGCAGCCACTGCTCCACGCTCGCGATGTGCACGGTCGCCCAGGAGCGGGCCGCCTCCGGGTCGCCGTCGCGCAGCGCCGCCAGGATCGCCCGGTGTTCGCGCAGGGTGCGGCCGACCGCGTCCTCCTGGGTCAGGCCGCGCCAGACCCGGGCCCGGGTGGTCGGCCCGGACAGCCCGTCGAGGAGGGAACCGAGCACCGAATTGCCGGCGGCCGCCACGATGCCACGGTGGAAGTCGAGGTCCGCGGCGACCAGCTCCTCCACCGACGGCTCGGGCCCCAGCTCGTCCAGCTGGGCGGCGAGCCGGTCGAGCTGGTCGGCGCCGATGGAGGTCGCCGCCATCGCCGTGGCGGCCGGCTCCAGGATGCGGCGGACGGCCAGGAACTCCAGGACCGTGTCGTCGCGGTGGAAGTCGACGACGAAGCTCAGCGCCTCCAGCAGGAGCTGCGGGTCCAGGCTCGTGACGTAGGTGCCGTCGCCCTGCCGGACGTCCAGGATGCGGATGAGGGAGAGCGCGCGCACCGCCTCGCGCAGCGAATTGCGCGAGAGCCCCAGCTCCGCGGCGAGTTCGCTCTCCTTGGGGAGCCGGTCGCCGGGGCGCAGCGCACCCGAGACGATCATGCCCTTGATCTTCTCGATGGCCTCGTCGGTGACGGCCATGGCAGCCCCCTCTGCTCGTCCTCCGGAGAGACCGGTCCTCCGATGTCTCGCCCCATTATGGGCGTACGGGGATGACCTGGCCGCGTTCCCCCGGGGAGCCGTTCACCGAGGACGCGGGCCCGGACGGGCCCGGGGGCTCACGCCGTGGCCTGGGCCTCGGCGCCGCCGCGGTACAGGCGGCGCAGCCGGACCACGCCGAGGTCGTGCTGGTACAGGTTCTCGCGCTGGTCGGCGTCCGCGGGCATCGCCTCCAGCATCACCCGGTCCTGCTCCAGGACCTCCCAGTGCCGCTTCTCGATCAGCGTCTTGTAGAGGAACCGCCAGGTGTCGCGCTGCCATCCCTGGACCGTGCGGTAGCGCCAGAAGAAGACGGCGCAGCGCTCGGCGTCGACCGGGCGGACC
The DNA here is from genome assembly GCF_040529335.1 of Streptomyces sp. HUAS MG91. Lineage (GTDB taxonomy): Bacteria > Actinomycetota > Actinomycetes > Streptomycetales > Streptomycetaceae > Streptomyces > Streptomyces tabacisoli. Next base: position 1,656,174 of record NZ_CP159534.1, on the reverse strand, counting down.
ATGCCGACGATGCCGAACGGGCCGCCGGGCCCCGCCGACGGCGGGTAGGGGATCGACAGGTCGACCCAGTCGACGCCCGTGCGGCACAGCTCGACCCAGTCGAAGTTCACGCCGCGCTGGTCGGTCTTCTCGAAGAAGTAGCCGCGGTCGGTCTCGCGGATGCGGAACTTGGCGGTGGTGTCGCCGTCGAACATCGTGTGCGAGTCGTGGTGCAGGAACGCGCCGTGCATCGGGTCGAGCAGGTTCTCGACGGCGTACCGCCACGGCACGTTCCACTCCGCGTAGCAGAGGATCGCCTCGGTGTCGGGGTCGGTCAGCGGCTCGGGCAGCGTCAGCTCGACCGGCTGCGGCTGCTCCTCGGTGCCGAAGTAGGCGAGGACGGCGCCGGACACCTCCTTGACGGGCAGCGAGACGACGAGTTGCTTGCCCTCCAGGTTGCAGCCGGGCAGGCCCGGGACGGAGGAGACGGTGCCGTCGGTCTCGACCTCCACGCCGTGGTACCAGCACGCCACCCGGTCGCCCAGGTGTTTGCCCAGCGAGAGCGGGGCGCCGCGGTGCGGGCAGCGGTCGGCGAGCATGCTCAGGGTGCCGTCCGAGCGGCGGAACAGCAGCCACTGCTCGCCGAGGACGGTGACCTTGCGCATCGCGCCGGGCGCGACGAACGAGGAGGGGACGACCGGGTGCCACTGACCGCGCAGGCCCGTCGCGTACAGGTGGTCGGCGGTGAGAGGGGTGGTGGTCATGGCGGTCACGCTCCCAGGCGGTGCATCTCGGCGGTGAAGGACTCCTCGGTCCACGGGGTGCCGTCGGGCGCGTGGACTTGACGGTCATTCAAGCCGCGTACGACATCGGCGAGTTCGCTGCCGACCTTGGTGAAGACCTCTTCGAGGGTGGCGGCCAGCTTCAGCTCGTAGGGCGACGGCTCGTGGGTGCGGGACTGGTGGATCTCCAGGTACGGCCAGTCGGTGTTCATGGGCATCTCCCGGTACGGATTACAGGTCGAGGACGAGGCGGGAGCCGGCGGCGCAGCGCGAGACGCAGATCATCATCGAGGCGTTCGCGGCGTGCTCGGCTTCCGAGAGCAGGAAGTCGCGGTGGTCGACGGCGCCGTCCAGCACCCGCGTCTCGCAGGAGCCGCAGATGCCGTCGCGGCAGGAGCTGGCGACGTCGAGGCCGGCCTGCTCGGCGGCCTCCAGGACCGAGGTGTCGGCGCCGACGGTGAGGGTGAGCCCGGAGGTGCGGCACTCGACCTCGAACTCCCCGTCGTCCGGAGCCCGTTCGACGACGGGCGCGGAGAACCGCTCGACGCGCAGTGCCTCGGCCGGGCACGCCGCTTCCACGGCGGCGAGCAGGGGCTCGGGTCCGCAGCAGTACACGAGGGTGTCGTCGGGCAGCCCGTCGAGCGCGGCCGCCAGATCGATGTGGCCCAGCTCGTCCTGCGGTACGAGCGTCACGTCGCCGCCCAGCGCGGCCAGCTCCTCGGTGAAGGCCATGGAGGCGCGGCTGCGCCCGCCGTAGACCAGGCGCCAGCGCGCCCCGCGCCGGGCGGCCTCGCGGGCCATGGCGAGGATCGGGGTGATCCCGATGCCGCCCGCGACGAAGACATGGCCGCCCGCGTCCTCCAGGGCGAAGTGGTTGCGCGGCTCGGACACGGTGACGCTCTGACCGGGCCGCAGCGCGGTGTGGACATGGCGCGAACCGCCGCGCGAGGACGGCTCGTTGAGCACGCCGATCCGGTACGTGCCGGTGGCGTCCGGGTCGCCGCACAGGCTGTACTGGCGGACCTGCCCGCCCACGTGCACGTCGATGTGGGCGCCCGGCGCCCAGCCGGGCAGCGGCTTGCCGTCCGGATGGGCGAGCTCGACGGAGAGAACGCCCTCGGCCTCCCAGGTCATCCGCCGGACCAGCAGCTCCAGTTGGCGGTCGGAGTCGGTCATGGTGGGGCCTCCTTACGTGCCGGGGATCTTCACGGGCGGGGTGAACGGGTTCTTCATCGGGCCGAGCGCCGCCAGGTCCACCTCGACGAGCACGGGCCCGTCCGAACCGACGGCCTCCTGGATCACCGGCGCCGCGTGGTCGGCGTCCGCGATCCGCAGATACGGCAACCGGCAGGCGCGGGCGAGGAGTTCGAAGTCGGGCGTGGTCAGGTCGACGCCGGAGCGGCGGTCCGCGTACCGGTCCTGCATGTTGCGCAGCACGCCGTACCCGCCGTCGTTGAAGACCAGGAGGGTCAGCCGGGGCCGTTCCTGGGCGAGGGTGAGGAGTTCCCCGAGATGGACGGCGAGCCCGCCGTCGCCCGCGATGACGACCGTCGGCCGCTCCGGGGCGGCGAGCGCGGCGCCGATGCCCATGCCGAGTCCCTGGCCGATGCCGCCGCCGCGCGGGAAGACGTTCGCCTTCGGGTCGTACATCTCCAGGAGGCGGTTGCCCCAGCTGCTGGAGGGGATGGTGACGTCGCGGGCGACGACCGCGTCCCGGGGGAGCGCGGCGCGCAGCGCGTCGCAGATCGCGGCCTGCGGGCCGATGCTGTCGTGCAGCGCGGCCCGCACGTCGGTACGGACCGTGGTGACGCGGCGCGTCCAGTCCGGGTCGGCCCGCCGCGCGTGGGGGAGCAGCGCGCCGAGGGCGGCGGCGGCGTCGCCGTGCAGGGCGTGCGCGACCGGGTAGACACGGCCGAGCGCCGCCCGGTCGATGTCGATCTGCACATGCGCGGCGGGGAGCCGGAGCCCGTAGTCGGCGGTCTCGTTCGACCGGAAGTGGGTGCCGACCGTGAGGAGCAGATCGGCGTCGGCGAGCAGGGCGCGGACGGCTGGCGTGGTGGCGAAGTTGCCGATGACCTGCGGGTGGTCCTCGGGCACCGCCCCGCGCCCGGAGTTGGAGGTGAGCAGTCCGGCGCCGGTCGCCTCGACGAGCGCGGCGAGTTCGGTACGAGCGTCGGTGGCGCCACCGCCGGCCCAGATCAAGGGGCACCGGGCGGCGCTCAACAGCTCCGCCGCCGCGCCGAGTTCGGAGACGGGGACGACGGTCTCCGGCGCCTCGACCACGGCGTCCGTCTGCGCCGCGTACTGCAGATCGATCGGCCACTCGACGCTCGCCGGGCCGCCCGGAGAGGCCAGCGCGGCGCGGGCCGCCGCGCGCAGCACCCGGCCCGCCTCGTCGGCGGAGCCCACCGTCGCCGCGTGCGCGGAGACGGCCGTCAACATGCCGAGCTGGTCCTTCGTCTCGTGGATGAAGCCCCGCCCGCTGCCGAGGTACGCGGACTCGACCTGGCCGGTGACGTGCAGCACGGACGTGCCCGACGCGAGCGCCTCGATCAGCGATCCGGCCGCGTTGCCCGCGCCCGTCCCGGTCGAGGTGAGCGCGCAGCCGATCGAGCCGCGCGCCCGCCCGTAGGCGTCGGCGGCGTTCACGGCGCTCGCCTCGTGCCGCACGGGGACGAAGCGCAGCTCGCGGTCGACGGCCTCGACCAGCGGCAGATTGTGCACGGACACGATCCCGAAGACCGTGTCGATGCCCAGTTCCTTGAGAACGGCGACGAGGAGAGCGCCTCCGTCGGCGTACTTCATGCGAGCTCCTCAGAGGATGCCGCGGCCGACTCCGCCGCAGACGTCGATGCTGGTTCCGGTGATGTAGGAGGCGCGCGGGGAGAGCAGCGCGACGATCGCGTACGCGACCTCCTCGGCGCGGCCGAGCCGGCCGAGGGCGATGCCCCGGTCGGCGGCCAGTTCCGCCTGCCAGTCCTCGTAGGACAGGCCGGAGTCGGCGGCCGCGTGGCGGCGCGTCCACTGGCCGGTGTCGACCAGGCCCAGGCAGACCGAGTTGACCCGGATGCCGTCGGCGGCGAGCTCCGTGGCCAGGGACTTGGAGAGGTTGAGGATGCCGGCGCGGGCGGCGCTCGTGGTGATCAGCCGGGTCTCGGGCTGCTTGGCGAGGACGGCGTTGACGTTGACGACGGACGCCGCGTCGGACGCGCCGAGGTGCTTCCGGGCCGCCTGGAGGGGGTTGAGGACGCCCGCGAACTTCAGCTCCAGCTCGTCGCGCCAGTCCTCGGGGCCCGTGTCGTCGAGCCGTTTCATCCGGGACTGCCCGGCGTTGTTGACCAGCCCGTCGAGCCGTCCGCCGAACGCGTCGGCGGCGGCCGTCACGAAGTCCCGCACGGCGTCGGCGTCCCGCACGTCGCAGGCGGCGGTGAACAGCCGGTCGTGGGTGCCGACGCGGGCGAGCCGGTCGGCGTCGCGCCCGCAGGTGGCGACGTTCGCGCCCTCGTCGAGCAGGGCGCGGACCGTGGCCAGGCCGACGCCCGAGCTGCCTCCGGTGACCACATAGGTCCGGTCGGCGAGGCCCAGATCCATAACTTTCCCATCAAGTACGTCAGTTCATGGTGAATCCGCCGTTGACGGCGATCACCTGTCCGGTCAGATAGCGGGACTCCTCGGAGAGGAGGAAGGCGGCGAGCCCGACCAGGTCGTCCGGCTGCTGGGCCCGTGAGATCGCCCGGTTCGCGGCGTACAGACCGTGCCGCTCGGCGGGGACCGTCTCGGTCGCCTCGCACTCGGTCAGGCCGGGCGCCAGCGCGTTCACGGTGATGCCGCGCTCGCCGAGTTCGCGGGCCATCGCCCGGGTGAGGGCGATCACGGCGCCCTTGGAGGCGATGTAGTGGGCGAGCCGCGGGGAGCCGTACAGGGCGGCGTCCGAGGCGATGTTGACGATGCGTCCGCTCGTTCCGAACAGCGGGTGCAGGGCCTTCGCGACGAGCCAGGGGCCGCGCGCGTTGACCGTCATCAGCCGGTCCCAGGCGGCGATGTCGATGTCCTGGAACTCCTTGCCGCCGACGCCGTTGGCGAGCGCGGCGTTGTTCACGAGCCCGTACAGCGGTCCCAAAGCCCGTACGGAAGAGGCCAGTTCGTCGACGGAGGCCGGGTCGGCGACGTCGCACCGCACGAAGTGCGCCGCGATCCCCTCGGCCTTCAGGGCGGCCGTGGCGGCCGTGCCGCGCTCGGCGTCGACCTCGGCGACGACGACCCGGAAGCCGTCCTCGCCGGCCCGGCGGGCCATGGCCAGTCCCAGGCCACGGCCCGCCCCGGTCACGACGACCAGAGGGGCGTCAGTCACGGGTCACGCCGTGCATCGGCGAGTACTCCGGGTAGGTCGGCACCTGCGGCTTCCGCGTGCCGATGACGACGCAGAACAGGGCGTCGGTGTCGCCCTCGTTCTTCAGCGAGCGGGTCACGCCCGCGGGCACCACGATCATGTCGCGGTAGCCGAGGGTGCGGTACTCGACCTCGTCCGGGCCGCGGTGGATGCCCACGCGGACCCGGCCCTCCAGGACGAAGAACGCCTCCTCGACGTCGTGGTGGGTGTGGGCCGGGCCCTCGGCACCGGGCTGGAGCAGCATGTTGGAGAACGTGAAGCCGCCGGACGGGATGATCCGCTTGTCGCCCTCGTGGTTGCCGGTGGCGCCGGAGCCCACGTAGCGGATCTGGCCGCGGCGGAACTGCGGGCCCGCCTTCTCCTGGAAGGAGAGGGTGTCGAAGTCGGCGACCCGGGACTCCTTCGAGGCGATGAGGGAGTCGGTGTACGTGCCGAGGTCGCCGCCGTTGTCGTACTCGGTGGTGGTCAGAGGCATGCTGATCAGCCCTTCCGTGCCCGCAGCGTGCGGGAGTTGGTGACGATGTGCAGATGGGACAGGACCCAGGCGTTGAACCGCTCGGGCTGTTCCTGGTTGGCCAGGTGACCGGCGTCCTTGACGATCACGTAGGCGGTCTTGTGCAGGCCCCCGGCGAGGACCTGGGAGGCCTCGACGCCGGTGACCGTGTCGCGGTCGCCGCACACGACGAGCGCGGGCGCGGTGACGGCGGACAGTTCGGGGCGCAGATCGGCGCCGGCCATGGCCTCGGCGGCGTACCCGTAGCCGGGCAGCCGGATCGCGCCGGCCATGGTGTCGACGACCCGCTCGACGAGCGCGGCGGGCGCCAGGTCGGAGACGAGGCGCGGGCCCCGCCTTTCGGCGAAGGCCCGCGGCCCGGCCTCGGCCAGCTCGGCGGTACGGGCCCGCATCGCGGCGGCCTTCGCCTCGTCGGTGCCGGAGCCCGCGCTGGAGTCGGCGACGATCAGGGAGTCGACGAGGTCCGGGTGGCGGGTGGCGAGCCGCAGCGCGATCACGCCGCCCCACGAGACCCCGAGCACATGGGCCGAGCCGCCGTGGGCCCTGACCACCTCGGCGGCCGCGTCCGCGAACCCGTCCAGGTCCAGCGGTCCGTCCGGGTCGGCGGACCTGCCGTATCCGGGCGCGTCCCACGCGACGACCCGTACGTGCGCGGAGAGCCCGGCGAGCTGCGGGGCGAACGCCGCCGACGAGGAGCCGATGCCGTGCAGGCAGAGCAGCAGTGGGCCCTGTTCGCCCGCGGTCTCCAGGTGGACGCTCACAGGATCTGCCCCGACCGTCCGGCCAGCGCCGCCAGCGAGCGCAGCACCGCGTACGGCACGACCTGGCTGGTCGCCGGGTTGCCCGGGTCGGGCCGGTGCGCCACCTCGAAGCGGTACGCGCCGTGCTCGCCGGACGCCTCGACGACGTGCCGGGTGAGGGTGGCGCCCGGATCGGCGACGACCCGGACCCGCACAGCGTCCAGGTCGCCGACGGCGAGCGCGACCGACGCCGCGACGTTCGTCGACTTGGGGAACTTCACCGGCACGTCGCGCGCGGTCCCGCGCATCACCTCGACCGGCCCGGACGCCGCACGCATCCGGCCTATCAACTCCGCTTCCATCCAAGGCTGTTCGAGAGTGGAGGGCAGCTTGGTGGTGGTGAGGCGTACGTCGTCCAGCGGGCCCAGCGCGCGCACGGCCTGGAGCAGATCGAGGCCGCCGACCGCGCCGCCCGTGAAGTACACCCGGCCGGGACCCGCGGCGAGCAGCCGCTTGGCCAGCTCCTCGTCGGTCAGCGCCCCGGTCGACGCCACCAGCAGATCGGTGCCGGAGGTGAGGACGCGCTCGCCCCATTCCCGTACGACACCCTGGCCCGCCGCCTCCACGATCAGGTCGCAGCGGTCGATCGCCTCCTCGAAGGTGACCTGCGGCGCGGGCGCCGCCTCGCCGAGCGGACGGTTGTCGACGACGCACGCCAACTCCGCGCCCTTGATGCCCTGTTCGGCGAGGGCGGTGCCGACGACGCGGCCGATGGCGCCCCAGCCGACGAGTCCGACCTTGAGTGTGCTGGTCATGCGAGGGGTCCTTCCGGGTTGCCGGCCATGTGACAGCGGATCTCCTTCGACGGCGGCCCGGCCGTGCCCCACAGGTCGGACAGCTCGGGCACCCGCCGCCACACCTTGGCGATCCACCGGTCCTCGACGACCTGCGCGACCTCGGAGGTGTACTCGCAGACCAGACCGGTCGGATCGGTGAAGTAGGAGAAGGTGTTGTTGCCGGGGCCGTGCCGGCCCGGACCCCACTGCGGGACGATCCCGTGGTGGCGCAGGCGGCCGAGGCCGCGCATGAAGTGGTCGACCGAACTCATCTCGTACGCCACGTGGTTGAGGGAGACCCACTCGGCCTGGTTGAACGCGATGCAGTGGTGGTCGGCGTTGCAGCGCAGGAACGCCATCTGGTGCTCGGACCAGTCGGAGACGCGCAGGCCGAGCACATCGCGGTAGAAGGCGACGGCCGCGTCGATGTCCGGGGTGTTGAGGACGGTGTGGGTGACGCCGACCGGGATCGCGGCGTCGCGGCCGCGCGGGGCGACCGCCCAGGTGTCGGCGGACAGCTCGACGAGCCGGCCCTCGTGGTCGTGGAAGCGCAGGCCGTAGCCGCCGCCGACCTGGTCGAGCGGGCCCGGCCCGGCGACGGGCCTGATGCCCCGGGCTTCGAGCCGCCGGGCCGCCTCGTCGATCTCGGCGGGGGTGGCGACGGCGAACACGAGCCGGCCGAGGCCGGTGCGCTCGGAGCGGGTCAGCTGGAGGGCGTGGTGCTCCTCGCCGGTGCCGCGCAGCCAGCTCGCGCCCTGCTCGGACTCGACGACCTCCAGGCCCCAGGCGTCCTCGTAGAAGTCGGTGGCCTCGGTGAAGGAGGGGGTGAGCAGTTCGACGGAGCGCAGCGCGCGCAGCCGGGCGATCGGGGGATGGGACATCGGGTACTCCGTTGCAGACATGGTCAGTTGGCCCAGGGCAGCGGGGCGTCGGAGGTGCCCCAGTACAGGGACTTCTGGCGCTGGTAGGCGCGGATGGCGTCCCGTCCCTTCTCCGTGCCGAGCCCGCTGTCCTTCATCCCGCTGAACGGGGTGGACGCGCTGAACTGCTTGTACGTGTTGATCCAGACGGTGCCCGCGTCGATCCGGCGGGCGAGGCGCCAGGCGGCCCGGTGGTCGCGGGTCCAGATCCCGCAGGCGAGCCCGTACACGGAGTCGTTGGCCTGCGCGACCAGGTCGTCCTCGTCGTCGTAGGGCAGTACCACCAGGACCGGGCCGAAGATCTCCTCCTGGCAGGTGCGCGCCGAGTTGGGCAGTCCGGCCAGGACGGTCGGCAGGTAGTAGGCGCCGTCGGCGTACTCGGGGCCGTCGGGCGCGGCGCCGCCGCAGAGCACCTCGGCGCCCTCCGAGCGGGCGAGATCCACGTAGGCGGCGACCGAGTCCCGGTGCTTGTGGTGGACGAGCGGTCCGACCTGGGTGTCCGGCGCGGTGCCGGGGCCGACCCGTAGCTTCCTTACCCGGGCGACGAGTTCGGTGACGAACGCGTCGTGGATCTCGCGCGCCACGAACAGTCGTGAACCGGCGATGCAGGACTGCCCGCTGGAGGAGAAGATCCCGAACATCACGCCCGCCAGGGCCTGTTCGACGTCGGCGTCGGCCCGCACGATCGTCGGCGACTTGCCGCCCAGCTCCAGTGAGGCCGGGATCAGCTTCCGGGCGGCGATCCCGGCGATGGAACGGCCGGTCTCCGTGCCGCCCGTGAATCCGATCCGGCCGACCAGCGGATGCCGGACCACCGCGTCGCCGACCACCCGGCCGCTGCCGGGCAGCACCGACAACAGGGCCGTGGGCAGGCCGAATTCATCCAGGGCGCGCGTGATGAGGCGGCCCAGCGCGAGCGAGACGAGCGGGGTCCAGGCGGCCGGTTTCAGCAGCACCGCGTTGCCCGCCGCGAGCGCCGGGGCGATCTTCTGCGCGTCGCTCGCGACCGGCGAGTTCCAGGGGTTGACGGCGGCGACGACCCCGATCGGCTCGTGCACGCTCATCGTGACGTACGCGCCGCGCGCCGGGGTGAGCGCGTCCTCGGCGGTCTCCAGCGCGGCCGCCATGTACCGGAACGTACCGGCGGCGCTGAGCGCGAGGGCCTTCGTCTCGGTGAGCGTCTTGCCGGTGTCCGCGGTCTGGGTCGCGGCCAGTTCGTCGGCCGCCTCCTCCGTCAACTCCGCTATGCGGTGCAGGAGTCGGGCCCGCTGATGGGGGAGCAGGTCGCGCCAGGCCGGATCGGCGACGGCCCGCGCCGCGGCCCGCGCCGCCTCGTCGACCTCGTCGGCCGACGCGGAGTGCACCGTGGCGAGCACCGCGCCGGTGGCCGGGTCGACCGTGTCGACGGGCTCGCCGCCGCCGCGTCGCCACCGGCCCGCGACGAGGATCTCGGTGAGGGGGTGGGGCACGGCGGTACCTCCAGAGCGGAGCAGGTGCGGAATCGCTGAAGCGCTAGAAATCTAAGCGCTTAAATGATTCTCCGCAAGACCCTCGATCACGGCGGCTTCCTCCGGTCGACTCCCCGTTGCGCAGCATCAGTTACGTGCGAGTGACGGTGGGGTCACTCTCTATATGTCTAAGTGCCTAACCATTGACCGCTTAGGTGTCGGCTCCTACTGTCTGCGGAACTCCCCTGTCTCGCGTGTTCGCGGAAGGACCCCCTCTATGACGACTGTGGCCGGCACACAGGGCCTCGGCTCGATCGCGGCCAGGCTCGAACGGCTGCCGCACTCCCGCTGGCACGTCAAGGTCCGATTCCTGATCGGCGCCGTGACGTTCTTCGAGGCCTTCGACCAGCTCCTGGCCGCCTCCGCCCTGCCCGTCCTGACCAAGGACTGGAACCTCTCGACGGGGCAGGCGACCTTCGCGGTCACCGCCGGCTCCATCGGCATGCTGCTCGGCGCGCTGGTCGCGGGCTGGCTCGGTGACCGGATCGGTCGGGTGCGGACGGTCGCGCTCGGCGTGGGGATTACCGGCGTCGCCAGCCTCGCCGTGGCGCTGGCGAACGGGATCGAACTGTTCTCCCTCTTCCGGTTCGTCCAGGGTCTCGGCATCGGCGGCGTCGTCCCGGTCGCGGCCACCTACATCAACGAGATCTCCCGCTCCGACAAGCGCGGCCGCTTCGTCCTGCTCTACGAGATGATCTTCCCGGCCGGACTCGCGGCGGCCAGCCTCGTCGCGGTGTGGGTGGTGCCGAACCTCGGCTGGCGCGCGATGTTCGTGCTCGGCGCGCTGCCCGTCCTGGTCGCCGTCCTGCTGCCCCGGCAGGTCGCCGAATCGCCCCGCTGGCTGCTGTCGCAGGGCCGGGTCGAGGAAGCCGAACAGGTCATCGCCCGGATCGAGGCGGAGGTCGAGCGGGCGGTCGGCGAGCCGCTGCCCCGGCCCTCGGACGAGCCCGCCGAGGAAGTGACGCGGGGCCGCCTGCGCGATCTGTTCACCGGCCGCTATCTGCGCCGCACGGCCGTGCTCTCGGGCCTGTGGTTCGTCGCGTACTACGTCAACCACGGCATCTCGACCTGGCTGCCGTCCCTGTACACGAAGAACTTCGGCCTGGACCTGACCACGGCGCTCGTCTACACGCTCCTGAGCAACCTCACGGGGCTGGTCGGCACCTTCGTCGTCGCGCTCGTCATCGACCGGGTCGGCCGGCGCCCCGCACTGGTCGCCGCGCTGGGCGGCACCGCGCTCGCGCTCGGCGTCCTCGCCCTCACCGGCGTCACCTCGGGGCTCCAGGTCGCGGTGTTCGCCTCGTGCACGACGTTCTTCGTCTACGCGATCAACGCGGGCCTCTACCTCTACTCGCCGGAGCTCTACCCGACCTCCAACCGGGCCAGGGGAGCGGCGTTCGGCGGCCTGTGGAACCGGCTCGGGGTGATCCTCGGCCCCGTCACGGTCGGCGCGATCCTCGGCGCGGGCGGCAGCCTCGGTCTCGTCTTCGCCCAACTGGCCGGGGTGGCCGTGGTCGGCGCGGTGATCGCGCTGTTCGCCGTGGAGACGAAGGGGAAGACGCTGGAGGAGCTGAACGCGTAGGCGGACTGTGCGCGGCGCCGGATCCCTGCGCGGGGGACCGGCGCCGTCGCGCTGTCGACGGGCGCCGCCGGGCGCCGGGGGAGTCCGGGCGGGCGTCAGTGGGCGTCGGCCGACTCCGTCAAGGTGCGGCCCAGTGCGGCCAGCAGCACGTCGAGGCGGCGGCGCTCGTCGGGGCGCAGCCGGTCGAGGAGATCCCGTTCACCGGCCCGGCGCTCCTCGGCCACCCGGTCCACCAGGTCACGGCCCGCCGGGGTCAGCCGCAGCCACACCACGCGCCGGTCGCGGTCGTCGCGCTCGCGCTCGATGAGCCCGGCCCCGGCCAGCCGGTCGGCGTGCTGGGTCATCCCGCCGGCCCGGACCGCGCCCGCCGCCGCGAGTTCACTCATGGTGCGCCGGTGGGGCGCGCCCGCGCGCCGCAGCTCGGCGAGCACGTCGAACGCGGCGAGACCGATCCCGTGCCGCTTGACGACCCGGCCGATCAGGGCGCGGTAGCGGGCGGCGCAGTCGGTGAGCGTGGCGAAGACCCGGGTGTCGGCGTCGGTCGCGGGGGCGTTGTCGTCGTCCGGCGGTGCCGCCGCGGGAGCGGGTACCGGAGCCGCCGGCGCCTCCGCCCCGCCGACCGCGGCCGTGAGCACCGCCGCGAGCAGGGGCTCCAGCTCGGCCGTCGGCACCGAGCGCGCCGGTTCATGGGCGAAGAGATAGCGCTCCATGATGACGCCGAACAGGATGCTGCGGATCAGCCCGATCCGGGCCCGCGCCTCGGACGAGTCGCCGAGCACGCCCGTGAGCGGTCCGGTCACCAGGCGTTCCAGCATCCCGGCCAACTGCTCCGCGCTCGGCGGGTGGTTGAGGGCCGAGCGGATCAGCGCGGCGAGCGGGTCCTGCGCGGAGAGGCGGTCCCAGCGCTCCAGGTAGGAGTGGGCGAGCGCCTGCGGCAGACCGGCCGGGTCGTTGCCCGCCTCGTCGAGCACATGGGCCGTGACGCCGGTGCCCTCGCCGACGACGGCGCGGAAGAGCCCGTCCTTGGAGCCGAAGTACGCCATCACGAGCCCCGGCGTCACCCCGGACTCGGCCGCGATGGCCCGGATGCCGACCCCTTGATAGCCGTGGGCCGCGAACAGTCTGCGGGCCGCCGCGAGCACGGCCCGCCGGTTGCCCTCGGGGTCGTGGGCGCGGCCGCGCCGCCGCTCGTTCTCCGGGGGTTTCTCCTGCTCTGCGTCCACGTCGCCACATTAGACGAAGCGTTCGGTGGTGCGCGATTTATGAACGTACGTTCAAAAGATGCGGCTCGTGGACCTCTTCGGAACGAGTGTTCAAAAGAAAGTGCGCGGCGTGCACAGGCCCGCCCAGCTCGCTCAGCGGGCGTCCGGTGCCGCCCCGGCGCGCGGCGACGATCTCCGCCACGATCGACACGGCCGTCTCCTCGGGGCCGCGCCCGCCGAGGTCGAGGCCGATGGGGGAGCGCAGCCGGTCCAGGGCGGCGGCGTCGAGACCCGCCGCCCGCAGCCGGGCGAGCCGGTCCTCGTGGGTGCGCCGGCTGCCCATCGCGCCGACGTACCCGGCCCGCCCGCGCAGCGCCCGTTCGAGGACGGGCACGTCGAAGCGCGCGTCGTGGGTGAGGACGCAGATCGCGGTCGACGCGTCGACCAGGTCCTCGTGCGCGGCGAGCCAGCGGTGCGGGCGGTCCGTGACGACCTCGGCGGCCTCCGGGAAGCGCGCGGGCGTCGCGAAGGCGGGCCGCGCGTCGCACACCGTCGCCCGGTACCCGAGCAGGGCGCCGATCCGCACCAGCGGGCGCGCGAAGTCGACGGCGCCGAAGACCAGGAGCCGGGGCGGCGCCCCGAAGGACCGTACGAAAAGGTCCCGTTCGGGCGCGCAGCCGGGGCCCGGAGCGGCCTGCCCGACCCGTACGACGCCGCTCTCGCCGCGCGCGAGGAGCCCTGCGGCCGCGTCCCGCGCGGCCCGGTCCAGGCGTGGGTCGCCGAGCGATCCCGAGGTGCCCGCGGGGCCCGTCAGGAGGGCGTCGCCACCCCCGTCGAGCGGGGTCACCAGCGCCACCGGGACCCGGTCCGCGACGGCCGCCGCCAGCCGGTCCAGCGGGCTGCCGCCGGTCATCTCGCGGACCGTCACCTCGATCGTCCCGCCGCAGGTCAGCCCCACCGAGAAGGCGTCGTCGTCGCTCACCCCGTACGTCTCGCGAGCGGGCCCCGCGCCGGAAAGGACCTCCTCGGCGACCGCGCACACCGTCGCCTCCACGCACCCGCCGGAGACGCTGCCGACGACCCGGCCGTCGGCAGCGACGAGCATGGACGTGCCCACCGGATGCGGGGCCGAGCCCACGGTGCGGACCACCGTGGCCAGCGCGAAGCGGACCCCTTCGGCCTGCCACGCGGCGGCCTGGTCGATCACATGACGCATCACTTCAGAACCTTTCTCGGCAACCTTTCCCACAGCCTCTTGCCAAGAAGATAGTTCAGTGTCAATCATTTCAGCTATTAGATACATGGCTCGAGAGGCATGATCCCGAGAGGCGAGGTGGCACACGCTTGAAACCGACACCCTTCGACTACAGCGCGCCCCGCACGGTCCCGGAGGCGCTGGCCCTGCTCGCCGACGAGGACCGCGACCCCAAGGTGGTGGCCGGCGGCCAGTCGCTGATCCCCATGCTGGGCATGCGGCTCGCCCGCCCCGGCCTGCTCGTCGACATCACCCGCATCCCCGGCCTCGACCGCATCGAGGTCGACGCCTCCGGCGCCCTGCACATCGGCGCGGCCGTCCGCCAGGCCCGTGCCGCCGCCGACCCGGCCGTCCGCACCGGCTGGCCGCTGCTCGCCGCCGCGATCGGCCACATCGGACACCCGCAGATCCGCGCCCGGGGCACCGTGTGCGGCAGCCTCGTCCACCACGACCCGGCCGCCGAACTCCCCACCGCCGCCCTCGCGTCGGACGCCCGCTTCGTGACCGCGGGCCCGTCCGGCACGCGGACCGTCGCCGCCGAGGACTTCTTCGTCGCCACCTTCCAGACCGCCGTCGAACCCGACGAACTGCTCACCGAGGTCGTCCTGCCGCCGCGGCGATCCGGCTGGGCCTTCGAGGAACTCACCCGCAGGCACGGTGACTTCGCCACCGTCGGCGTCGCCGTCCTGCTGTCCCGTGCCGAAGAGCGGGTGAGCGACGCCCGCGCCGTCTTCTGCGGCGTCGGCCCCGTCCCCGTCCGGCTGCCCGCCGTGGAAGAGGCGCTGACCGGCACCGACGCGGGCCCGGCCGCCCGCGCCGCCGCCCGAGAAGCGGCCCTCGCCCACCTCACCCCGGCCGACGACGTCCACGCCACCGCCGCCTACCGCCGCGAGGCCGCCGCCCACCTCCTCGGCCGCGCCTGCACCACCGCATGGGAGCGCACCCGATGACCCCAGTGACCCCAGTGACACCGACGACCCCCGTGACCCCCGCACCCCGCCCCGCACGGACCCCGCCGCTCGCCGAACCCTCCGGCTGGCACGAGATACGCCTCACCGTGAACGGCGCGCCCGTCACCGCGCAGGTCGAATCCCGGCTGCTGCTCAGCGACTTCCTGCGCGACCGGCTCCGCCTCACCGGCACCCACGTCGGCTGCGAGCACGGCGTCTGCGGCGCCTGCACCGTCCTCGTCGACGGCGCCCCCGTCCGCTCCTGCCTCACCCTCGCCGTCCAGTGCGAGGGCGCCGAGCTGCGCACCGTCGAGAGCCTGGCACCGGGCGACGCGCCGCTCACTCCCGTACAGCGCGCCTTCCACGAGTGCCACGGCATGCAGTGCGGCTTCTGCACCCCCGGCTTCCTGATGACGGCGACCGCCCTGACCGAACAGGACGCACGGCCCGACGACACCGAGGTCGCCGACGCCCTCAGCGGCCACCTGTGCCGCTGCACCGGCTACCGCAACATCCGCCGCGCCCTGGGCCAGGCCCTCGACGCGACCTACGCCGACGCCGAGCCCGAGGAGTGACCCGTATGCCGCCCAAGGAGCAGACCGCCTGGATCGGCCGCCCCGTCCCGCGCGTCGAGGACGACCGGCTGCTGCGCGGCAACGGCCGCTACGTCGACGACATCGACCTGCCCGGCGCCGCCGAGGCCGCCGTCCTGCGCAGCCCGCACGCCCACGCCCGGATCGACTCCGTCGACGTGAAGGCCGCCCGCGAGGCCCCCGGCGTCGTCGCCGTCTGGACCGGCGCCGACGTCGCCCACCTGCCCGCCCTCCTCAACCGCGAGGAGCTGCGCACGCCGCCCCGCCTCGCCGAACTCCTCGACCCGCGCGTCGCCATCACCCCGATGCCGCTGCTCGCCACCGAGAAGGTGCACTACGTCGGCCAGCCCGTCGCGCTCGTCCTCGCCGAGAACCGCTACCTCGCCGAGGACGCCCTGGAACTGATCGAGGTCCGCTACAGCCCGCTCCCCGTCCTCGTCGACCCGGACCTCGCCCTCACGGCTGACGCCCCGCTGCTCCACGACGACCTCCCCGACAACACGGCCGTCGCGGTCGCCACCCGGGTCGGCGACCCGGAGCGGGCGTTCGCCGCCGCGCACACCGTGATCAGCGAGGAGTTCCACGCCCACCGCTACGTCGCCTCACCCATCGAGACCCGCGCCGTCGCCGCCCGCGTCGACCCCTACAGCTCCGAGCTCACCGTCTGGTCCAACACCCAGACCCCGCACCGAGTCCGCGAGGCCGTCGCGCACACCCTGGGCCGCGACTCCGAGACCGTCCGCGTCATCGCCACCGACGTCGGCGGCGGCTTCGGCCAGAAGGGCATCCTCTACGTCGAGGAGCTGCTGATCCCGTACGCGGCGCGGGAGTTGGGCCGACCGGTCGTCTGGCGCGAGGACCGGAGCGAGAACCTCACCGCCGCCAGCCACGCCCGCGAACAGATCCACCGCATCGAACTCGCCGCCGACGCCGACGGGAAACTGCTCGCCGTCCGCGACCGCATCACCGTCAACTTCGGCGCGTACAACATGACGGGCCTCGTCGTCCCGTACAACTCGCTGTGCCATCTGCTCGGCCCCTACCGCGTCCCGCACGTCGACATCGACGTCGTCGGCGTCCTCACCAACACCGCCTTCGCCACGCCCTACCGGGGCGCCGGACGCCCCGAGACGGTCTTCGCGATGGAGCGCGCCATGGACCGGCTCGCCGCCGAACTCGGCCTCGAACCGGCCGAGTTGCGGGCCCGCAACCTCATCGGCCCCGACGACATGCCGTACACCACCGGCCTCGTCGACCGCTCCGGCAACCCCCAGTCGTACGACTCCGGAGACTTCCCCGAACTGCTGCGCAGAGCCCGCGCCAAGGTCGACGTACCGACCGGGGAGCGGCCCGAGGGCAAGCACGTCGGCGTCGGCTACGCCATGTACATCGAGGCCACCGGACTCGGCCCCTTCGAGACCGCCCGCATCGACATCGCCCCCAGCGGACGCGTCAAGCTCGCCATCGGCGCCCCCTCCCAGGGCCAGGGCCACCGCACGTCCATGGCGCAGATCGCCGCCGACGCGCTCGGCGTCCCGCTCGACGTCATCGACGTGGTCGGCGGCGACACCGACAAGACACCCTTCGGCGTCGGCACCATCGCCAGCCGCGCCCTCGTCAACGCGGGCAACGCCACCCACCGCGCCGGAAGGCTCGTCCGCGAGAAGGCGCTCGACGCCGCCGCCCGCCGCCTCGGCGTGCCCGTCGCCGAACTCACCCTCACCGACGGCGTGTTCACCACCAAGACCGACGGCGGGCCCACCCTCACCCTCGCCGAACTCGCCGGCCGCGCCCCGCTGCCCGGCACCCCCGAGCCCACCGACGGACGGCACGGCACCGAACTCAGCGAGACCGTCCACTTCCGCCCGCCCGGCTTCGCCGTCGCCAGCGGCGCGCACGCCGCCGTCGTCGAGGTCGACGAGCACACCGGCGAGCTGGAGATCCTCCAGTACGTCGTCGTCCACGACGCGGGCGTCATCGTCAACCCGCTCATCGCCGAGGGCCAGGTCACCGGCGGCATCGCCCAGGGCATCGGCGGCGCCCTCTACGAGGAGATGATCTACGGCCCCGACGGCCAGCCCCGCACCGGCACGTACATGGACTACCTCGTCCCCACCTCCTCCGAGATCCCCGACCTCGACATGGACGAGATCCACTCCCCGAGCCCGATGAACGACCTCGGCGTGAAGGGCCTCGGCGAGGGCGGCGCCATCGCCCCGCAGGCCGTCCTCGCGAACGCCGTCGAGGACGCCCTGCGCCCCTTCGGCGTCGTCGTCCGCCGCGGCCCGCTCTCCCCGAGCCGCATCCGCGACCTGCTGCGCGCCACCACGCCCGCGGCCACCAGCTGACCCACGATTGGACGCCCCGACCATGCAGCTCGACCACACCTTCACCGTCCCGGCCGCGCCCGACGACGCCTGGAAGCTCTTCCACGACCTCGCCCGCGTCGCCCCCTGCATGCCCGGCGCGGTCCTCGACACCCTCGACGGCGACACCTTCACCGGCCGGGTCAAGGTCAAGGTCGGCGCCGTGCAGATGAGCTACCGCGGCGAGGGCACCGTCGCCCGCGACGAGAACGCCCGCAGCCTGCGCCTCGACCTCAGCGGCAGCGAGACCCGCGGCGCGGGCACCGCCTCCGCCACCGTCACCGCCGAACTCACCGACGACCCCGCAGGCACCCGCGTACGGGTCCGCACCGACCTCGACATCACCGGCCGGCCCGCGCAGTTCGGCCGCGGCATCATGACCGAGGTCGGCGACCGCATCGTGGGCCAGTTCGCCGACCGGCTGCGAGAACTGCTCAGCGCCCCGGAGACCGCCCCGGCGCCCCTCGCCGCGGGCGCCGCCGAGCCCGAGGCCGTCGACCTCGGCGCCGCCGCCCTGCCGGTCCTGCTGCGCAAGGCCGCCGTCCCGGCCGCCGCCGTGCTCGCCGCCGTGGTGCTGATCCGGGTGCTCGGCCGCCGCACGCGCTGACCGGCCCCCGCCGACGGTGGACGGCGCGTGATCGCTTCAGGGATAGAATTTTCAGGGGCGTAGGACCACGCGCCCACCCGGGAGCTGCGCGAGGGGACGGGATGGCCGAGCGGAAGGCGACGCGGCAGGACGCCGTGACACAGATCGTGGCGGACTGGGCCCGCGAGCGGCCCGAACTCGACACCTCCCCGCTGGAGGTGCTGGCCCGGCTGCACCGCTCGTTCCTGCGGTACAACACCAAGCTCAACGCGTCGATCGAGCGGCACGGCCTGTCCGTCGCCGGGTTCGACGTGCTGACCGCGCTGCGCCGCTCGGGCACCCCGTACCGGCTCACCGCCGGCCAGCTCGCCGACTCCGGGCTGGTCTCCTCGGCCGGTGTCACCCTGCGCATGGACCGTCTGGAGAAGGACGGCCTGATCGTGCGCGAGCGCGACGCCGTCGACCGGCGCGTCGTCTACTCGCGGCTCACCGACGCGGGGCTCGCCAAGGTCGACGAGGTGTTCACCGAGCACCTGGACAACGAGAACCGGATGCTCGCCGGCCTCTCCCCGTCCGAGCGGCGCCAACTCGCCCGGCTGCTGGGCAAGTTGGAGCACTCGATCGTCGACTCGGGGCCGGACGGGGAGAGCTGAGCGCTCACTCCCACAGCGTGCTGGGCGCCTCGGCCCGCACCACGGGCGCGATCTCCTCGGCGAACCGCTGCAAGGTCTCGATCTGCTCGTTCGTGCCCTGCCCGAACCCGTCGACCGTGACCGACTGCAGATCGTGCCGGTACACCTCGTGGTACCCGAGGATCTTGTCGATGATCTGCTGCGGCGAGCCGATCAGCTGCGGCCCGTCCGCGATGGCGTCCTCGATCGTCCGGAACGGCGTGTTGTAGCCCGCCTTCCCGGCCAGATGCGGCTTGAAGGTCTGCGCGACCCTCGCCTCGTACAGGTCCCGGTAGCGGGCCACCGCCTGCTCGTGCGTGTCCGCGATGAGCAGCCCGCCCGACCCCGCCGCCACGTGCGCGTCGGCCGGGTCGTGCCCGTACGCCGCGAACCGCTCCCGGTAGTGGTCGATCAGCTTCGCGTACGCGGCCCGCGGCTGGATCGCGTTCGCCGTGAACAGCGGATCGCCGTGCTTGGCCGCCAGCTCGGGGGAGTTGAGGGAGGTCGCCGAGCCGTGCCAGATCCGGGGCGGCCCGGCGTACGGGCGCGGCACCGTCGTCACCCCCTTCAGCGCGGGCCGGAACTCTCCCTCCCAGTCGACGCCCTCCTCGGTCCACAGCCGCCGCAGCAGCTCGTACTTCTCCTTCTGGAGGTCCCACTGGCGGGCCTCGTCGAGCCCGAACAGATCGAAGTGTCCGGCCTCGGCGCCCTTGCCGACGACCAACTCGACACGTCCGCGCGAGATTTGGTCGAGCGTCGCGTAGTCCTCCGCGACCCGCACGGGGTCCAGGATCGCGACTACCGTCACCCCGGTCAGCAACCGGATCCGGGAGGTGCGCGCCGCCAGCGCCCCGAGGACGACTGTCGGGCTCGACGACAGGAACGCCCCCGCGTGCCGCTCGCCGACCGCGTACGCGTCGTAGCCCAGCTCCTCGGCTGCCCAGCCGACGTCGAGGACCTGCGCCAACCGGTCGGCGGCCGTGGGGAGTTCACCGGTGAGCGGATGCGGGGCGTGCCCGATGATGGAGAGGACCTGGAACTTCATGTCCTCACTCTCGCGCCCGGACGTTGCGGACGTGTGTACGCGGCATGGCAGCGCTCCGGACAGCGCGAAGGGGCGGCTCCCCCCGTGGGAGCCGCCCCTCAGCGCCGTCTCGGTGTCACTTCTTGCCGAGCAGGTCCTCCACCTTGCCGCGGATCTCGTCCGTCGCCAGGCCCCGGATCGTCAGCGTCGTCCGGCGGCGCAGCACGTCGTCCGCCGTCTCGGCCCACTCGTGGTCCCGGGCGTAGGCGACCTGCGCCCAGATCTCCGGCGCGTCCGGGTGGACGCGCGCGGCCAGCTCCGGGTTCTCGTTCGCGAGGCGCGCGATGTCGAAGGCCAGCGATCCGTAGTGCGTCGCCAGGTGCTTGGCGGTGTCGGCGGCCATCCGCGGGCCGGGCGCCGGGTTGTCGACCAGGAGGCGGTGCGCGACGGCGCGCGGGTTGGCGACGCCCGGCAGCGGCATCCGCTTCGGCAGGTCGCTGATCGGCTCGAAGTCGTCGCCGAGCGGGTGGCCGGGCAGCGACTCCAGCTTCTTCATGACCGTACGGCCGATGTGCCGGAACGTCGTCCACTTGCCGCCCGCGACGGACAGCATGCCGCCCTTGCCCTCGGTGACGACCGTCTCGCGCTTGGCCTTCGAGGTGTCGCCGGGGCCGCCCGGCAGCACCCGCAGACCGGCGAACGCGTACGTCATCAGCTCCCGCTTGAGCTGCTGGTCGCGCACGGAGAAGGCGGCCTCGTCGAGGATCTGCTCGATGTCCTTCTCGGTGACCGAGACGTCCGCCGGGTCGCCCTCGTACTCCTCGTCGGTCGTACCGAGCAGCAGCATGTCCTCCCAGGGGAGGGCGAAGGTGATGCGGTACTTGTCGATCGGGGTGGCGAGCGCGGCCTTCCACGGCGAGGTCCGCTTCATGACCAGGTGCGCGCCCTTGGACAGGCGGATGGACGGCGCCGCGTTCGGGTCCTCCAGCTTGCGCAGGTGGTCGACCCACGGGCCGGTCGCGTTCAGCACGAGACGGGCGCTGACACCGAACTCCTCGCCGTCCGTCCGGTCCTTCAGCTCGGCGCCGGTGACCCGGCCCTTGGTGAAGCGCAGCCCGGTGACCTCGGCGTGGTTGAGGACCACGGCGCCCGCGTCGACGGCGGCGCGTACGGTCATCAGCGCCATCCGCGCGTCGTTCATCTGGTCGTCGCCGTACACGGCCACGGCCTTCAGGTTCTCGGTGCGCAGCTCCGGCACGTCCTGCTGGGCCTTGGCGGGGGAGAGCAGGTGCCCGACGCCGTCGCCGAACGCCGACAGCGCGCTGTACGCGAAGACACCCGCGCCCAGCTTGGCCGCGCCGTGCGGGCCGCCCTTGTACACGGGCAGGTAGAAGGTGAGCGGGTTGGCGAGGTGCGGGGCCACGTTCCGGGACACCGCGCGCCGCTCGAAGTGGTTCTCCGCGACGAGCTTGACCGCGCCGGTCTGGAGGTAGCGCAAGCCGCCGTGGAGCAGCTTGGACGAGGCGGAGGAGGTGGCGCCGGCGAAGTCGCCGGCGTCGACCAGGGCCACCCTGAGACCGGACTGCGCCGCATGCCAGGCAGTGGAGATGCCCAGGATGCCGCCGCCGATGACCAGGAGGTCGTACGTCGCCTTGGAAAGCTGCTCGCGGGTCTCGGCGCGGCTCGGGTTGGAGCCGGCGACGGGGTGCGTTCCGAGGGCAGGCACGGTCTGCAGGGTGGGGGTGTTCATCTGGGGTCTTACTCCTCGTCTTCGAGCCAGCCCATGGACCGCTGCACGGCCTTGAGCCAGTTCTTGTACTCACGGTCGCGGGTGTCCGCGTCCATGCGGGGGGTCCACTCGGCGGCCCGGCGCCAGTTGGCACGCAGGTCGTCGGTGCTGGACCAGAAGCCGACGGCGAGACCGGCGGCGTAAGCGGCACCGAGGCAGGTCGTCTCGGCGACCATCGGGCGCACCACCGGGGCGTCCAGGACATCCGAGAGGGTCTGCATCAGCAGGTTGTTGGAGGTCATGCCGCCGTCGACCTTGAGCGCGGTCAGCTCGACGCCGGAGTCCTTCGTCATGGCGTCGCTGATCTCGCGGGTCTGCCAGGCCGTGGCCTCCAGGACGGCGCGCGCGATGTGCGCCTTGGTGACGTACCGGGTCAGACCGGTGATCACACCGCGGGCGTCGGGCCGCCAGTACGGGGCGAACAGGCCGGAGAAGGCGGGCACGAAGTACGCGCCGCCGTTGTCCTCGACGCTGGAGGCCAGCGTCTCGATCTCGGCGGCCGACTTGATCAGGCCCATCTGGTCGCGCATCCACTGCACCAGCGAACCGGTGACGGCGATGGAGCCCTCCAGGGCGTAGACCGGCTTGGCGTCGCCGATCTGGTAGCCGACCGTGGTCAGCAGGCCCGAGTAGGAGTTGATGGCCTTGTCACCGGTGTTGATCAGCATGAAGGTGCCGGTGCCGTACGTGGACTTGGCCTCGCCCTCGGCGAAACAGGTCTGGCCGAACAGGGCCGCCTGCTGGTCGCCGAGCGCCGAGGCGACGGGGATCCCGCCCAGCACGTCGCCGAGCTTCCCGCCGGTGACCTCGCCGTAGACCTCGGCGGAGGAGCGGATCTCCGGCAGCATCGACATGGGCACGCCGATGGAGGAGCAGATGCGCTCGTCCCACTGCATCTCGTGCAGGTTCATCAGCATGGTGCGCGAGGCGTTGGTGACGTCGGTGACGTGCTTGCCGCCGTCGACACCGCCGGTCAGGTTCCAGATGACCCAGCTGTCCATGGTGCCGAAGAGGATGTCGCCGCGCTCGGCGCGCTCGCGCAGGCCCTCGACGTTGTCGAGCAGCCAGCGGGCCTTGGGGCCGGCGAAGTAGGAGGCCAGCGGCAGGCCGGTCTCGCGGCGGAAGCGGTCCTGTCCGACGTTGCGGCCCAGCTCGCGGCAGAGGGCGTCGGTGCGGGTGTCCTGCCAGACGATGGCGTTGTGGACGGGCTCACCGGTGTTCTTGTCCCAGAGCAGCGTCGTCTCACGCTGGTTGGTGATGCCGATGGCCTTGATGTCGTCGCGCGTGATGCCGGCCTTGGTGATGGCCCCGGCGACGACCTCCTGGACGTTCGCCCAGATCTCGGTCGCGTCGTGCTCGACCCAGCCCGGCTTCGGGAAGATCTGCTCGTGCTCCTTCTGGTCGACCGAGACGATCCGGCCGTCCTTGTCGAAGACGATGCAGCGGCTGGACGTCGTGCCCTGGTCGATGGCGGCGATGAAGGGGCCTGCGGTGTGTGCGTCGGTCACGGGGTGCTCCTGAAAGTTCTCGGTGCGGCTCGGGCGGAGTGCTGGCGGCGGGGCGGCCTACTTGAACGCGAGGTTGTAGAGGCCACCGGCGATGGCGCCGCCGATCAGCGGACCCGCGACCGGGATCCAGGCGTACGTCCAGTCGGAGCCGCCCTTGTTGGGCAGCGGGAGAAGGGCGTGCACGATGCGCGGGCCGAGGTCACGGACCGGGTTGATCGCGTAGCCCGTGGGGCCACCGAGCGAGAGACCGATGCCGACCACGACGAGCGCGGTGATCAGGGCGCCGAGGGTGCCCAGGCCGTTGCCGCCGTCGTTCAGGCCCTGCGTGAGGATGGCGAGGACCAGCACGACCGTCGCGATGATCTCCGTGATCAGGTTCTGCACGGTGTTCCGGATCTCCGGGCCCGTGGAGAAGATGCCGAGCACGGGGCCGGCCTCGGGCGCGGCCTTCTGGTCGACCAGGCCCTCGTCGTCGGGCTGCGCCGCGATGATCTCCGGGTCGGTGAGGTGCGCGCGGAACTGTCCGTAGTACGTCGCCCAGACCAGCACGGCGCCGATCATCGCGCCGAGGAGCTGGGAGCCCAGGTAGAGCGGTACGTCGCTCCACTTCGTGCCGCCCTCGATGGCCAGGCCGATGGTGACCGCGGGGTTCAGGTGGGCGCCCGAGACGCCACCGGCGAGGTAGGCGCCGGTCAGGACCGCGAAGCCCCAACCGAAGGCGATGGCGACCCAGCCGGCGTTGTACGCCTTCGAGCGCTTGAAAGTGACGGCGGCGCAGACGCCACCGCCCAGCAGGATGAGCACGGCGGTACCTATGGTCTCGCCGATGAAGATGTCGGAGCTGGACACCCGCGACTCCTTTGTCCTTCGTCCAGGGGAATTGCGGCCTGGCCTTGTCCACACTCTAACGCTTATTGCCGGTAGGTGTTCGACAATGTCGACCGATGGACGCGAGTCTCGCCCCGCGTTCACTGAATCGTCAAGGGTTCTGTTATCGAAACCACGATCGTTATTGATCGTTCCCGCCTATCGCCGCCCACACGCTGGATGCAGGCCCCTCGATCGTCGCGCGGATCGGTGTGCTCTGCACCTTGACCGTTTCCGGACATGACGGGGCCCCGTCCGCGGGCGGAGCCGGACGGGGCCGAAGGGGGCCCGGACGGGGCCGGGGTCAGAAGCGGCTGGCGCCCAGATCGCGGGAGACGGCGCGGGCGCAGTCGCGCACGGCGGCGATCAGCTCGGCCCGCGGCACGCCCTGCTCGTCGGGCTTGCAGACCCGCTCCACCGCGCCGGTGATGCCGATCGCGCCCACCGGCATCCGGTGCCGGTCGTGGATCGGCGCCGCGACCGAGGCCACGCCCTCCCAGGTCTCCTCGACGTCCTCGGCGTACCCGCGCGCGCGGGTCAGGTCGAGCACCGACTCGAACTCGGTGAGCCCGGTGACCGTCCGGGCCGTGAACTCCTTGCGCTCGGTCTCGGCGACCTCGCTGTGCGCGACCGGGTCGTACGCGGAGATGACCTTGCCCAGCGCCGTCGAGTGCAGCGGATGCATCGCGCCGACCTCCAGCACCTGCCGGCTGTCGTCGGGCCGGAAGACGTGGTGCACGATCAGGACGCCCTGCTGGTGCAGCACCCCCAGATAGACGGCCTCGCCGCTGGAGCGGGCCAGGTCGTCGGTCCAGACGAGGGCGCGGGCCCGCAGCTCGTGCACGTCCAGATAGCTGTTGCCCAGGCGCAGCAGCTCCGCGCCCAGCTGATAGCGCCCGGACGCGGCGTCCTGCTCCACGAAGCCCTCGGCCTGGAGGGTGCGCAGGATGCCGTGCGCGGTGCCCTTCGCCAGGCCGAGCGCGGAGGCGATGTCCGAGAGGCCGAGTCTGCGCTCACCGCCCGCGAGAAGCCGGAGCATCGCCGCGGCCCGTTCCAGCGACTGGATGTTGCGTGCCATCGCAGCCCCTTCCTCCCTCGGTCCACTCACCAACGTTCGGCAATGCTGAACAGTATCGGTCGTTGCCGACCTCTGCTAACGCGCCGCGCGTCATTATTCCGGCCCGCCGACCCCGGACGTCCGCCCAGGACCGCCGTGACCCGGTGTTCGCTCCAGTCCGGCTCGTGGACGTCTGCACTGAAGGACGAAGGTCCCGGCTACCCTGACCGGGTGCGCCTCCAGAAGTGGAGCCGCAAAGCCGACAGCCGTCGCACCTCAGGGAGCACTTTCATGGCCTCGTTGCCGACGCCCGCATCCGCCGCCACTGATCCCCGCGCTCGCGTGGACGCCCTACGGCAGGCCCTCGCCTCCCGTGTCGTGGTCGCCGACGGTGCGATGGGCACCATGCTGCAGGCGCAGGATCCCACGCTCGAGGACTTCCAGGACCTCGAGGGCTGCAACGAGATCCTCAACGTCACGCGCCCGGACATCGTCCGCTCCGTCCACGAGGCGTACTACGCCGTCGGAGTGGACTGCGTCGAGACCAACACCTTCGGCTCCAACTTCACCGCGGCCACCGAGTACGAGATCGCCGACCGGATCGTCGAGCTGTCCGAGGCCGGCGCGCGGATCGCCCGCGAGGTCGCCGACGAATTCACCGCGAACACCGGACAGCAGCGCTTCGTCCTCGGCTCGATCGGCCCCGGCACCAAGCTGCCCTCCCTCGGCCACATCGACTACGCCACGATCCGCGACGGCTACCAGCAGAACGCCGAGGGCCTGCTCGCCGGCGGCGCGGACGCGCTGATCGTCGAGACCAGCCAGGACCTGCTCCAGACCAAGTCGTCCCTGATCGGCGCCCGCCGCGCCATGGACGCCCTCGGCGTCTCGGTCCCGCTGATCTGCTCCCTCGCCTTCGAGACCACCGGCGTGATGCTGCTCGGCTCGGAGATCGGCGCGGCGCTGACCGCCCTGGAGCCGCTCGGCATCGACCTGATCGGCCTGAACTGCTCCACCGGTCCGGCCGAGATGAGCGAGCACCTGCGCTACCTCGCGCAGCACTCCACGACTCCGCTGATGTGCATGCCGAACGCCGGTCTGCCCATCCTCGGCAAGGACGGCGCGCACTTCCCGCTCACCCCGCCGGAGATGGCGGACGCGCAGGAGAACTTCATCAACAGCTACGGCCTCCAGCTGGTCGGCGGCTGCTGCGGCTCCACCCCCGAGCACCTGCGCCAGGTCGTGGAGCGGGTCCGCGAGATGACCCCGCCCGAGCGCAGCCCGCGCCCCGAGCCGGGTGCCGCCTCGCTCTATCAGACGGTGCCGTTCCGTCAGGACACCGCGTATCTGGCGATCGGGGAGCGGACGAACGCCAATGGTTCGAAGAAGTTCCGTGAGGCGATGCTGGAGGCCCGCTGGGACGACTGTGTCGAGATGGCGCGTGACCAGATCCGTGAGGGCGCGCACATGCTCGACCTGTGCGTCGACTATGTGGGCCGCGACGGTGTCGCCGACATGAAGGAGCTGGCGGGCCGTTTCGCCACCGCCTCCACCCTGCCGGTCGTCCTGGACTCCACCGAGGTCCCCGTCCTCCAGGCCGGCCTGGAGATGCTGGGCGGCCGCGCGGTCATCAACTCCGTCAATTACGAGGACGGCGACGGCCCCGAGTCGCGGTTCGCGAAGGTCACCCGGCTGGCGCGGGAGCACGGGGCGGCGCTGATCGCGCTGACCATCGACGAGGAGGGCCAGGCCCGCACGGTCGAGCACAAGGTCGCCATCGCCGAGCGCCTCATCGCCGATCTGACGACGAACTGGGGGATCCGTGAGTCGGACATCCTCATCGACACCCTGACCTTCACCATCTGCACCGGTCAGGAGGAGTCCCGGGGCGACGGCATCGCCACCATCGGGGCGATCCGCGAGCTGAAGAAGCGCCACCCGGACGTGCAGACCACGCTGGGGTTGTCGAACATCTCCTTCGGCCTGAACCCGGCCGCCCGCATCGTGCTGAACTCGGTGTTCCTGGACGAGTGTGTGAAGGCGGGTCTGGACTCGGCGATCGTGCATGCCTCGAAGATCCTGCCGATCGCGCGGTTCGACGAGGAGCAGGTCACCACCGCCCTGGACCTGATCTACGACCGGCGCAGCGAGGGTTATGACCCGTTGCAGAAGCTGATGGCGCTCTTCGAGGGCGCCACCGCCAAGTCCCTCAAGGCCGGCAAGGCCGAGGAGCTGGCGGCGCTGCCGCTGGAGGAGCGCCTTAAGCGGCGCATCATCGACGGTGAGAAGAACGGCCTGGAGGCCGACCTCGACGACGCCCTGTCGACCACCCCGGCGCTGGACATCGTCAACGACACGCTGCTCGAGGGCATGAAGGTGGTCGGTGAGCTGTTCGGCTCCGGGCAGATGCAGCTGCCGTTCGTGCTGCAGTCCGCCGAGGTGATGAAGAACGCGGTGGCCTATCTGGAGCCGCACATGGAGAAGTCGGACTCCGAGGGCAAGGGCACCATCGTGCTGGCCACGGTGCGCGGCGACGTCCACGACATCGGCAAGAACCTCGTCGACATCATCCTGTCGAACAACGGCTACAACGTGGTCAATCTGGGCATCAAGCAGCCGGTCTCGGCGATCCTGGACGCGGCCGCGGAGCACCGGGCCGACGTGATCGGCATGTCCGGTCTGCTGGTCAAGTCCACGGTGATCATGAAGGAGAACCTTCAGGAGCTGAACCAGCGCAAGCTGGCGGCCGACTACCCGGTGATCCTCGGCGGCGCCGCCCTCACCCGCGCCTACGTCGAGCAGGACCTGCACGAAATCTATGAGGGCGAAGTCCGCTACGCCCGCGACGCGTTCGAGGGCCTGCGTCTGATGGACGCCCTGATCGCGGTCAAGCGCGGCGTCCCCGGCGCCACCCTGCCCGAACTGAAGCAGCGCCGGGTCAGGGCCGCCGCCGTGACCGTCGAGGAGCAGCCCGACGAGGGCCCGGTGCGCTCGGACGTCGCCGTCGACAACCCGGTGCCGGAGCCGCCCTTCTGGGGCACCCGCGTCATCAAGGGCATCCAGCTCAAGGAGTACGCCTCCTGGCTCGACGAGGGCGCCCTGTTCAAGGGCCAGTGGGGCCTGAAGCAGGCGCGCACCGGTGACGGACCGACCTACGAGGAGCTGGTGGAGAGCGAGGGCCGCCCGCGGCTGCGCGGCTGGCTCGACGAGCTGCACACCAAGAACATGCTGGAAGCGGCCGTCGTGCACGGCTACTTCCCCTGCGTCTCCAAGGGCGACGACCTGATCATCCTCGACGACGACGGCAACGAGCGGACCCGCTTCTCCTTCCCGCGCCAGCGCCGCGGCCGCCGCCTGTGCCTGGCCGACTTCTTCCGCCCTGAAGAGTCCGGCGAGACCGACGTCGTCGGCCTCCAGGTCGTCACCGTCGGCTCGAGGATCGGCGAGGCCACCGCCGAGCTGTTCGCCGCGAACTCCTACCGCGACTACCTCGAACTGCACGGCCTGTCCGTGCAGTTGGCCGAGGCCCTCGCCGAGTACTGGCACGCCCGCGTCCGCTCCGAGCTGGGCTTCTCCGGCGAGGACCCCGCCGAGATGGAGGACATGTTCGCCCTGAAGTACCGGGGCGCCCGCTTCTCCCTCGGCTACGGCGCCTGCCCCAACCTGGAGGACCGCGCCAAGATCGCCGACCTGCTCCAGCCGGAGCGGATCGGCGTCCACCTCAGCGAGGAGTTCCAGCTCCACCCCGAGCAGTCCACCGACGCCATCGTCATCCATCACCCCGAGGCGAAGTACTTCAACGCGCGGTAATCGGGAGCAGTCGTACACTGGTCCGTCCAGCGCAGGCCGGTCCCCGCAAGGGGGCCGGCCTCTTCGTCCCTCATGGAGGTGTGCCCGGATGACCAGTACGGTCCCCGCACTCGGTACCCGAACGGCCGAAGGGTCTGCCCTTCAGGCCGTACTCCTCGACATGGACGGGACCCTCGTCGACACCGAGGGGTTCTGGTGGGACGCGGAATCCGCCGTCTTCGCCGACCTCGGGCACACCCTCGACCCGGCCTGGAAGCAGGTCGTCGTCGGCGGCCCCATGACCCGCAGCGCGGGCTTCCTCATCGAGGCGACCGGTGCCGACATCTCCGTGCCCGAGGTGTCCGTGCTGCTCAACGACGCCTTCGAGCGGCGCATCGGGCAGAACCTGCCGCTGATGCCGGGCGCCGCGCGGCTGCTCGGCGAACTCGCCGCCCAGCGGGTGCCGACCGCGCTCGTCTCCGCCTCCCACCGGCGCATCATCGACCGCGTCCTGCACTCGCTCGGCCCCGCCAACTTCCACCTCACCATCGCCGGCGACGAGGTCGCCCGCACCAAGCCGCACCCCGACCCGTATCTGATCGCCGCCGCCGGACTCGGCGCCGCACCGGAGCGCTGCGCCGTCATCGAGGACACCGCCACCGGGGTCGCCGCCGCCGAGGCCGCCGGCTGCCACGTCGTCGCCGTCCCGTCCGTCGCCCCCATCGAGCCGGCCCACCGGCGCACCGTCGTGCCCTCCCTCGAACACGTCAACCTGCCTTTCCTGCACGGCCTCATGACGCCCTGACAGGCGGCCCGCGCCGCGCGCCGCGGCCGGAGAGCGGCCGAAGTGCCGCACGCGTCAAATGAGTTGGTTGTGTGACCTTTCCCACTTCCCCGTGGGTCGACAGGTCCGCCCGGGCGTGCTGGGTGTCCCCTTTCGGCCCGCTCGGGCGTGCCCATGTGTCCCGATTGGTCGCCCCCTGCGATGAACCTTCCTCCTGAGGCGTTTTCGGTGCGTCCACACCCGGTTTCACAGCGTGATGGGCGCCCGGAACCGGCGCATGTGAGACCCGGTGGCGCGCACATTAATCTCGTCGCGAGAACATCGCCCCACCCCTCGTGCTCCAGTCGCCCACTCCGCGCCGGACTCGAGTGGGTCAAGCTCTGGAGAACGTCGAGCATGAACCGCAAGACTCTGGTGCTGTCGGCCGTCGTCGGCCTGCTCGCCCCTGCGCTGGCCGCGTGCGGAGGCTCGGACAGCGGTAGTGGTGGCGATGCCATCGTGGTGGGTACGACCGACCAGTTCGAGCTCACCCCCGACACCCCGGCCCCGTTCGACCCGGCGTACTCCTACGACGCGGGCGTGTGGAACGTGCTGCAGCAGACCCTGCAGACCCTCGTGGCGGTGCCCAAGGGCGGCGGCGAGCCGACCCCGGAGGCGGCGGAGAGCTGCGGGTTCACCGACAGCGGCAGCGAGCGCTACGCGTGCAAGCTGCGGGACGGCCTGCAGTTCTCCGACGGCACGCCGGTCACGGCGGCCGACGTGAAGTACTCGATCGACCGCGTCCGCGGCATCGACAGCGACAGCGGTATCGCGGGTCTGCTCTCGACGATCGACACCGTCGAGGTCGTCGGCAAGCGCGAGGTCGTCTTCCACCTCAACACGCCGGACGCGACCTTCCCGTACAAGCTGACCACCCCGGCCGCCGCCCTCGTCAACCCCGACGACTACGCGAAGAACAAGCTCCGCGACGGCTTCGACATCAGCGGGTCCGGCGTCTACACGCTGAAGACCGAGGTCAAGGACAAGAAGGTCGTCAAGGCGACCTTCAGCAAGAACCCGCACTACAAGGGCCAGTTCAAGGTCAACAGCGACACGGTCGAGATGCGCTCGATGTCCAGCGCCGAGGCCATGGAGACCGCCCTCGAAAAGGGCGACATCGACGTCATGGGCCGGACGCTGACGCCCGATCAGATCGCCAAGTACTCGGCCAAGGTGCCCGACGGCGTCAACTTCGTCGCGACGCAGGGCCTGGAGACCAACTTCCTCGGCTTCTCGCTCAAGCAGGGCCAGGTGGGCGACAAGGCCGTCCGCCAGGCGATCGCCCAGGTCGTCGACCGCGGGCAGATAGCCTCCGAGGCGTACAAGTCGACCTCCCAGTCGCTGTACTCGCTCGTCCCCGCCGGCGTCGTGGGCCACGCCAACTCGTTCTTCAACCAGTACAACGACCCGGACAAGGCGAAGGCGGCCGAGATCCTGCACCGGGCGGGCATCACCACGCCCGTCAAGCTCTCGCTGCACTACACGCAGGACCACTACGGCCCGGTCATGAAGAAGCAGTTCGAGCTGCTGGCCCAGCAGCTCGACGACAGCGGCCTGTTCAAGACCGAGATCCACGAGACCAAGAAGTGGAGCAAGTTCCGCGCCGAGGAGCTGGCCGGCAAGTACCAGGTCTACGGCATGGGCTGGGTCGCCGACTTCCCCGACGCCGACAACTTCCTGGCGCCGTTCCTCGACAAGGACAACTTCCTCGCGTCGACGTACACGAACTCCACCATCACGCGCGACCTCATCCCCGCCTCGCGCCGTGAGTCCGACCGCGCGGCCGCGTCCAAGACGCTGAAGCGGATCCAGGACATGGTCGCCGACGACGTCCCGATGCTGCCGCTGACCCAGAGCAAGCAGTACATCGCCGCCGGCGACGACATCACCGGCGCCGAGTGGGCCCTGTCCGCCACCTCGCTGCTCCAGCTCTGGGAGCTGGGCCGCGGCGTCAGCGGCTGATCCCGTCCCCGTACGCACATGAAGGCGGCGGCCACCGAAAGGTGACCGCCGCCTTCACGCTGTCGTCAGGACTACTGGGCGCCCGGCCGGACGAGCCCGCTCTCGTACGCGTACACCGCCGCCTGCACCCGGTCGCGCAGTCCCAGCTTCGTCAGCACATGGCCGACATGGGTCTTCACCGTCGTCTCGCTCACGAACAGGTCGGCGGCGATCTCCGCGTTCGACAGCCCGCGCGCGACCAGCTTGAGCACCTCGACCTCGCGCTCGGTCAGCGTGTGCAGCGTGTCCGGAACCGGCTCGTCGCCCGACGGCAGATGGTCCGCGTACTTGTCGAGCAGCCGGCGCGTGATGCTCGGCGCCAGCATCGCCTCACCGGCGGCCACCACCCGGATCGCCTGCACCAGCTCATTGGCCGGGGCGTCCTTGAGGAGGAAGCCACTGGCACCCGCCTTCAGCGCCTCCACGACGTACTCGTCCAGATCGAAGGTCGTGAGGACCAGCACCTTCGCCGGGCCGTCCCGCCCCGGACCGGTGATCTGCCGGGTCGCCTCGACCCCGTCCATCCGCGGCATCCGGATGTCCATCAGCACCACATCGGGCTGCAGCGCGCGCACCTGATCGAGCGCCTGGAGGCCGTCCCCGGCCTCACCGACGACCGCGATGTCCTGCTCGGCCTCCAGAATCATCCGGAAACCCGTACGCAGCAGAGGCTGGTCGTCGACCAGTAGGACACGGATCGCCACGAAACACTCCTTCGATAGTCCGGGCCCATTCTGCCCTGCTACGCCTCGCCCGACTCGGCCACCCTGACCGACTCCTGCGCGGGCGGCGGCACGGCCGCCACGATCTGCAGCGGATAGGGCGGGGGAGTACCCCCGAATTCCGGACAGACGGCCTGGTGATCGCACCAGCCGCACAGCTTCGTCGGCCGCGGCCGCCAGTCCCCGCTCTCCGTGGCCAGCTGGATCGCCTCCCACAGCGCGTGCAGCTTCCGCTCCACCCGCTCCAGGTCGGAGACGACCGGGTCGTACGTGATGACGTCCCCGCTCCCGAGATACACGAGCTGCAGGCGCCGCGGCACGACGCCCTTCAGCCGCCACACCACCAGCGCGTAGAACTTCATCTGGAACAGGGCGCCCTCGGCGTACTCGGGGCGGGGCGCCTTGCCCGTCTTGTAGTCGACGATCCGCACGTCACCGGTCGGCGCCACGTCGACCCGGTCGATGATCCCGCGCAGCTTGAGTCCCGACTCCAGCTCGGCCTCGACGAACAGCTCCCGCTCGGCGGGCTCCAGACGCGTCGGGTCCTCCAGCGTGAACCAGCGCTCGACCAGCCGCTCGGCGTCCCCGAGCCAGCGGGCCATCCGCTCGCCCGCGGCACCCTCGTCGGTATCCGCGAACAGCTCGGCCAGCTCCGGCCGCGCCTCCCGCAGCCGGTCCCACTGCCCCGGAATCAGCGACTTGGCGCGCGACGCCGTCCGCTCCAGGGCCGGGGCGTCGAAGAGCCGCTCCAGCACGGCATGGACCAGGGTGCCTCTGGTCGCCGCCTCGCTCGGCTTCTCCGGCAGCTTGTCGATCACCCGGAACCGGTACAGCAACGGGCACTGCATGAAATCGCTCGCGCGCGAGGGCGACAGCGAGGCCGGCCGCGCGGCGGGCTTCTCGGGGCCGCTCTCAGCGCCCGTCTTCGTACTGGTCTCCATGCCTCACCACGTTACGGCCCGCCACCGACAGTCAGGCACCCGCGCGTTCCACCGCGTCTTGCGTAGCGTGGGCCGGGGGAGTCGGCGGGGGCCGACGGACCCCGTCCGCATACCATCGACGCCAGAACGTCCCGCCCGGCGGCGGGAGACGCTCGAACGAGGGGACCGAGGGATCACCGTGGACGAGAGCGGGCAGCCGCAGTCCGGCACCGGCGAGGCGACGCCGCCCGCGGAGCACACCGGGGCGCGTCCCGCGACGGACCGGGCCGACGCCATGGCCGAGCGCCCGGGCTCCGCCCCGGACGACACACCCCACCAGGACACCGCCCCACCGGCACCGGGCTCCGCACCCGACGAGCCCGACCCGAAGGAGCCGGCTTCCCGGCCCTCGACGGTCCCGGTCGGCCCGGCGGCTTCCGGCGGTCCGTCGCCCTCGCAGGGCGCGTCGGCCCCGGACGAAGCGCCGGCCGAGCCGTCCGCCACCGGTGCGCGGCCCGGGCCCGCCGAGCAGCCGGAGACCGCCGAGGCGCCCGCGCCCGGTGAGCAGCCGGCACCCGAGGCCCACGCGACGACCGGCGCCCACCCGGGCACCGGCAGCCCCTACGACCGGCACCCCGAGCGCGCCGCCGCCACCTCCGGGCGGCGCAAGGGGCCCGCCAAACCGCCCGAGCCGCGCGGCGGCCTGCTGATGGGCCGCCCCTTCGGCGTGCCGGTCTATGTGGCGCCCAGCTGGTTCCTCGTCGCCGCACTCATCACCTGGGTGTTCGGCGGCCAGCTCGACCGCGTGCTGCCGGACCTCGGCGCCGCCCGCTACCTGGTCGCCCTCTTCTTCGCCGTCGCCTTCTACGCCTCCGTGCTCGTCCACGAACTGGCCCACACCGTCGCGGCCCTGCGCTTCAAGCTCCCGGTCCGCCGGATCCGGCTGCAGTTCTTCGGCGGGGTGTCGGAGATCGAGAAGGAGTCGGAGACCCCGGGCCGCGAGTTCGTCCTCGCCTTCGTCGGCCCGCTCCTCTCCCTGGTCCTCGCCGGCGTCTTCTACCTGGCCATGAAGGCCGTCGAGCCGGGCACGGTGCCGGGCGTGCTGCTCGCCGGGCTGATGATCTCGAACCTCATCGTCGCCGCGTTCAACCTGCTGCCCGGCCTGCCCCTGGACGGCGGCCGGATGCTGCGCGCCGTCGTCTGGAAGATCACCGGCAAGCCCATGAGCGGCACGATCGCCGCCGCCTGGGTCGGCCGCGCCCTCGCCATCGCGGTCCTCATCGGCCTGCCGCTGCTCACCCAGACCGACGCCCTGGGCTCGAACACCCAGGACACGAGCAGCATGGACACCGTCACCGACGCGCTGCTGGCCGCCATCCTCGCCGCGATCATCTGGACCGGCGCCGGCAACAGCCTGCGCATGGCCCGGCTGCGCGAACACCTGCCCGAGCTGCGCGCCCGCAGCCTGACCCGGCGCGCGGTGCCCGTCGAGCACACCACCCCGCTCTCCGAGGCCCTGCGCCGGGCGAACGAGGCGGGGGCGCGCGCCCTGGTCGTCGTCGACCCCGACGGCGAACCCCGCTCGATCGTCCGCGAGGCCGCCATCGTCGGCGTCCCCGAGCACCGCCGCCCCTGGGTCCCGGTCAGCGGCCTCGCCCACGACCTCACCGACGGCATGCGCGTCTCGGCGGAGCTCGCCGGAGAAGAACTCCTCGACACCCTCCGCGCGACCCCGGCGACCGAGTACCTGGTGGTCGAGGAGAACGGCGCGATCTACGGCGTCCTCTCCGCGGCCGACGTCGAACGCGCCTTCGTGAAGGCGATGGCCCGCCCCAACTGACAGTGGTCGGCGTCCCGCCCGGCGCCCGGTATTCTGGTCACATGTCCGAACCGACCGGTGCCGCCCGCCGACGCGGGCCCTTCAAGGTCGGGGACCAGGTTCAGCTGACCGACCCCAAGGGCCGCCACTACACGTTCACGCTCGAAGAGGGAAAGAACTTCCACACCCACAAGGGTTCCTTCCCGCACGACGAGCTGATCGGCGCACCCGAGGGCAGCGTTGTCCGCACCACCGGAAACGTCGCCTATCTGGCGCTGCGCCCCCTGCTCCCCGACTATGTCCTGTCCATGCCCCGCGGCGCCGCCGTGGTCTACCCCAAGGACGCGGGGCAGATCCTGGCCTTCGCCGACATCTTCCCCGGCGCGCGCGTCGTCGAGGCGGGGGTGGGCTCCGGCTCGCTGAGCAGCTTCCTGCTGCGCGCCATCGGCGACGAGGGCATGCTGCACTCGTACGAGCGCCGCGAGGACTTCGCCGAGATCGCCAAGGGGAACGTCGAGCGCTACTTCGGCGGCCCGCACCCCGCCTGGCAGCTCACCGTCGGCGACCTCCAGGACAACCTGTCCGACGGCGACGTCGACCGCGTCATCCTCGACATGCTCGCCCCCTGGGAGTGCCTGGACGTCGTCAAGAAGGCGCTCGTCCCCGGCGGCATCCTCTGCTGCTACGTGGCGACCACCACCCAGCTGGCCCGCACCGTGGAGTCCATCCGCGAGATCGGCTGCTTCAACGAGCCGACCTCCTGGGAGTCGATGATCCGCAACTGGCACGTGGAGGGCCTCGCCGTCCGCCCCGACCACCGGATGATCGGCCACACCGGCTTCCTGCTCACCGCCCGCCGCCTCGCGGACGGCGTCGAGCCGCCCATGCGCCGCCGCCGCCCCGCCAAGGGCGCCTACGGCGAGGACTACGAGGGTCCGAACGCGGACGGTGGCGCCCGCGGCCGCTGAGCCGGGCCCGACACCCGTACCACCGCACAACGCACCGACGCCGCCACCGAGTTCCCCGTCCCGTACGGGAACTCGGTGGCGGCGTTCGTACGTTGACCCTCCGGCAGCACTGAGCCCGGAGCGCACCAGGGAAAACAGGCGACCCCGCCGTTCCCCTCCAGTGT
Organism: Streptomyces sp. HUAS MG91; assembly: GCF_040529335.1. Lineage (GTDB taxonomy): Bacteria > Actinomycetota > Actinomycetes > Streptomycetales > Streptomycetaceae > Streptomyces > Streptomyces tabacisoli. Next base: position 1,619,849 of record NZ_CP159534.1, on the reverse strand, counting down.
GACGTATGGCACGATGCTGGCCATTCCCACCGGCACAGCCCTCACAGGAGACGCTCCTAGTGCAGCAGCCCCCCCGGCAGACGATTCCGGAACTGGCGCACACCACCACCCGTCCCATCCACTGGCTCGCCACCGCGGCGGCCCTCGCCGGCGTCGTGGCACTCTCGGGCTTCCTGCAGCCCGGCTCCGCCACCGCGGCCCAGGCGGACACCGCGTCACCCGCCGCGCACGGCGCGGCCGTCGCTCCGCCCGACGCGGCGAAGGCCGACTTCCCGCTGGACTGCGGGCCCGTCAAGGTCCTCGTCCAGAAGAAGGCCACCGGCGACCTCGACGGCGACGGCAGACCCGAGACGGTCGCGGTCGTCCGCTGCGACGCCGGCTCCGGCACCCCGCCGAACGGCGTGTACGTGCTGACCCGCGCCGCCGACGGCAAGCCCCGCGTCGTCGCCACCCTCGTCGACCCGAAGGACTCCTTCACGGTCACCGACCTCGCGGTGCGCGACGGAGCCGTCACGGCGGCCCTCGACGGCTACTCGTCGCCCGACGTGCCCCGCTACCGCCCCGACGTCCACGAGAAGGCCAAGTGGCAGTGGCGGAACGGGACGTTCGTCCGCTCCACCCCCGCGGCCGCGCAGAGCGCCTGACCCCGCGCGCGAAAGGGCCCCGCACACCCGGTGTGCGGGGCCCTCTCGACAGCTACCGGCGGCCCTCCGGCCACCCCGCGCTCACTCCGCGTCCGGCCCGTAGACCTCGACACTGTCCGAAACGCGTCGTACATGGATACAGTCGCCCGGGCACTCCTTCGCGGAGGCCACCACGTCCGTGAGGAGCGGCAGCGGCACCGGCGTCGAGGCCCCCGGCTGCTGGAGCAACTCGTCGTCGGCGTCCTTCACATAGGCGAGCCCGTCGATGTCCAACTCGAAGACCTCGGGCGCGTACTGGGCACAGATCCCGTCGCCGGTGCACAGATCCTGGTCGATCCAGACCTCCAGCGCCTCACTGGTGTCGGTGCCGGATCCGGCCTCTTGCTGCACGGTCATGATCTCCTGCCACTTCCTGTGTCCCGCTCTGCCGCACTGTCCGGAAACCGACTTCACAGAAGCAAGTCGGGCCAGCCCTGACGGGTGTTGAACACTTCGACCCTACAACCGCTCGCTTTCCGATGTTGTTGGGTGGGTATTCCACTGGCGTGAGGGAGAGCGCAAGGGTGAAGATCGGACACACCTCGACCGTCTTTGTGATCTAGGGGTTTCAATCGACACCCGCCCAGGTAGGGTCTGGAAGCGTCCAGCTCCCCTTGGAGGAGGTGAGGACCGTGGCAGCCCACGACGACGACATCAACCGCGGCATCCGCCCGGGACGAGGGTCCGACGACCCTGCCGGACAGATTGCCTATCTCGAGCAGGAAATCGCCGTCCTGCGGCGCAAGCTCGCCGACTCTCCGCGTCATACGAGGATTCTCGAAGAGCGGATCGTCGAGTTGCAGACCAACCTGGCCGGCGTGTCCGCCCAGAACGAACGGCTCGCCAATACGCTCCGCGAGGCCCGCGACCAGATCGTGGCCCTCAAGGAGGAAGTCGACCGGCTCGCACAGCCGCCGGCCGGCTTCGGAGTCTTCCTCACGGCGAATGAGGACGGCACCGCCGACATCTTCACCGGCGGCCGCAAACTCCGGGTGAACGTGAGCCCGAGCGTCGATCTCGACGAGCTTCGGCGCGGCCAGGAAGTAATGCTCAACGAAGCGCTCAACGTGGTCGAGGCCATGGAGTACGAGAGCGTGGGCGACATCGTCACCCTCAAGGAGATCCTTGAGGACGGCGAGCGCGCCCTCGTCACCGGGCACACCGACGAGGAGCGGGTGGTGAGGCTCGCCGAGCCTCTGCTGGACGTCACCATCCGCCCCGGCGACGCCCTTCTTCTCGAACCCCGATCCGGCTATGTCTACGAGGTCGTACCGAAGAGCGAAGTGGAGGAGCTGGTCCTCGAAGAGGTCCCGGACATCGGCTACGACCAGATCGGCGGCCTGGGCAACCAGATCGAACTGATCCGCGACGCGGTCGAGCTGCCCTACCTCTACCCGGACCTCTACCGGGAGCACGAGCTGCGGCCGCCCAAGGGCGTCCTGCTCTACGGGCCCCCCGGATGCGGCAAGACCCTCATCGCGAAGGCGGTCGCCAATTCCCTCGCCAAGAAGGTCGCCGAGGTGACCGGACAGGGCCAGGGCAAGAGCTTCTTCCTGAACATCAAGGGTCCCGAGCTGCTCAACAAGTACGTCGGTGAGACCGAGCGGCAGATCCGGCTCGTCTTCCAGCGCGCCCGTGAGAAGGCCAGCGAGGGCACCCCCGTCATCGTCTTCTTCGACGAGATGGAATCCCTCTTCCGCACCCGTGGCTCCGGTGTCAGCTCGGACGTGGAGAACACCATCGTCCCGCAGCTGCTCGCCGAGATCGACGGCGTGGAGGGCCTGCAGAACGTCGTGGTGATCGGCGCCTCCAACCGCGAGGACATGATCGACCCCGCCATCCTGCGCCCCGGCCGCCTCGACGTGAAGATCAAGATCGAGCGCCCGGACGCCGAAGCGGCCAAGGACATCTTCGGCAAGTACCTCACCGACCGCCTGCCGCTGCACACCGAGGACCTCGGCGAGCACGGCAGCGACAAGGCCGCCACGGTCCACGCCATGATCCAGACGGCCGTGGAGCACATGTACGCGGAATCCGAGGAGAACCGCTTCCTCGAGGTCACGTACGCCAATGGCGACAAGGAAGTCCTGTACTTCAAGGACTTCAACTCGGGCGCGATGATCGAGAACATCGTGGGCCGCGCCAAGAAGATGGCCATCAAGCAATTCCTCGACCAGAATCAGAAGGGCCTCAGGGTCTCCCACCTCCTCCAGGCTTGCATCGACGAGTTCAAGGAGAACGAGGACCTGCCCAACACCACCAACCCCGACGACTGGGCCCGGATCTCCGGAAAGAAGGGCGAGCGGATCGTTTACATCCGCACGCTCGTCACCGGAAAGCAGGGCGCGGACACCGGACGCTCCATCGACACGGTGGCGAACACCGGTCAGTACCTGTAAAAAGCAGGTTGGCTGCGGGTGCCCGGACCGGGTACCCGCAGCCCACTGTTTTTCCAGGCAACTATCGGGCACCACCACGCGACCGCCCGCCCGACGTCGGAGCAAAGCAATGACGCAAATGATCTCCCCACCAGCGCAAAGGCGTTCTAGGCTCTTCTCTGCCGCCGAGTCGCGCCGTGCGGGGACGGGCACCGCACACGCACCGGAGAACCAGCGGTACTTGAGCGCCGCCCCCGACCGAGGGCGCCGCCGGGCAAGGAGGGCCGCATGACCGTACGGCGAGTAATGGGCATCGAGACCGAGTACGGCATCTCCGTGCCCGGCCACCCCAACGCCAATGCCATGCTCACCTCGTCCCAGATCGTCAACGCCTACGCCGCGGCGATGCACCGGGCCCGCCGGGCCCGCTGGGACTTCGAGGAGGAGAACCCGCTGCGCGACGCCCGAGGCTTCGACCTCGCGCGGGAGGCCGCCGACTCCAGCCAGCTCACCGACGAGGACATCGGCCTGGCCAATGTCATCCTGACCAACGGCGCGCGCCTCTACGTCGACCACGCGCACCCCGAGTACAGCTCCCCGGAGATCACCAATCCGCGGGACGCCGTCCTGTGGGACAAGGCCGGCGAGCGCATCATGGCCGAGGCCGCGGAGCGGGCCGCCCAGCTGCCCGGGGCCCAGCCCATCCACCTCTACAAGAACAACACCGACAACAAGGGCGCCTCCTACGGGACGCACGAGAACTACCTGATGAAGCGGGAGACCCCCTTCTCGGACATCGTGCGCCACCTGACGCCCTTCTTCGTCTCCCGCCAGGTCGTCACCGGCGCCGGCCGCGTCGGCATCGGTCAGGACGGCCACGAGCACGGGTTCCAGATCAGCCAGCGCTCCGACTACTTCGAGGTCGAGGTCGGTCTGGAGACCACGCTCAAGCGGCCCATCATCAACACGCGCGACGAGCCCCACTCGGACGCCGAGAAGTACCGGCGCCTGCACGTGATCATCGGCGACGCGAACCTCTCCGAGATCTCGACCTACCTCAAGCTCGGCACCACGGCCCTGGTCCTGTCCATGATCGAGGACGGGTTCATCGCCGTGGACCTGGCGGTCGACCAGCCCGTCCGCACCCTCCACCAGGTCTCCCACGACCCGACCCTCCAGCACCTGATCACCCTGCGCAGCGGCCGCACCCTCACCGCGGTCCAGCTCCAGATGGAGTACTACGAGCTGGCCAGGAAGTACGTCGAGGAGCGCTTCGGCGCCGACGCCGACGACCAGACCAAGGACGTCCTGTCCCGCTGGGAGGACGTCCTCGGCCGCCTGGAGACCGATCCGATGAGCCTGTCCGGCGAGCTGGACTGGGTCACCAAGCGGGAGCTGATGGAGGGCTACCGGCGCCGGGACGGCCTCGACTGGGACGCGGCCAAGCTGCACCTCCTCGACCTCCAGTACGCCGACGTACGCGCCGAGAAGGGCCTGTACAACCGTCTGGCGGCCCGGGGCAAGATGAAGCGGCTCCTGGACGAGGCGGAGGTCGAGCGGGCCCGTACGCAGCCGCCGGAGGACACCCGGGCGTACTTCCGCGGCCGCTGCCTGGAGCAGTACGCGGACGACGTCGCGGCGGCCTCCTGGGACTCGGTCATCTTCGACCTGCCGGGCCGGGACTCGCTCCAGCGCGTCCCAACCCTCGAACCCCTTCGCGGGACGCGTAATCACGTGAAGGAGCTGCTCGACCGGTGCCGGACGGCCGAGGATCTGGTCCGGGTCCTGTCCGGCGGCTGATCCGCGGCTGAAAACCCGGGCGAAGGGGAATCACAGAGGTGGGCCCCGCATTGGACGAAGTGCGGGGCCGATGTCAGAGCCGACAAGTAGGGTTCTGATCACGAACGACCTGTATCTCGAACCGAGCGGGGTGAGCTGAGATGGCGACCAAGGACACCGGCGGCGGGCAGCAGAAGGCGACGCGTTCCACCGAGGAGGTCGAGGAGCAGGCGACTGACGCGCAGGGCTCCGAGGATCTCAAGGAGCGCCAGGAGAAGCTGAGCGACGACGTCGACTCGGTTCTGGACGAGATCGACGACGTCCTGGAGGAGAACGCCGAGGACTTCGTGCGTTCGTTCGTTCAGAAGGGTGGACAGTAGTCCACGCATGTGAACGACGTCTTCTGATGGCTGTGACGGGCGGCAGGACTCTGGTGCGTCCTGCGCCCGCGGAAAGACCATGTGGATCACTGCCCCGAGGCGGGTAGGGTCCGTGGCGTAATGTGCTTCAACTGCAATTCGGCCATCGGCAAGTTGGGAGACGCTCCCGACGCTGCACGGAGGCTCGCCGCTTACTTGGAAGGAAACGTGTGGAAGCCAACCCCCGTAGCACCGGGCGTCTACCAGCTGCCTTCCTGACGCCTGGGTCGTCGTCCTTCATGGACTTCCTGTCCGAGCATCAGCCCGAAATGCTGCCGGGGAACCGGCAGTTGCCGCCGACGCAGGGTGTCATCGAGGCCCCGCACGGCACGACCATCGTCTCCGTCACCTTCCCCGGCGGCGTGGTGCTCGCCGGTGACCGGCGGGCGACGATGGGCAATGTCATCGCGCAGCGCGACATCGAGAAGGTCTTCCCGGCCGACGAGTACTCGGCCGTCGGCATCGCCGGCACCGCCGGTCTCGCCGTCGAGATGGTCAAGCTCTTCCAGCTGGAGCTGGAGCACTTCGAGAAGGTCGAGGGCGCCCAGCTGTCGCTGGAGGGCAAGGCCAACAGGCTGTCGACCATGATCCGGTCGAACCTGGGGATGGCCATGCAGGGGCTCGCCGTCGTGCCGCTGTTCGCCGGGTACGACGTGGACCGCGAGAAGGGCCGCATCTTCTCGTACGACGTCACCGGCGGCCGGAGTGAGGAGCACGGATTCGCCGCGACCGGTTCCGGTTCGGTGTTCGCGCGGGGAGCGATGAAGAAGCTCTACCGCGAGAACCTGACGGAGGAGCAGGCGACGACGCTGGTCGTGCAGGCGCTGTACGACGCGGCGGACGACGACTCGGCGACGGGCGGCCCCGACGTGGCGCGGCGGATCTTCCCGATCGTCACGGTGATCACGGACGACGGATTCCGCCGTCTCACCGACGACGAGTCGGCGGAGATCGCCCGGTCGATCCTGGAGCGGCGCCTCGAGCAGCCGGACGGTCCGCGCGCCGCCCTGCTGTGAGCCGCCCCCTCTTTGCTGCCTACTCACTGAGTCACTGACAGAAAGGGACGGATAGCCGGTGTCGACGCCGTTCTATGTCTCACCCCAGCAGGCGATGGCCGACCGCGCGGAGTACGCGCGCAAGGGCATCGCCCGCGGTCGCAGCCTGGTCGTGCTGCAGTACGCCGACGGCATCGTGTTCGTCGGCGAGAACCCGTCCCGTGCGCTGCACAAGTTCAGCGAGATCTACGACCGGATCGGCTTCGCGGCCGCCGGCAAGTACAACGAGTACGAGAACCTGCGGATCGGCGGTGTGCGCTACGCGGACCTGCGCGGCTACACGTACGACCGGGACGACGTGACCGCACGCGGCCTGGCGAACGTGTACGCGCAGACGCTGGGCACCATCTTCTCCAGCGCGGGCGAGAAGCCGTACGAGGTGGAGCTGGTCGTCGCCGAGGTGGGGGAGACCCCCGAGGGCGACCAGATCTACCGGCTCCCGCACGACGGCTCGATCGTCGACGAGCACGGCTCGGTCGCGGTCGGGGGAAACGCGGAGCAGATCAGCACCTTCCTCGACCAGCGGCACCAGGACGGCATGACGCTGTCCGAGGCGCTGAAGCTGGCCGTGCAGGGACTGTCGCGGGACACCAACGGGAGCGAGCGGGAGATCCCCGCGGAGCGCCTGGAGGTGGCGGTCCTCGACCGCACCCGGCCGCAGCAGCGGAAGTTCAAGCGGATCGCGGGGCGGCAGCTGTCCAGGCTGCTCACCGCCGAGGGCGCCGCCGCCACCACGGAGGCGGAGTCGGACGCCGTCTCGGACGAGAGCTCGTCCGACGACTAGGACGTAGCGAACATGTGTGCCCCGGCCGGTTGCCGAACCGGCCGGGGCACCTGTGTGTCAGGCGTCGGCCGGCGCGGGGCCGGTCGAGCCGCGCACGATCAGCTCGACGGGGAGCGGTGTGGTCTCGGGCGTGCGGCCGTCGAGCACGGCGAGGAGCGCCGTCATGCCCCGCTCGCCGAACGCCTCCGCGGGCAGCCGCACGGTGGTGAGTTCGGGTTCGATCGCCGTCGCCAGTGACAGGTCGTCGAAGCCGGTGACGGAGAGGTCGTCGGGAACGCGCAGGCCCGCGCGGCGGGCGGCCTTGTAGGCGCCGGCGGCGAGTTTGTCGTCGTCGCAGACCACGGCGGTGGGGCGGCGGACGGGGTCCGCGTCGTGCAGGGCGTGGCGCATCGCCGTGACGGCGGCCTCGACGGTGAGGTCGGAGCGGACCGTGCGGACGGTCGTGCCGGGCACCCGGGCGGTGCGGGCGGCCAGTTCGGCGGCGCGGACGTCGAAGGTCCAGGAGTCGACGGCCGAGGCGAGGTGCAGGAAGCGCCGGTGGCCGTGGCCGAGCAGATGGTCGGTGATCCGGCGCATGCCGTCGGCGAGGTCGAGGTTGACGGTGGTGGCGCCGGGGGCGCCGGCCGGGTCGCTGTCGAGCATGACGAGCGGGAGGTCGTCGCCGCGCAGGGCGGTGACGGCGCCGGCGGCCATGGAGGAGGCGAGGATGCCGTCGAGGGCGGCGCGGGCGCTGGGGAAGGGGTCGCGGGCCGGGCCGATGCCGTCGGGGGAGGGGTAGAGGACCACGCCGAAGTCGTGCCGGGCCGCGACGCGGGCGGCGCCGGTGTAGACGCCCGCGAAGAACTCGTTGGTGAGTGCGGGCACGACGAGGAGCGCGGTGCGGGTGCGGCCGAGGCGGAGGTTGCGGGCCGCGAGGTTGGGCCGGTAGCCGAGCCGGTCCGCGGCGGCCCGGACGCGCTCGGCGGTGGTCTCGGCGACCCGGCCGCGCCATTTGCCGCCCATGACGAGGGAGACGGCGGCCTGCGAGACGCCGGCCGCCCGCGCCACGTCCCGGCTGGTGGGGCGGGTGCCGCCCGCTCCGGCCGCCGTCGTGTCGGTGCCGCTGGTCACTGGTGCCTCCGTGCGTGTCGTGCCGTGGTCCCGGGGTCGTCGACGTTATCGGGTGGCCCTTGTCGCAGCGTACGTGGTACGTATAACGGCGCGACGTTATACGTATTACTACAGGGTGACCGGCCCGCCTCGGGACGGTCGGCGAGGACAGGGTGGGGCGATGGCCGCGGGGTATGCGGAGATCCTCAGGGCGCGGCACGCGATGCGGCTGCTCACGGGGACGTTGGTGGGCAGGCTGCCCAACGCCACGGCGGCGATCGCCATCGTGCTGTTCGTCCGGGACGAGGGCGGCACGTACAGCCTGGCGGGCGCCCTCGCGGCGGTGTACGGGGTGGCGAACGCGATCGGGCAGCCGCTGCTCGGCCGCCTCGTGGACCTGCGCGGCCAGCCGAAGGTGCAGCTGCCGGCGGCGGTGCTGTCCGGCCTGGCCATGAGCGTGTTCGCGTTCGCCGGGACCGGTTCGCTGCCGCTCGCGTACGCGGCCGTGGCCGCGGCCGGGCTGTTCACCCCGCCGCTGGAGGGCGGACTGCGGGCGCTGTGGCCGAGCGTGCTGCCCCGCGAGGAGCAGGTGCACACGGCGTACGCGATGGACGCGATTGCCCAGGAAGTGATGTTCACCGTCGGCCCGTTGCTCGTGACGGTCTGCGTGTCGCTGTGGTCGGCGCAGGCGGCGCTCGTCGTCCTGAACGTGATCGGGGTGCTGGGTGCCCTGTCGGTCGTCGTGTCCCGGCCCTCCCGCGCCTGGCGCTCGGCGCCGCGCGAGGCGCACTGGCTGGGCGCGCTGCGCTCGCCGGGCCTGGTGGTGCTGCTCGCCGCGTTCCTGTTCGTCGGGCTCGCGCTCGGGTCGATCACCGTCGCCGGTGTCAGCTACGCGGACGGCAACGGCGGGGACGCCACGTACGGCTGGATGATGGCGGCGCTCGGGCTCGGCGCGCTCGTCGGCGGCACGGTGTACGGCGCTCGGCAGTGGAGCGGCGCCCCGGAAGCGCGGCTGCGGTGGCTGGTGGCCCTGCTCGCCCTGTTCTACGTGCCGCTGGTGCTGATGCCCGGACCCGTGGCGATGGTGGGCCTGAGCGCGGTGGCGGGCGTCTTCCTCGCGCCGTGCATCGCCTGCGCGTTCATCGTCGTGGACCGGCACGCCCCGCGCGGGACGGTGACGGAGGCGTTCTCCTGGCTCGTGACGACGTTCACGGTCGGGGCCAGCGTGGGAACGGCCGTCGCGGGGCCGGTCGTCGAGTGGGGCGGCACCCGCTGGGGCTTCGCCGTGCCGGCGGCGACGGGGGCCGCGGCGCTGCTCGTTCTGCTGGCCACGGGCAGGGTCCTCGCGGCACCGCGCATGCCCGGGCGTGTCGCGGTCTCATCGGAAAATGATCCAAACCGTGCTGTCGAACCCCGTTTCAGCACGCGGGATCGGGCGTAATGTTCAGTCATGGACCGCCGCATTTTCGGGCTGGAGAACGAGTACGGCGTCACATGTACGTTCAGGGGACAGCGCCGCCTGTCTCCTGACGAGGTGGCGCGGTACCTCTTCCGCCGTGTCGTGTCATGGGGCCGCAGCAGCAATGTCTTTCTGCGGAACGGCGCCCGCCTCTATCTGGACGTGGGATCGCATCCGGAATACGCAACTCCCGAATGTGACAACGTGACCGAGCTGGTCACCCACGACAAAGCAGGCGAGCGCATTCTCGAAGGCTTGCTCGTCGACGCAGAGCGCCGTCTGCACGAGGAGGGCATCGCAGGCGACGTATACCTGTTCAAGAACAACACCGACTCGGCCGGCAACTCCTACGGCTGCCACGAGAATTACCTGGTGGCGCGGCACGGGGAGTTCTCGCGACTCGCGGACATTCTCATTCCGTTCCTGGTCACGCGTCAGTTGCTGTGCGGCGCGGGCAAGGTGCTGCAGACACCGCGCGGTGCCGTGTACTGCGTCAGTCAGCGCGCCGAGCACATCTGGGAGGGCGTCAGCTCCGCGACGACCCGCTCCCGGCCGATCATCAACACCCGCGACGAGCCGCACGCGGACGCCGAGCGCTACCGCAGGCTGCACGTCATCGTCGGCGACTCGAACATGTCCGAGACGACCATGCTCCTCAAGGTCGGCGCCACCGACCTCGTGCTGCGCATGATCGAGGCGGGCACGGTGATGCGCGACCTGACCCTGGAGAACCCGATCCGGGCCATCCGCGAGGTCAGCCACGACATCACGGGCCGCCGCAAGGTCCGCCTCGCCAGCGGCCGCGAGGCCTCGGCGCTGGAGGTCCAGCGCGAGTACTACGAGAAGGCCGTCGACTTCGTGGAGCGTCGGGGCATCCGCACCGGCACCGTCGACCAGGTCCTGGAGCTGTGGGGCCGCACGCTCGACGCGATCGAGGCGGAGGACCTCGACCGCATCGGCACCGAGATCGACTGGGTCATGAAGTACAAGCTCATCGAGCGGTACCGGGCCAAGCACAACATGACCATGTCGCACCCGAGGGTCGCGCAGATCGACCTCGCCTACCACGACATCCACCGCCGTCGTGGGCTCTACTACCTCCTGGAGAAGAAGGGCCAGGCCACGAGGATCTGCAACGACCTGAAGATCTTCGAGGGCAAGTCGGTGCCGCCGCAGACCACGCGCGCGCGGCTGCGCGGCGACTTCATCCGCCGGGCCCAGGAGCAGCGCCGTGACTTCACGGTCGACTGGGTGCACCTGAAGCTGAACGACCAGGCGCAGCGCACGGTGCTGTGCAAGGACCCGTTCCGCAGCGTGGACGACCGGGTGGAGAAGCTGATCGCGGGGATGTAGGTGACCGGTCGCACACGCGCCCGATCCACCCCGGGGCCTCGTACGAATCATTCGTACGAGGCCCTTCCGCGCTCTTGGAAACGGTGAGCGAGGGCCTACAGTGGCCGGACCGTATCCGAGCGACCTGAGGATCCCTGTGCGACGCCGACTTGCAGCTCTACTGATCGTGCCGGCACTGGCGCTGACCGCGACCGCCTGCGGCAGCGACGACGGCAAGAAGGACGCCGCGGACAAGGCGGACTCCTCCGCGCAGTCCACCGCCGTGCCCAAGCCGGTCGACACCGCGGACCCGATGCCGAAGGTCTCGGGCGCGTACGGCAAGACGGCCACGATCACGCTGCCCAAGAGCGACCCGAGCGACAAGTTCGTCGTGCACACGGTCTCCGAGGGCAGCGGTGCCACGGTGAAGAAGAACGACCTGGTGTCGTTCAACTACACCGGCAAGATCTGGAAGGGCGCCAAGGACCTCGGCTCGACCTACGGCGCGAAGGGCGGCGGTGACCAGCTCGTCACCGCGGGTGCCGCCGGCCAGTTCCCGGCGTTCGCCGACGCCGTCGTGGGCCAGAAGGAGGGCAGCCGCGTCCTCGTCGTGGCCCCGCCGGCCGCGGGCTTCGGCAGCCAGGGCAACCCGCAGTTCGGCGTCTCGGCCAAGGACACGCTGGTCTTCGCCGTGGACGTGAAGAAGGTGGAGCCCAAGAAGGTCGAGGGCACCCAGGCCGCCATTCCGTCGAACCTGCCGCAGATCAAGGCCGACGAGGAAGCCCCGGCCACGATCTCCGTGCCGAAGAACGACCCGCCGAAGAAGCTGGTCGACCAGGTGCTGATCAAGGGCAAGGGCGCCGAGATCAAGAGCGGCCAGAGCGTGAGCATGCAGTACAGCGGCGCGGTCTGGAAGCAGAACGAGGGCAAGGCGAAGGCCGCCCTGTTCGACTCCTCCTGGAACCGCGGCGGCCAGCCCTTCTCGACGACCATCGGCCAGGGCCAGGTCATCAAGGGCTGGGACACCGGCATCGTCGGCAAGCACGTCGGCGACCGGGTGCTCCTGGTGATCCCCGCCGACCAGGCCTACGGCAGCAAGGACCAGGGCAAGACGCTGCCGGCCAATTCGACGCTGGTCTTCGTCGTCGACATCCTCTCGGCGCACTGACCCGTCCTGTGATGGCAGACTGACCCGGTTGCCCAACAGCCAACAAGCAGGAGCAATTCACGTGAGCATCGACAAGCCCGAGGTCGACTTCCCCGTAGGCGAGCCGCCGGCGGACCTCCAGATCAAGGACATCTGGGAGGGCGAGGGCGCCGAGGCGAAGGCGGGCGACACCGTCTCCGTCCACTACGTGGGCGTGGCCTTCAGTTCCGGCGAGGAGTTCGACGCCTCCTGGAACCGCGGCACCCCGCTGCAGTTCCAGCTCGGTGCCGGCCAGGTCATCGCCGGCTGGGACAAGGGCGTGCAGGGCATGAAGGTCGGCGGCCGTCGCGAGCTGACCATCCCGGCGCACCTCGCGTACGGCGACCGTGGCGCGGGCGGCGGCCGGATCGCCCCCGGCGAGACGCTGATCTTCGTCTGCGACCTGGTCTCCGTCTGAGTCGGTCACCCGACGACCACAAGCGGTCACCAAAGAGCCCGTGCCTGATGGCACGGGCTCTTGCTCTGCCCCTGGCTTTTGTCACGACACCCCGGGGCGGTACGGTCGTCCGTCGGGAGCTTTACGGGGACCACGGGGAAAACACCAGGGGAAAGGGCGTCGATGGCGATTGCCAAGGCCGAGCGGCTGATGAATCTGGCGCTGTGTCTGCTCGGGACGCGCCGCCCGCTCAGCAAGCGCGAGCTGCGCGGCTCCATCGAGGCCTACCTGGAAGCCGGCAGCGACGACTCCTTCAACCGCATGTTCGAGCGCGACAAGGACGACCTGCGCGAGCTCGGCCTGGTCATCGAGACCGTGGAGAACCTGGACGGCGAGGTCGGCTATCTGGCCCGCCGCGACAGCAACCACCTGCCGCCGCTCACCCTCGACGCCGAGGAGGCCGCGGCCCTCGGGCTCGCCGCCAAGGTGTGGCAGCAGGCCCGCCTCGCCGGTGCCGCCAGCGGCGCCCTGCAGAAGCTGCGCGCCGCCGGGATGCCCGAGGACGTCGACCCCTACGAGAGCCACGGCGCGCTGGAACCCCGCATTCCCGCGCACGAGGCGTCCTTCGAACCGCTGATGCTGGCCTGCCGCGACCGGCGCCCCGTCGTCTTCGACTACCGCAAGGCGACCGCCGCCCGGCCCGAGCAACGGCATGTCGAGCCGTGGGCGCTCGAGTGCTGGCGCGGCCACTGGTACCTGGCGGGCTGGGACCGCGACCGGCAGGCCGAGCGGGTCTTCCGGCTGTCGCGGATCACCGGCAAGGTGCGCTCGCGCGCCGGACAGTTCACGGCGCCGGTGCCGGACGTCGTCACCGTCCGCGAGACCGTCGCGGGCTGGGCGGGCGAGACCGCCGACCGCTCCGCGCTGATCAGGCTGCGCGCGGACGCCGGCTATCCGCTGCGCGCCAAGGCCTCGTCCGTCCGCGCGCTGGGCGACGGCTGGGACGAGCTGGAGATTCCGTACGGGCACGGGCTCGACGCCTGGCTCGTGGAGTTCGGGCCGGACGTCGTGGTGCTCGAACCGGCCGAGCTGCGGGCCGACGTCGTCGACCGGCTGCGCGCCGTGGCCAAGGGCTGAGGGGAGTACGGAGAACCATGGCTGCCAACGCCATCGACCAGACCCGGCGGATGCTGTCCCTCGTGACGTACCTGCGCGAGCGCCCCGGCGCGCGTGTGGAGGACGTGGCCCGGGCCTTCGGCATCACCCAGGACGAGCTGATCTCCGACCTGGACGTGCTGCCGCTGTGCGGGACGAGCTTCCGCGGCGGTGACCTCCTCGACATCGACACCGACGGCGACCGCATCTGGTGGCACAACCCGGACGACGTCGCCGCGGCGCTGCGGATCTCCGCCGACGAGGCGACCGCCCTGCTGGTGGCCGCACGCGCGGTGGCCACGCTCCCCGGGCTGCGCGAGGGCGACCGGCTCGCCCTGCTGCGCGCGACCGCGAAGCTGGAGGCGGCGGCCGGCGAGGTGGCCGGTGCCAGCGCGCGGCTCAGCGTCACCTTCGAGTCCGAGGGCGGTGTCTTCGCCGACGTCGACCGGGCGATCTCCGAGCGGCGCCGGCTGTGGATCCGCTACTACTCGCCCGCCCGCGACGAGGTCACCGAGCGCGAGATCGATCCGATCCGGCTCGTCTCCGTCGGCCACACCTACGTAGAGGCGTGGTGCCGCAGGTCGGAGGCGCGGCGCACGTTCCGGCTCGACCGGGTCGCCGAGATCAGGATCCTCGACGAGGCGTCGGCGCCGCCGGAGATCGAACTGCGCGACCTCTCCGAGGGGCTCGTGCAGCCCGCCGCCGAGGACCCGGAGGTCGTGATCGAGGTCGGGCCCGGCGGACGCTGGGTCGCCGAGTACTACCCGCACGACAGCGCCGAGGAGTTGGCGGACGGTGGTCTGCGGATCACGCTGCGCACGCCGGACCCCTCGTCGCTGCGCCGGCTCGCGCTGCGGCTCGGCCGGGACGGGCACATCGTGGCCCCCGCCGAACTCGCGGACAGCGCGCGGGACGCGGCCCGGGAGGCGCTGGCCGCGTACGACGGGGCGGCGTGAGCGGGCCGGAACGGCTCGTACGGCTCGAACGGATGGAAGGCACGAGGTGGGGGAAATGACCGGGACGATGGATGTGGCCGGAATCACCCGGATGTCCGCCGTGGTCGACGGCCCCGCCGCCGTCGTCTTCCGCGCCGCGTGCCCGGACTGCCGCGCCAGCTTCGAACTCGACGCGTCCGCCATCCGGTTGGCGATCGGCGGCAGCCGCCGCACCACCTTCTACTCCTTCACCTGCCCCGAGTGCGAGGCCGCGGTGCGCAAGCCCGCCGGTGAGCGGATCGTCGAACTCCTCACCGGCGGCGGGGTGCGCACCCTCCGCCTCCACCAGACCGTCTAGGCTCGGCGCATGTTCTGGGCGATGGTGTCGGTGGCCGTGGGTTTCGCGGGGCTTGCTGTGCTCGCCTTCTTCGCGGTGAAAGTGTTCGTCGAGGCGGAGCGGCTGGGGAGCCAAGTCGCCGCCACCACGCGACAGATCAACCGGGCCGCCGAGGAACTGGAGCAGGCCGCGGTCAGCGCGGCACGGGCGGGCGGCGACACGGTCTGACGTCCCGGAACACCGCGGGGCCTCATGGAAACCGCTTTACCACTGTGGCCTGTCGGGCTGCCAGGTCGGCCGGGTACGCTCCTTAACGCGACCCAGAAGTGAGGCGCGGGCCGCAACGGGGAGTACGCAGAGGGATTGCCCCCTGTTTACCCCCACGGGATACGATCGCTGCCAGAACGGTGGTCGGACAACAGTCCGAAGTCCGATCGGAACCGGCAGACCCGCCCCTGCCGCCTCAGTGAGAAGGTAACGGATATGTTCGGAAAGCTCGGCGCACCTGAGATCATCCTGATCCTTGTCGTCATCATCCTGCTGTTCGGCGCGAAGAAGCTTCCGGACATGGCGCGCTCGCTGGGCAAGTCCGCCCGCATCCTCAAGAGCGAGGCCAAGGCGATGAAGAGCGAGGGCAACACCAACGCCGCCGCTCCGTCCGACCCGCCGGTCCAGGACGAGCAGGGCCAGGCCGCGCGCACCATCCAGGCCGCTCCCGGCGACGTCACCAGCTCGCGTCCGGTGACCGAGCCGACGAACACGACGAAGAGCTGATCAAGAGCTGACCCAAGGCCGCCCCGTCTCGGCGGCCTGCCGCACGAGATGAGGACGTGGGTTGCTCAAGACTGCCCGCAAGCAGGAGAAGGACCCCGAGGGGCGGATGCCGCTCGCGGATCACCTGCGTGAGCTTCGCAACCGGCTGGCGAAGGCGCTGCTCGCCGTTGTCGCCATCACGATCGTCGCCGCGTTCTTCTACGACGACATCATCGATCTGATCACCAAGCCGATCCTCGACTCGGTCGGATGTGAGCAGACGTTCTCGCAGTTGGCTCAGGTGAAGAAAGAGCCCTGCGCGGAAATCACCATCAACGGTCTGCTGGCCCCCTTCACGCTGGCCCTGAAGATCTCGCTGATGGCGGGCATCGTGTTCGCCTCGCCGGTCTGGCTGTACCAGCTGTGGGGCTTCATCGCGCCCGGACTGCACAAGCACGAGAAGAAGTACGCCTACGGGTTCGTGGGCACCGGCGTCCCGCTGTTCCTGGCCGGCGCCTACTTCGCGTACGCGGTACTGCCCACCACGGCGAAGGTGCTGATCGGCTTCACCCCGGGCAACGCGTCCAACCTGCTGCCCCTCGACGACCTGCTCGACCTCGTGACGCGCATGGTGATCGTCTTCGGCCTCTCCTTCGAGCTGCCGCTGCTGCTGGTGTTCCTCAACCTCATCGGGGCCATCACGGGCAAGCGCATGCTCGGCTGGTGGCGGGCGATGATCATGGGCATCACGGTCTTCGCGGCGGTCGCCACGCCCAGCACGGACCCGCTGTCGATGATGGCGCTGGCCGCCCCGATCTGGGTGCTGTACTTCGCGGCGACGATCTTCTCGCTGCTCAACGACCGACGCAGGCGGCGCAACAACCCGGACGCGGACCTCGACGACGACGAGGCCTCCGACCTCGACCTGACCCCCGAGCGGGTCGGTGACGTCGAGAGCGTGAGCGCGAGCCGGACCCCGCTGCCCGAGCAGACGACGACGGACCGGGTCAACGGTTACGACGATGTGACCTGAGGCAACTCCTGTTCGCGACGGGACGGTTGTTAAGGTCCGGCCGTGAGCAGTGAGATCACCCTCTTCGTCAATCCCACCGCGGGACGCGGCCGGGGCGCAGGCGCTGCGCAGCCGGCCGCTTCCGCGTTGCGGGCCGCCGGGTTCTCCGTACGGAGCGTCATCGGGGAGGACGCGCCCGACGCCCTGGCACGCGCGCGAGCCGCCGTGCGGGAGGGAACCGGCGCGCTCGTCGCCGTCGGCGGGGACGGCCTGGTGAATCTCGCGCTGCAGGCGGTCGCCGGGACGGGCACGCCGCTCGGCGTCGTCGCGGTCGGCACCGGCAACGACTTCGCGCGCTCGCTCGGGCTGCCGATCCGCGAGCCGGCCGTGGCGGGCGCGCTGGTCGCCCACGCGCTGAAGCAGGAGCGGATACGGGAGATCGACCTCGGCCGGATCGGCGACCACTGGTTCGGCACCGTGCTCGCCTCCGGCTTCGACTCCCGGGTCAACGACCGCGGCAACCGGATGCGGCTGCCGCTCGGCCGCTTCAAGTACGACCTGGCGATCGGCCTCGAACTGGCCGCCTTCAAGCCGACCCGGTTCCGGCTCACCCTGGACGACGGGGCCGTGCGGGAGATCGACGCCACCCTCGTCGCGGTCGGCAACGGAACCTCGTACGGCGGCGGCATGCGGATCTGCGCCGACGCCGCGATGGACGACGGGCTCTTCGACGTGACCGTCGTCGGCGACTGCTCCCGGGCGACCCTGCTGCGCGTCTTCCCGCGCGTGTACAAGGGGACGCATCTGACGCATCCCGTGGTCAGTGTGTACCGGGCGGCGCGGGTGGAGCTGGCCGCGGACGCCATCACGGGGTACGCGGACGGCGAGCCCGTCGGGGCGTTGCCGCTGGTCGCGGAGTGCGTGTCCGGAGCCGTGCGGGTCCTTACCGGATAATGATCGTCCGTTGTCGGTGGTGGCCGGTAGGCTCGAAAGCACGATGACAGAGGACCTCTCACCGGCCGAGCGGTATGCGGCAGCCCGTAAGCGGGCCGTCGAGCAGGCCACCGCGCTAGCTTCCTTCCGCGAGATGTACGACTTCGGTCTCGACCCCTTCCAGATCGAGGCGTGTCAGGCACTGGAGGCGGGCAAGGGTGTCCTGGTGGCCGCGCCCACCGGCTCAGGCAAGACGATCGTCGGCGAGTTCGCCGTGCACCTCGCCCTCCAGCAGGGCAAGAAGTGCTTCTACACGACACCCATCAAGGCGCTGTCGAACCAGAAGTACCAGGACCTCGCGAAGCGCTACGGCGCGGACAAGGTCGGCCTGCTGACCGGCGACAACAGCGTGAACAGCGACGCGCCGGTGGTCGTCATGACCACCGAAGTGCTGCGGAACATGCTGTACGCGGGCTCCCAGGCGCTGATCAATCTCGGCTACGTGGTCATGGACGAGGTGCACTACCTCTCCGACCGCTTCCGGGGCGCCGTCTGGGAAGAGGTGATCATCCACCTCCAGGAGTCGGTCACCCTGGTCTCCCTGTCGGCGACGGTGTCGAACGCGGAGGAGTTCGGCGACTGGCTCGACACCGTGCGCGGCGACACCGAGGTGATCGTCTCCGAGCACCGGCCCGTACCGCTGTTCCAGCACGTGCTCGCCGGGCGCCGGATGTACGACCTCTTCGAGGAGGGCGAGGGCAGCAAGAAGGCCGTCAACCCCGACCTCACGCGCATGGCGCGGATGGAGGCCAGCCGCCCCTCGTACCAGGACCGCAAGCGCGGGCGGAACATGCGGGAGGCCGACCGCGAGCGGGAGCGCCGGCAGCGCTCCCGGATCTGGACGCCGGGACGGCCCGAGGTCATCGAGCGGCTCGACTCCGAAGGACTGCTCCCCGCGATCACCTTCATCTTCAGCCGGGCGGCCTGCGAGGCCGCCGTGCAGCAGTGCCTGTACGCGGGCCTGCGGCTGAACGACGAGGAGGCGCGGGCCAGAGTCCGGGAGATCGTCGAGGAGCGCACCGCCTCCATCCCGGACGAGGACCTGCACGTCCTGGGCTACTACGAGTGGCTCGAGGGGCTGGAGCGCGGGATCGCCGCCCACCACGCCGGCATGCTGCCGACCTTCAAGGAGGTCGTCGAGGAGCTGTTCGTGCGCGGCCTGGTCAAGGCGGTCTTCGCCACGGAGACCCTGGCGCTCGGCATCAACATGCCGGCCCGCTCGGTGGTCCTGGAGAAGCTCGTGAAGTGGAACGGCGAGCAGCACGCCGACATCACCCCGGGCGAGTACACGCAGCTGACCGGGCGGGCCGGGCGGCGCGGCATCGACGTCGAGGGCCACGCCGTGGTGCTGTGGCAGCGCGGTTTCAGCCCCGAGCACCTGGCGGGTCTCGCGGGGACGCGCACCTATCCGCTGCGCTCCAGCTTCAAGCCGTCGTACAACATGGCGGTCAATCTGGTCGAGCAGTTCGGGCGGCACCGCTCGCGCGAACTCCTGGAGACGTCGTTCGCCCAGTTCCAGGCCGACAAGTCGGTCGTCGGGATCTCCCGGCAGGTGCAGAGGAACGAGGAGGGCCTGGAGGGCTACCAGGCCTCGATGACCTGTCACCTCGGCGACTTCGAGGAGTACGCGCGGCTGCGCCGCGAGCTGAAGGACCGGGAGACCGAGCTGGCCAAGCAGGGCGCCGCGCAGCGCCGGGCGCAGGCCGCCGCCGCGCTGGAGAAGCTCAAGCCCGGCGACGTGATCCACGTGCCGACGGGGAAGTTCGCGGGCCTCGCGCTCGTGCTCGACCCGGGGCTGCCGGCCGGCCGGTCCAACGGGCACCGCGGGTTCGAGCACCACGACGGCCCGCGCCCCCTGGTGCTGACCGCGGAGCGCCAGGTCAAGCGGCTCGCCTCGATGGACTTCCCGGTGCCCGTGGAGGCGCTGGAGCGGATGCGGATCCCGAAGTCGTTCAATCCGCGCTCCCCGCAGTCGCGGCGGGACCTCGCCTCGGCGCTGCGGACCAAGGCCGGGCACATCGTGCCCGACCGGCACCGCAAGGGCCGCGCCCCCGCCGCCGACGACCGGGAGATCGCCCGGCTCCGCACCGAGCTGCGGGCCCACCCGTGCCACGGCTGCGACGAGCGGGAGGACCACGCCCGCTGGGCCGAGCGGTATCACCGGCTGCGCCGGGACACCGAGCAGCTGGAGCGGCGCATCGAGGGGCGGACCAACACGATCGCGCGAACCTTCGACCGCATCGTGAAGCTGCTGACCGAGATGGACTATCTGCGCGGCGACGAGGTCACCGAGCACGGCAAGCGGCTCGCGCGGCTCTACGGTGAGCTCGATCTGCTCGCCAGCGAGTGCCTGCGGGACCGGGTCTGGGAGGACCTGGACCCGGCCGAACTCGCCGCGTGCGTCTCCGCGTTGGTGTTCGAGGCGCGGGTCGGCGACGACGCGCTCGCGCCCAAGGTGCCCTCGGGCAAGGCCAAGGCCGCGCTCGGCGAGATGGTGCGGATCTGGGGGCGGCTCGACGCGCTGGAGGAGGACTTCCGGATCAACCAGGCGGAGGGCGTCGGCCAGCGGGAGCCCGATCTCGGGTTCGCCTGGGCCGTCTACCAGTGGGCCTCGGGCAAGGGGCTCGACGAGGTGCTGCGGGAGGCCGAGATGCCGGCCGGCGACTTCGTCCGCTGGTGCAAGCAGGTGATCGATGTGCTGGGGCAGATCGCGGCGGCGGCTCCCAGGGAGGGCTCCACCGTGTCGCGCAATGCCCGCAAGGCCGTGGATGCCGTGCTGCGCGGGGTGGTGGCGTACTCGTCGGTGGGGTGAGCCGCGCCTCGTCGCAGGTGTGAGGGAGGGCGTCGTCCACTGCGGGCGGCGCCCTCAGCCGTGTGCGGCACCGGGGATGAGGACAGGCGGACGCCTTCACTCCATGTGTGCGAATGACAGCTGAGCGTGTAAATGGGGGGAGTGTATTCCTCTCGGGGAGCCGATTTCAGGCCCTTGCGGAATATGACCCGGCGATGATCCGGCGCGACTAAGCTCGCCCGCAGCGCGCCGGGTTGAGATGAATTCGGCCGCTTGTTCCCGTGTGCGCCGATGGTTCGCATTGATTCAGGGAACGACAAGCCGAGCAACACGACGAACCGTCGCAAACTTCCCCGATACGACCGTTCAGAGGGCATACATGGTGAGTGTTCAATCGCCTCCCGGTGGCCGAGAAGTCCCCTACACACGCGTGCTGTTGCTGCCCGCGATGGTCATGGCCGCCGCCACCGGAGCGGCCGTCGCCCTGGTCACGGAGCCCGCGCGGCTCGCCGTCGCCCTGTGCGGCGCCCTCGGCACGCTCCTGGTGGTGGCCGTCGCGGCGGAGGTCGTGCGCCGCGGCCGCCTCCTGCGGGAGCAGCGCGCCCAGTTCGCCCACCACGTGGCCGAGTTGGAGCACCGGATCGCCGACCAGGAACACCGCACGATGCGGGTCGCCAAGGATGTCCTGCCGCACGCCCTCTACCGGCTGCGCACCGGTGACAACCCCGTGGACGCGGTCCGCAACACCTGCGACTCCGAGCCCGCCTTCCGTGACGTCACCCGCGGTGAGCGCGCGCTGATCAGCGCCTGCCTCAAGGAGATCGACCGCGAGGCGGCGGCGAACGACGCGGCCCAGCGCGCGTTCGTCTCCATCGCCCGCCGCGTCCAGGCCATCGTGCACAAGCAGGCCCAGGAACTCCGCGAGATGGAGGAGGACCACGGCCGCAACCCCGAGGTCTTCGACGACCTCCTGCGCATCGACCACGGCACGGCCCTGATCGGCCGGCTCGCCGACTCCGTCACCGTCCTCGGCGGCGCCCGCCCCGGCCGCCAGTGGCCCAAGCCGGTCAAGCTCTACAGCGTGCTGCGCGGCGCCATGTCGCGCATCCTGGAGTACCCGCGCATCGACCTGCATGCCATCTGCGACATCGCCATCAAGGGCATCTCCGTCGAGCCGCTGATCCACGCCGTCGCCGAACTGCTCGACAACGCCACCCGCTACTCGCCGCCGCAGACCCGGGTGCACGTCACCGCGGTCGAGGTGCAGACCGGCGTCGCCATCGAGATCGAGGACGGCGGCGTCAGCCTCGGCGAGGAGCAGCGGGCCCGGGTCGAGCGCATGCTGGACCGCGCCCAGGCCGGCGTCGACCTCAACGACCTCGGCGAGAACCCGCGCCTCGGCCTGTCCATCGTCGGCCGGCTCTGCTCCATGTACGACATGCAGATCTCGCTGCGCCAGTCCGCGTACGGCGGTGTGCGCGCCGTGCTCGTCGTCCCGCGCGACATGATGAGCAGCGAGCCCGCGCCCGGCCTCGCCCACGGCATCGGCGCCACCGCCGTGCCGCGCGTCGACCACAACGGCGTTCCGATCAAGGAAGAGCCGCGGCTGAAGAAGACCCGCCGCCCCACCACGGGTCCGCGCCCCTCCGCCCCGCTCCTCGCGATGGAGGACGACGTCCCGGTGGTCACCGAATGGCGGGCCAACGGGCTCCCGCAGCGCCGCAGGAAGGTCGACACGAAGATCATCGAGAACCAGATCATCGTGACGCCGCGCAACCCCGACCTCTCCATGCCGCCGCCCGGGACGCACGAGTACGGCACCGCGCCCGTCACCCCGTCCGTGGAGCCGGAGCACGACAAGCCCGAGCAGGACAAACCGGAGCAGCCCGAACCCGGCCTGTGGGTCGAGGCGTTCATGAACGGGCTGAAACCCGATGACGGCGCCGAGGCCCACGGGCCCGGTGAGGCCGCCGAGAAGCCGCACGACGACGCGTACAACCAGCAGGTCGACGAGGGAGACCGTCAGTGATCCAGCAACGCGCCAACTTCGACTGGATGCTCAAGGAGCTCGCCGACAGTGTGGCGAACGTGCAGCAGGTGGTCGTGCTGTCCGCCGACGGACTGCGCATCGCCCGCTACGGCGGCGACCCCGACGCCGCCGACCGGATCGCCGCCGCCTGTGCCGGACTCCAGTCCCTCGCCTCCGCGGTCGCCACGGAGATCCCCGAGTCCAGCGGCAAGATGAACATGGTCATCATCGAGGTCGACGCCGGCTTCTTCTATCTGATGGCCGCGGGCAAGGGCGCCTATCTCGCCGTCCTCGCCAACCAGTTCGTCGACGCGGGCATGATCAGCCACCAGATGCGCGACCTGGTCATCCGGATCGGCGCGCACCTGACCAGCCCGCCGCGACGCAACGGGCAGACCGTATGACGCGTCCGCCCCAGCCCCCCTACCGAGAACCACCGCCGCGGCGCGAGCGGCGCTCGCCCGGGCCGTCCCAGGACCCCAAGGAACTCGAGCGGCTCTACGTCATCACCGGCGGCACCGACGGCGGCGAGCGCGCACCGCTCGACCTGGTCACCCTGATCGTGGCCCGCACCGAGCCGAAGCCGACGACGCGGCCCGAACAGGCGGCCGTCCTGCGGATGTGCCGGACGCCGCTGTCCACGGCCGAGATCTCGGCGTACCTCAATCTGCCGTTCAGCGTGGTCACCGTGCTGCTCGGCGAACTCCTCGCGGCCGAACAGGTCCAGGCCCGCGCGCCGGTCATCCGGGGCGCCGTCGCGGACCGTTCCCTCCTCGAAGCGGTGATGCATGGACTACAGAAGCTCTGAGCACGCGGCCGCCACCGACGTCACCCCCGGCGGCGTGCACATCCCCGGACCGCGCGCCGAGGACCGGATGCCCGAGACGGTCACCTCGGCCGTCAAGATCGTGATCGTCGGCGGGTTCGGGGTGGGCAAGACCACGATGGTGGGATCGGTCAGCGAGATCCGCCCGCTCACCACCGAGGAGACCATGACGCAGGCGGGCATCGGCGTCGACGACAACTACGGCTCCGAGACCAAGACGGCCACCACCGTGGCCATGGACTTCGGCCGCATCAGGATCACCGACGAACTCGTGCTCTACCTGTTCGGCACACCGGGCCAGGAGCGCTTCTGGTTCCTGTGGAACGGCCTGTTCGAGGGCGCGCTCGGGGCCGTCGTCCTGATCGACACCCGCCGCCTGGAGGTCAGCTTCGACGTGATCGGGCGCCTCGAGGAGCGCGGCGTCCCGTTCGTCATCGCCAACAACGCCTTCCCGGACGGCCCGCGCTACCCCGCCGAGGAGCTGCGCAGCGCCCTCGACCTGGACCCGCACGTCCCGATCATCGAGTGCGACGCCCGCCGCCGGGCCTCCAGCCGCGATGTGCTGCTGACCCTGATGCGCTATCTCCACGAGATGGCCCTGCACCGCGCCTGACCCCGAACTCCCGCGTCCGACAGACCAGTCCACCGAACGACCGGAGCGATTTCCGTGACGCCTCCTCCCCCCAACCCCTCCCAGTCACCCGCCGGGTACGACGACATCGACGGCTACGGCGAGGCTCCGCCGCCCGGCTGTCCCGCGCACGCCCTCGGCCCGGGCGGGGTGCGCCGGCTCTACGGGCCCGAGGCCGACGCCGACATCCCGGCCCTCTACGAGAAGCTGCGCGCCGAACACGGCCCGGTCGCGCCCGTGTTCATCCACGAGGACGTTCAGATGTGGGCGGTGCTCGGCCACACCGAGAACTTGCACATGGTGCGCAGCACGTCCCAGTTCACCCGGGACGCCCGTATCTGGACGCCGATGAAGGACGGCACGTTCAAGCCCACGCACCCGCTCGCCCCGGTCATCAGCTGGCAGCCCATGGCGTCCTTCGTCGAGGGGGCCGAGCACGCCCGGCTGCGCGGCGCGGTCACCGCCGCCATGTCGACCATCGAGCACCGCAGCCTGCGCCGGTCCATCAACAAGGGCACCCAGGAGATCATCAACCGGTTCTCCGAGCGCGGCACCTGCGACATCGTCAGCGAGTTCGCCGAGCACCTGCCGATGATGGTGATGCTCGACGTCATCGGCGCCCCCGAGGCCTACAGCGAGCGGATCGTGCAGAACGCCCGCGACTTCCTCAAGGGCACCGAGACGGCCATCGCCAGCAACGAGTTCATCATGGGCGTCCTGTTCGACCTCGTGGCGCGCCGCCGGGCCCGGCCGGTCGACGGCGACTTCACCAGCGGGCTGATCAGCGACCCGGCCGGGCTCACCGACGAGGAGGTCGCGCACCACCTGCGCCTGGTCCTCATCGCCGGGTACGAGGCCACGGCCAACCTCATCGCGAACGTGCTGCGCGTCGTGCTCACCGACCCGCGCTTCCGCGCCCAGCTCAACGGCGGGCAGATGACCGTGCCCGAGGCCGTCGAGCAGTCGCTGTGGGACGAACCGCCGTTCAGCGCCATGATCGGCTACTTCGCGAAGGTGGACACCGAGCTGGGCGGGCAGCGGATCCGCGCGGGCGACGGTCTGCTCTTCGGGATCCAGCCGGGCAATGTGTGCCCGGTCGTCCGCCCCGACCCGACCGCCCACATGATGGGCAACCGCTCGCATCTCGCGTTCGGCGGCGGGCCGCACGAGTGCCCCGGACAGGACATCGGCCGCGCCATCGCCGAGATCGGGGTCGACGCGTTCCTGATGCGGCTGCCCGACACCGAACTCTCCGTCGACGAGAGCGAGTTGCGGTGGCGCTCGTCGATCCTGTCCCGGCATCTGGTGACGCTCCCGGTGACGTTCACGCCCCGGGCGCAGCAGGACGTCAGCGGCAAGCCCAGCATCACCCCGCCGCGCAAGCCGGACTGGCAGGTCTCGTCGCCTCCCGCACCGGCCGCGCCCATGCCGCCTGTTGCGCCTGTGGAGCCTGCGGCACCCGCCGCCCCGGTGCCGCAGGCCGAGCCGGAGCCTCCGGTCGGCGCCTGGCAGCGGTTCCTGCGCTGGTGGCGCGGCTACTGATCGGCCGGTTCGGTGGCCCAGGACTCGTACGACGTCCAGGCGCGCAGGGTGCGAGCGCTGACGAACCGGTGCTCGCGCCCGGTCACCGGATCCCGGAACTCCAGTGTCCGCGCGAGGAGTTGCAGCGGCCGGCGGAAGTCACCGGGCGCGACCGCGTCGATGACCGCCGGGTACAGGGGGTCGCCGAGGATCGGCAGGCCCAGGCTGTTCATGTGCACCCGCAGCTGATGGGTGCGCCCGGTGTGCGGTGTCAGCCTGTACAGGCCGAGCGGTCCCGCGCGGCCGTCGAGCCGCACCCCGGTCTCGGCATTGGGTTCGCCGTCCGGGACCTCCCGCGCGGCGAGCACCCCGGGCTCCTTCTCGATCCGGCTGCGCAGGGTCGCGGGCAGCGGCACCGCGGGATCGTACGGGGCCACCGCCTCGTACTCCTTGGCCACGAGCCGGTCCCGGAACAGCGTCTGGTACCTGCCCCGCTCCTGCGGCCGCACGACGAACAGCACGAGCCCCGCCGTCAGCCGGTCGAGCCGGTGGGCCGGGCCCAGCGCCGGGATGCCCAGCTCGCGGCGCAGGCGCGCGAGTGCGGTCTCGGCGACATGGCTGCCGCGCGGGGTCGTGGCCAGGAAGTGGGGCTTGTCGGCGACGACGATGTGGGCGTCGCGGTACACGATGCCGAGGGGGAACGGCACGGGTGTCTCGGGTGCCAGGTCGCGGTGGAACCAGACGTGTCCGCCCGGTTCGTACGCCGTCGTGGCGGTGACGGCCGTGCCGTCGGCCCGCACGATGCGCCCGTCGGCGATCATCGCGTCGATCACGCCGTCGCCCGCGCGGAGCCGCTCCACGAGGTGGTCGCGGACGGTGGGCCAGGTGTCGGTGCCGTCGACGGGCAGCCGTACGCGTACCGGGTCGATGCCGTCGCGCTGGGGGAGCGGGGCGGGCGGGGTGCGAGGTCTTCGGCGCGTCATCAGGGAAAGGGTACGGCGCCCCCGCGCAGGTTCCTCCTCGAACGGCGCGCCGCGCCATGCCGCGCGACTGTGTCCGAGGGGCTGTCACCGTTCCGGACCGAGAGGTGAACGCGGCTTCGCCCGGCAGCGGTTGAGAGCGGCGGCGGGGTCCCGGACGACGGCCGGGGCCCCGTGCGCCCGGCCGGTGCGCCCACGCGCCCGCCGACGCTCCCGCAGCGGGGCAGACGGGAGGCGTGTGCCGCCTCCACGATGAGGTGCCGCCGGGGTGGTGGCGCACGAACCGGCACCCGGGGGAACGCATGGGACGACGCTGGCTCATCACTGGATGCTCGTCCGGCCTCGGCCGGGCCCTGGCGGGCGCCGCCGCCGCGGAGGGCGACGACCTGGTGGTCACCGCACGCAGGACCGCCGACCTGGCGGAGCTGGCCGCCGCCTGGCCCGGCCGCATCACCCCCGTCGCGCTGGAACTGCGCGACGCCGACTCCTGCGCCGCCGCCGTCCGGTACGCGGCCGAGCGCCTCGGCGGCGTCGACGTGCTGGTCAACAACGCGGGCGGCGGCCTGTTCGGCGCCGTCGAGGAGACCTCCGACGCCGAACTGCGCGACCTGCTGGACGTCCTGCTCGTCGGCCCGTGGCGCCTGACACGGCTGGTCCTGCCCCTGATGCGGGCCCAGGGCGCGGGCCACATCCTCAACGTGTCCTCCGTGGCCGGGCACATCACCCTGCCCGGCACCGCCGCCTATGCCGCCGGGAAGCAGGCGCTGGAGGCGATGAGCCAGACCCTCGTGGTCGAGGCCGCGCCGCACGGCATCCGCGTCACCGTCCTGGAACCCGGCACGTTCGCCACCCGCTACGGCACCGCCATGACCGAGACCCGGGACCGCGTGGCAGCCTACGACGAGGCCAACGGCCCGATGCTCGCGGCCTTCCGCGCCCTGACCGACCTCCCGGACGTCGGCGACCCCGACGACTTCGCCGCGCGGGTCCTCGCGGTCGTCGCCGCCGAGGAGCCGCTGCCGCTCAGGATCCCGGTCGGCGAGGACGCGTACGGCTATCTGGATTCCGCGGCCGGGGCGGCGCGGGCCGATCTGGCCGAGGCCCGGCGGCTGTTCGGGAGCGGGGCCCTCGCCGAACCGGAGACGGCGTAAGGCGTGTGCCGAACGTCCCTTGGTCCGCCCTAACCCTCCTGCTCGGCCTCCACCTGGGCGTTCCAGTCGCGCTTCGAGGCCTGCCAGCCGTCCTCGTTGTGGCCGAGGCGCCAGTAACCGGAGATCGACAGGTCCTCGCGGGGGATCTGGCGTTCGACCCGGAGGTAGCGGCGCAGCTCCTTCACGAAGCCGGCCTCGCCGTGGACGAAGGCGTGCAGCCGGCCCTCGGGGAAGTCGAGTCCGGTGACCGCCGCGACGAGCGCCCGGCCGACCGGACGGCCCGCCCGGTGCAGCCAGGTGACCTCGACGGGAGTGTCGATCTTCTGCTCCTCCTCGGGGCCCTCGACCTCGATGAAGGCGTGCGCCCGCGTCCCCTCCGGCAGCACCTCCAGCGCGGCGGCGATCGCGGGCAGCGCGCTCTCGTCACCGGCGAGCAGGTGCCAGTCGGCGCCGAGGTCCGGGCGGTAGGCGCCGCCCGGACCCATGAAGTGGATGGTCTCGCCGGGCCGGACCGCCGCGGACCAGGGGCCGGCCAGGCCCTCGTCGCCGTGGATCACGAAGTCGACGGTCAGCTCGCGCGCGGCCGGGTCCCAGGCGCGCACCGTGTACGTACGGGTCACGGGCCACTGCTCGCGCGGCAGTTCCTCCCGGATCCGCTCCACGTCGAAGGGCTCCTCGTACGCGACGCCGGGCGGCACGAACAGCAGCTTCATGTAGTGGTCGGTGTACTCCAGCTCGGCGGGGAAGTCCGCGAGGCCGTCCCCGCCGAGCACCACCCGCTGCATGTGAGGCGTCAGGCGCTCCGTGCGCACGACCTGTGCGGAGCGGGCCTTGCGGGGCTTGCGCGCTGCGGGACGCTCGGCCATGTGCGGTCTCCCTCGATCCACTGCTACTTAGGTTTACCTAAGCTAACACCTCATCCGGAGAGCGTGGCGAGGAGCCGCTGCAAAGAACCTCCCAAACCCCAGCGGGCCCCCAACTGCTCGACCGCGGCCGCGTCGTGGGGCACCCGGGGCAGAGCGGTGTCCACGTCGGGCAGCGGGACGTCGCCCGCGACCCGTACGACCGTCGGCGCCACCGCCAGGTACGGGCGCGACTCGTCCAGCCGCTTGCGCTGCGTCGGCGTCAGCTTCGCCTTCGGGTCGTCGACCGCGGCCATGATCCCGGCCAGGTTCCCGAACTGCGCGAGCAGCTTCGCGGCCGTCTTCTCGCCGATCCCGGGGACGCCCGGCAGGCCGTCGCTGGGGTCGCCGCGCAGCAGCGCCATGTCCGCGTAGCCCGAGCCGTCCACGCCGTACTTCTCGCGCAGCAGGTCCTCGTCGGTGATCTGGAGCGTGCCGACGCCCTTCACGGGATAGAGCACGCGCCGCTCCAGCTTGTCGTCGACGAGCTGGAACAGGTCGCGGTCGCCGGTGACGATGTCGACCGGGCCGCTCGCCCGCCCGGTGAAGGTGCCGATCACGTCGTCCGCCTCGTACCCAGCGACGCCGACGCGCGCGATGCCCACCGCGTCCAGCACGGCCTCGATGATCGGGACCTGCGGCGAGAGGGTGTCGGGCACCTCCTCCTCGTCGGGGGTGCCGGAGGGCGTCTCCTCGGCGACGCGGTGCGCCTTGTACGAGGGGATCAGGTCGACGCGCCACTGCGGGCGCCAGTCCGCGTCCATGCACGCCACCAGATGCGTGGGCTGGTGGTCGTGGACGAGGCGCGTGATGAATTCGAGCAGTCCGCGCACCGCGTTCACCGGAGTGCCGTCCGGGGCCTTCACGGAGTCGGGCACCCCGAAGTAGGCCCGGAAGTACAGGGACGCGGTGTCGAGCAGCATCAGACGCCGGTGCGCGGAGGGGGCTGCGGGTCCTTGAGTCACCTTGCGCATCATGCCGTACAGCACCGACAGGCGCCGGACGGGCGGTGAACGGAATGTGAACTGGGCCACTCCTGTGTTTGGCCCGCATAAGCCCGGGCAGGCGCCGAGCCGGAGCGAATCCGGTCTCATGTTCAACTAATGAACGCTTGGGCGAGGTCGGTCGGACGGTCAGAATCCGTTTCGCTCCGCGGCCCGCCGGCGGGGGAGGCGGGCCGTCCTGCTTCAACCCGAGAGGTGTATGTGTCCAGGCTTGAAGCCGAAGACCTGTACAAGGTCTTCGGCAGACGACCCGCTGAGGCGGTGGAAAAACTCCGCCGCGGAGCCGACCGTGAGGAGCTGCGCGCCGACGGCACCACAGCCGCCGTCATCGAAGCGTCCTTCACCGTCGAACCGGGCCAGATCTTTGTCGTCATGGGTCTGTCCGGATCAGGCAAGTCCACGCTGCTGCGCATGCTCAACGGACTCCTGGAGCCCACCGCGGGACACGTCCGCTTCGACGGCCAGGACCTGACGCAGCTGTCCGCACGCGACCTGCGCGAGGTGCGCTCCAAGAAGATCAGCATGGTCTTCCAGCACTTCGCGCTCTTCCCGCACCGCTCCGTCCTGGAGAACGCGGCCTACGGGCTCGAGGTGCAGGGCGTGCCGCGCGCCGAGCGCGACAAGCGGGCCCACGAGGCGCTGGAGCTGGCCGGTCTGAAGGGGTGGGAGAAGTCCTTCCCCGACGAGCTGTCCGGCGGTATGCAGCAGCGTGTGGGCCTGGCCCGCGCGCTCGCGACCGACGCCGAGCTGCTCCTGATGGACGAGTCGTTCAGCGCGCTCGACCCGCTGATCCGGCGCGACATGCAGGACCAGCTGCTCGAACTGCAGAAGACCCTGAAGAAGACCATCGTCTTCATCACCCACGACCTGAACGAGGCCATGCGCCTGGGCGACAGCATCGCCGTCATGCGCGACGGCCGCATCGTCCAGATCGGCTCCGCCGAGGACATCCTCGTCACGCCGGCCAACGACTACGTCGCGTCCTTCACCCAGGACGTCGACCGCTCCCGGGTGCTGACCGCGGGCGCGATCATGGCCACCCCCGACAAGGGGTACAAGGCGTCCGAGGCCCCGGCGACGGTCACCGAGGACACTCCGATCATCGAGCTGTTCACGCCCTGCTCGACCAGCGAGACACCCGTGGCCGTGACCGACGACGCGGGCAAGCTGCTCGGCGTCGTCCCGAGGCAGCGGCTGCTCGCCGTGCTCGGCGAGCCGATGAAGACCGTGGAGACCTCGGAGGGCTCACAGGGCCCGGAGGACGTGGAGGGCGACGGCCCGGTGGAGAAGGTGAACGCCGGTGCCTAGGCTGCATTTCGGTGACTGGGTCGAGGACGCCGTCGACTGGCTCCAGTCGCATCTGACCTGGCTGTTCGACGCCATCCAGACCGTTCTGGGCGGCATGTACGACGGTGTGGACGCCGTGCTCGGCGGCGGCGAGCCGCTGCTGATGGCCGGCATCCTCGCCGTGATCGCGTGCTGGCTGCGCGGTCTGCTCCCCGGCGTCCTGGCCTTCGTGGGCATGGCGCTGATCGACTCGCTCGGTCTGTGGGACGACGCGATGGACACCCTGTCCCTCGTGCTCGTCGCGGCGGTCATCACGATCGTCATCGCCGTGCCGGTCGGCATCTGGGCCGCGCGCAGCAGCCGCGTCAGCAGCGCCATCCGGCCGGTGCTGGACGTCATGCAGACGATGCCGGCGTTCATCTACCTGATCCCCGGCGTCATGTTCTTCGGCGTCGGCACCACCCCGGGCCTGCTCGCGACGGTCATCTTCGCGATGCCGCCGGGCGTGCGCATGACCGAGCTGGGCATCCGGCAGGTCGACGGTGAGCTGATCGAGGCGGCCGACGCGTTCGGCACCAGCCCGCGCTCCACCCTGACCCGCGTCCAGCTTCCCCTCGCGCTGCCGACCATCATGGCCGGTGTCAACCAGGTCATCATGCTGGCCCTGTCGATGGTCGTCATCGGCGGTATGGCCGGTGCGGGCGGCCTCGGTGAGCAGGTCTACTCGGCGATCACCCAGCTCAAGGTCGGCCTCGCCGCCGAGAGCGGTGTCGCGGTCGTCGTCCTGGCCATGTACCTGGACCGGATGACGGGCGCGCTCAACGAGCGGGTCTCCCCGCTGGGCCGCCGCGCCGCCGCCAAGCTGGCCGCCACCCGCGGCGGGTTCTCCTTCGCGCACTACAAGCCGGCCGGCGTCGTCGCCGTCGTCGGCGTGGTGGCGCTGGCGCTGGTCGCCGGCGGGATGAACCTCGCGGGCTCGGACGACTCCTCGACCGCGTCGAAGAGCACGAACGTCGGCCAGGGCAAGAAGATCAACATCGGCTACATCCCCTGGGACGAGGGCACCGCCTCGACGTTCCTGTGGAAGGAGCTGCTGGAGCAGCGCGGCTACGAGACGGACGTCAAGCAGCTCGACCCGGGCCCGCTGTACTCCGGCGTGGCGCGCGGCGACATCGACTTCCAGACCGACTCCTGGCTGCCGACGACCCACAAGGCGTACTGGGACAAGTACAAGAACCAGCTCGACGACATGGGGTCGTGGTACGGCCCGACGTCGCTGGAGCTGACGGTTCCCTCGTACGTGAAGGGCATCGACTCGCTCGCCGACCTCAAGGGTCAGGGCAAGAAGTTCGACGGCAAGATCATCGGCATCGAGGCCAGCGCCGGCATGATGGGGACCCTCAACAAGAAGGTCCTCAAGGAGTACGGCCTCGACGGCGAGTACAAGGTCGTCTCGTCCAGCACCTCGACGATGCTCGCCCAGCTGGAGCGCTCCATCAAGAAGAAGGAGCCGGTCGTGGTGACCCTGTGGTCGCCGCACTGGGCGTACGGCAAGTACGACCTGAAGAAGCTCAAGGACCCGAAGGGCGCCTGGGGCAAGGGCGAGAACCTGCACACGGTCGCCCACAAGGGCTTCGCGAAGAAGGACCCGACGGTCGCCAAGTGGCTGAAGGACTTCAAGCTCACCGAGAAGCAGCTCACGAGCCTGGAGAACGACATCAAGGCCGCCGGTGAGGGCCACGAGCAGGACGGCGTGCGCACCTGGCTGAAGAAGAACCCCGGCCTGGTCGACAAGCTGGCCCCGGTCCCCGGCGGCGGCGCGCAGAAGCAGGGCAAGGACGCGGGCAAGACCGTCAACATGGGGTACTTCCCGTGGGACGAGGCCATCGCGAGCACCTACCTGTGGCAGAACATCCTGGAGGACCGCGGCTACAAGCCGAACCTCAAGCAGCTTGACCCGGGCCCCCTCTACACCTCCCTCGCGCAGGGGCAGATGGACGTCCAGCTCGACAGCTGGCTGCCACAGACGCACAAGCAGTACGTGGACAAGTACAAGGACCAGCTCTCCGACATCGGCTCCTGGTACGGGCCCACGTCACTGGAGCTGACGGTTCCCTCGTACGTGAAGGGCATCGACTCGCTCGCCGACCTCAAGGGTCAGGGCAAGAAGTTCAACGGCAAGATCATCGGCATCGAGGCCAGCGCCGGCATGATGGGAACGCTGAACAAGAAGGTCCTGAAGGCGTACGGCCTGGAGGGCGAGTACAAGGTCGTCTCCTCCAGCACCTCGTCGATGCTGGCCGAGCTGAACCGCTCCATCAAGAAGAAGGAGCCGGTCGTGGTGACGCTCTGGTCGCCGCACTGGGCGTACGGCAAGTACGACCTGAAGAAGCTCAAGGACCCGAAGGGCGCCTGGGGCAAGGGCGAGCGGATCCACATCGTCGGCAAGAAGGACTTCGCCTCGGACTTCCCCGAGTTCGACAAGTGGCTGAAGAACTTCAAGATGACCGACAAGCAGCTCGCCTCGCTCGAGGTGGAGATCCAGAAGGGCGGGGCCGGCAACGAGAAGGCCTCCGCCCGCAAGTGGCTGGACTCCCAGCCCGGTCTGGAGGACAAGCTGGCTCCGGTGTCCTGACCGGGACGCACTCACGGCACCAGTGACATGACGGGGTGGGCCCCGCCGGTACGCACCGGCGGGGCCCACCCCTTCGTGCCGTCCCCGCGGTCTGTGGCGCACCCCACGCCCCGGCGCGGGCCGCACGGGCGCGGTCCGCTCGTACGCTCGACAGCACCGTGACCGCCGCCCGGCTCAGCGCCTTCGTCGCCGCCGCGCTGGCCGCCGTCCTGCTGCTGATCCAGCTGCCCGCCGCCAGCGTCCACCCGGCCTCGGCGGCCACCGCCCGTTTTGTCGCGCTTGCCGCCGATGTCACCCAGGCGGACGGCCACCACTACGGCCTCACCGACGACACCGGCGCCACCATGGACGCCGCCCAGATCGTCCAGGCCCCCGACGAAGCCGACGGAACGTACCTGGCCGTCTACCACACGATGCGCGCCGACGGCCGCTTCCACTCCGCCGTCGCCACCTCCGCCGACCTGCTGCACTGGCAGCGCCGCCACGACTTCGGCGCGGGCTCCAGCCAGCCGGCGCTCGCCGCCGACGGACACGGCGGCTACGTCCTCGCGTACGAGAAGGACCCCCGCAACCACATCGCCGTACGCGCCTACGACGATCTGGACGCACTCCTCACCGGCCGCGCCGCCCACCGCTTCGACGCGCCCCGCACCCTCTCCGCCTGCGCCGAGGGCACCCCGGCGATCACCGCCGTGCACGGCGGCACCGTCGAGCTGACCGGCCACTACCGCGCCGACTGCGACACCGACCGTCAACTGACCGCCACGCTCCGGAACTACACCACCTGGCACGCCGCCCCGGACCACCGCCTCGACCGGGCCGTGGAGCGGTACGGCACCGGCGGGAACATAGGGGACCGCGACCGGCTCGGCCTCGCCGGAGAACCCATGGTGCTCATCGAGGGCCAGCGCCGGCGGAACGACTTCGGCAGCTGGTCGGCGTACGCCTACGATCCCGCGTCCGGCCGAGCCGACCGGGTGCCGCTGCGCACCGGGGGCGGCTCCACCTCCTTCGCCAATCCGTCCGCGACCCGGATCACGGACCCTGGCGGTCACCGGGCGCTCCTGGTAAGCCTGTTCATCCCGGCGGAGGGGGCCGCGCCGGGGGAGGCCGGACAGCTCGTCTACTGGCGCGAGCTGTAGCACACGGCCGGAACCTGGACCACGGCTTGCGCCGCTCACATGAAACAGCGCGACGAACTTGCGTAGGGTGCAACCAAACGGACACGGCCACCGGTGGGAGGGAGCGGACGTCATGGATGAACACAAGGAGTCACTCCGCGTGGGCGCGGCCGTCCGGCGCCGGCGCCGGACACTGGAGCTGACGCTGTCCGCCGTCGCCGAGCGCAGCGGCCTGTCGGTGCCCTTCCTCAGCCAGGTGGAGAACGAGCGGGCGCGGCCCAGCCGCCGTTCCCTGGAGAAGGTCGCCGACGCCCTCGGCACCACCGCCGTCGAACTGCTCGCCGCCGCCGACCCGGCCCGCACCGTCGATCTGGTCCGCGCCGACGACACCGACGTCGAGGAGGAGTCGGCGGGCGGCGTCGTGCGGTCCCTGGTGCGCGGGCACCACCAGATGCACGCCCAGGAGTTCGTGGGGGACCACGACCCGGGCCGCGAGTTCCAGCTGCGCAACGACGTGCTGATGCACGTCACCGAGGGCGCCGTCGAGGTGGAGGCGGAGGGCCGCGCGTACCGTCTCGTGCGCGGCGACACCCTGTACCTGACCGGTGGCGTACGGCACCGGTGGCGGGCGACCGTGCCGGACGCCCGGGTGCTCGTGGTGGCCGTCGCGGAGCACATCGACGCGGTCGACGAGCCCGGCCCCAAGTAGGGCCGCGTCGTGCGCGTCGTCTCTCTTGTGCCGTCCCTGACCGAGGCGGTCGCCGTCACGCTGCCGGGCGTCCTCGTCGGCGCCACCGACTGGTGCACCCATCCGGCCGACCTGGACGTGACCCGGATCGGCGGCACCAAGAACCCCGACGTGCGGGCGGTCGTCGCACTCCGCCCCGACCTGGTCGTCGCCAACGAGGAGGAGAACCGCGCCCCCGACCTCGCCGCCCTGCGCGCCGCCGGGATCGAGGTCCTGGTCACCGAGGTGCGCACCCTGCCGCAGGCGACGGCGGAGCTGGGCTGGGTGCTGCGCGCGTGCGGCGCGGCGTCCCGGCCGCGCTGGCTCGACGAGGCGGAGGCGGCCTGGGCCGCTCTCGCGCCGCCCGCCCGCCGCGTCCGGGCCGTGGTCCCGATCTGGCGGCGCCCGTGGATGGTCCTCGGCCGCGACACCTTCGCCGGCGACCTGCTCGCCCGCCTCGGCGTCGACAACGTGTACGCGGACCACGCCGAGCGCTACCCGCGCATCCCGCTCGACGCGCTGGAAGCCGTGGAAAAGGACGTGGTGGTGCTGCCCGACGAGCCGTACCGTTTCACCGCCGACGACGGACCGGAGGCCTTCACGGCGCCGTCCGCGCTGGTCAGCGGCCGCCATCTCACCTGGTACGGGCCGTCGTTGGGGCAGGCGCCCGAGGTGCTGCGCAGGGCGCTGGGGGAGCGGTGAGCAGGCGGCGTCACGGCGTCCGGGGCGTGCCGGGCGCCGCGAGCAGCCGCCCGTCGAGCAGGCCCCGGATCGTCCGGACCGACGCCACCGCCCAGGCCGCGACCAGGGCCGCGTAGAGCACGAGCGCCAGCCCGTCGAAGACGGCGAGTCCCGTGTGCTTGCCCAGGCCCTCCGCGCCGGTGACACAGGTCCCGACGGGGAACGTGAACGCCCACCACGTCATCGCGAACCCCATCCCCTCGCGCCGCGCCCGCACCACCATCGCCAGGGCGAACGCCAGCCACAGCATCGCGAACCCCATCACCGGCACCCCGTACAGCACCGCGAACGCCGTGAACCCGTGCGCGTACGAGGCGGGAAGCACCCCGCCCGCGACATCGGCGAACTTGTTGGCCGCCGTCGTCGACTGGCCCAGCGGACCGAGCACGAGGAAGAGGGTCGGGGTCAGAAGCAGCGGCAGCGGGCCCGCCGTGACCAGCCGCGCGAAGATCACCGGCAGCATGACCAGCGTCGCCAGCAGACTGAGGCCGAACATCGCGTAACAGACGAAGAGGAAGGACTCCTGCCACTGCCCGGCCGGCAGGTGCGGCACGAGCAGCGGGCCGACCGCCGCCGACACCATCGGCGCGACCACGGGCAGCAGCCACACCGGCGACGCCTGCCCCGGCTCGATCCGATGCCGTACGACCATCAGATACGGGATCGCGACGGCGGCGGCGAGCCCGACGGCCGTGCCCGCGACGAACAGCACGGTGTCGACCGCCACGGCGGCGCCGAGGCCGATCCAGTCCCGCCCGACGAGCAGCGTCCCGGCGCCGACCGCGAGCAGCGCCATCGACAGACAGCCGTAGAAGGGCGCCACCGCCGGGTCGAGGAGATGGGCCCGGGCCTGGTCGCGGTGGTGCGTCCAGTGCAGCGCCCGCGCGGCCAGCACCGCCACCAGCGCCACGCACGACAGCGCCCACACCACCGTGCAGCCGGTCCGCAGCCCCGGGAATCCGGCCGGGAGCGTGGCGCCCGCGTTGGCGACGATCGCGGTACCCATGACGGCCGCGTACCAGTTGGGGCCGAGGTGGCGGACGGCGGCCGCCCGGACGGAGGGGACGCCGGTGGCGGGGAGAGCGTGGGGCTGGGCAGCAGTGACCATGCCTTCACGATGCGCCGCCCCACCGCCCCCCACCAGGGACGTTCCCTGTATGAGGGCATAACCTGGCCTTATGGGCGAGGAACGGCACAGGCAACGGGAGCAGCAGAACCCTGTACGGGAGTCCCCGCCCGGGCTGCTCGCCCACCGCGTGCCCGACCTCGGCGCGCTCGAACTGCTCCTCGCCGTGGCCCGCCTGGGCAGCCTCGGCGCCGCCGCGCGCGAACTGGGCATCAGCCAGCCCGCGGCCAGCAGCCGGATCCGCTCCATGGAGCGCCAGCTCGGCCTGGCCCTGGTCGACCGCTCCCCGCGCGGCTCCCGGCTGACCGGCACCGGCGCGCTGGTCACGGACTGGGCGCGGCGGATCGTGGCGGCGGCGGAGGAGTTCGACGCGGGGGCACAGGCGCTGCGCGACCGCAGGGACTCGCGCCTCACGGTGGCGGCGAGCATGACGATCGCCGAGTACCTGCTGCCGCGCTGGCTCCTCGCGCTGCGGGCCGCACGGCCCGACACGGCGGTCTCGCTGCTGGCCGGGAACTCGGCGGTGGTCGCGGAGCGGCTGCTCGCGGGCGAGGCGGACCTGGGCTTCGTCGAGGGGCTCACCGTCCCCGCGGGCCTGGACTCGACGGTCATCGCCCACGACCGGCTGATCGTCGTGACGGCCCCGAGCCACCCCTGGTCCCGCCGCCGCAAGCCGCTGACACCGGACGAGCTGGCCGCGACCGCGCTCATCCTCCGCGAGGAGGGCTCGGGCACCCGCCAGGTCCTCGACGCCGCCCTGGGCGGCCTGGCCCGCCCGCTGATCGAGCTCTCCTCGACGACGGCGGTGAAGGCCGCGGCGGTCAGCGGCGCCGGCCCCTCGGTCCTGAGCGAACTGGCCGTCGGCGAGGAGCTGACCGCCCGCCGCCTGGTCGAGATCCCGCTGGACGCAGCGCCGCTGACCCGCGCCCTGCGCGCCGTCTGGCCCACCGGCCACCGCCCGACGGGCCCGGCGCGCGATCTGCTGGGCCTGACCCGTACGGGCTGACGGCCCGCCGGGGCTCAGAAGCCGTGCGGGGTGCCCGCGGCGCGCACCAACCCCTCCGTGACGCGCTTGTCCTCACCCATCTCGGGGTGCCACTGCACCCCGATCACCCAGGACATGCCGGGCAGTTCGACGGCCTCGACGGTGCCGTCCGCCGCGTGCGCGGAGGCGACCAGGCCCTTGCCGAGCCGGTCCACCGCCTGATGGTGATAGGTCGGCACCTCCGCCGGCTCCGGGACCAGATCCCCGTACCGCGTGCCCGGCACCGGCGTCACCGTGTGCCGGCCGAAGACACCGGTCTCCACGACATGACCGTCGATGTGCTGGGTGAGCGTGCCGCCGAGCGCGACGTTCAGCAGCTGCATCCCGCGGCAGATGCCGAGCAGCGGCGTCCCGGAGGTCAGCGCCGCCCGGATCAGGGCCAGTTCCCAGGTGTCGCGCTCCTCGGCGGACGGGCCGGTGCGCGGGTCGCGCTCGGCCCTGTACCGCTCCGGCGCCACGTCCGGTCCGCCCGCGATGATCAGCCCGTCCAGCCGGGCCACCACCGACGGGGCGTGCTTCGCGTCGTCCGGCGGCACCGTCGCGGCGAGCCCGCCCGAGGACTGCACCAGCTGCGGGTAACCGGCGGGCAGGAGCGTCGCGGGCATCTCCCACACGCCCCAACTGGCCTTCTTCTCCAGGTAGGTGCTGATGCCGATCAGCGGCCTGCTCACCATGGTGCTGCGCTCCCGACCTCTGTTGTGCGACAGGGACACCAGAGGGTACGAGATCACGGCGCCGCACACCGGGGCGTTCAGTATGCGGTCACCGCGCCCGGATCCATTGGACCGGATCCGGACCTTTTCGGGCCGGCAAGGTCAGGTCCGGACGTTCAGGCGAGGAAGCCGCGCAGCAGCGCGGCCGTGCCCGCGCAGTGCTCGCGCGTCATCTCCCGCGCGCCGTCCGCGTCTCCGTCGAGCACGGCCTCCACCAGCGCCGTGTGCTGGCGCTGGGAGTGCTCCAGATTGCGGACCAGGAGGGGGATGCAGTCCAGGAGGTCGTTCACCGTCGCGCGCACCGCCGCGTACTGCGCGGCGAGCGTGGGCGAACCGCACAGCTCGGCGAGCGTGAGATGGAGCAGCGTGTCCCGGCGGCGGTAGTCCGCGAGCGGCGCGTCGTGGGTGTCCGCGAGCGCCGCGCGCAGCCGCCCGGCCCGCGCGCCGTCCAGGCCGTGCGCCGCGCACAGCCCGGCCGCCCCCACCTCCAGGACCTCGCGGAACCGCAGCACGTCCTCCACGTCGACGCCCGCGATGCGGCGCCGCAGCTCGTCCTCGCCGCCCACGCCGGGGCGCGGCAGCACGAACGTCCCGCCGTACCGGCCGCGCCGCGCCTCGACGAGCCCTTGGTCCTGGAGGACCTTCAGGACCTCGCGCAGCGTCACCCGGCTGATCCCCAGGCGCTCCGCCAACTCCCGCTCGGAAGGCAGCCGTTCACCGGCCGCCACCAGGCCGAGCCGGACCACCTGGAGGATCTGCTCCAGCGCCTCCTCGAAGCCGTTGCCCGCGCGCACCGGGCGCAGCACCGTCGCGAGTCCCCCGTCCGCATTCGTGCGCGACATGAGCCCTGATCCCCTTCCCAACCAATGGTTGCGCCCCATACCTTATGGCCCATCGGCTCATGGCGGACCCGAGGAGGCCTTTCCCGTGGCAGACCGCACACCCCCGCTCTCCGTCGAGGGACTGCGTTCCCTCGTCGCGAACGAAGAGATCGACACCGTCGTCCTGGCCTTCCCCGACATGCAGGGGCGGCTCCAGGGCAAGCGGTTCGCCGCATCCTTCTTCCTCGACGAGGTCCTGGAGCACGGCACCGAGGGCTGCAACTACCTCCTCGCGGTCGACGCCGAGATGAACACCGTCGACGGCTACGCGATGTCGTCCTGGGAGCGCGGCTACGGCGACTTCGCCATGCACCCCGACCTCACCACCCTGCGCCGTGTCCCCTGGAACGACGGCACGGCGATGCTCGTCGCCGACCTCGCCTGGGACGACGGCTCACCCGTCGTCGCCGCGCCCCGGCAGATCCTGCGCCGCCAGCTGGACCGGCTCGCCGCCCTCGGGCTCACCGCCCAGGTCGGCACCGAGCTGGAGTTCATCGTCTTCAAGGACACCTACGAGCAGGCCTGGGACGCCAACTACCGCGGCCTCACCCCGGCCAACCAGTACAACATCGACTACTCGGTCCTCGGCACCGGCCGCGTCGAGCCCCTGCTGCGCCGGATCCGCAACGAGATGGCGGGCGCGGGCCTCACCGTCGAGTCCGCCAAGGGGGAGTGCAACCCCGGCCAGCACGAGATCGCCTTCCGCTACGACGAAGCCCTCGTCACCTGCGACCAGCACGCGATCTACAAGACGGGCGCCAAGGAGATCGCCGCCCAGGAGGGCGTCTCGCTCACCTTCATGGCGAAGTACAACGAGCGCGAGGGCAACTCCTGCCACATCCACCTCTCCCTCGCCGACGCGGACGGTGCCAACGCGATGGCCGACGGCCGGGACATGTCCGAGCTGATGCGGCACTTCCTCGCCGGGCAGCTCGCCGCGCTGCGCGACTTCTCCCTCCTCTACGCACCGCACATCAACTCCTACAAGCGGTTCCAGCAGGGCTCCTTCGCCCCGACCGCCGTCGCCTGGGGCCACGACAACCGCACCTGCGCGCTGCGCGTCGTCGGCCACGGCCGCTCGCTGAGATTCGAGAACCGGCTGCCCGGCGGCGACGTCAACCCGTACCTCGCCGTCGCGGGCCTCATCGCCGCAGGCCTGCACGGCGTCGAGTACAAGCTCGGCCTCCCCGACGCCTGCGCGGGCAACGCCTACACGGCCGGCTACGCACACGTCCCCACCACCCTGCGCGAGGCCGCCGACCTCTGGGCGGACAGCCCCATCGCCCGGGCCGCGTTCGGCGACGAGGTCGTCGCCCACTACCGCAACATGGCGCGGGTCGAACTCGACGCGTTCGACGCCGCGGTGACCGACTGGGAGCTGCGCCGCTCCTTCGAACGCATGTGAGGACCCCCCTGTGCTCCAGGTACTGAACCCGGCGACGGAAGACGTCGTCGCGACCGTGCCCGCCGCCGACGCCGACGACATCGCCCGCGCCGTCGCCCGAGCCGTCACCGCCCAGCGCGCCTGGGCCGCGGCCGCCCCCGCCGACCGGGCCCGGCTCCTCCGCCGCTTCGCCGACACCGTCGACCAGCATCTCGAAGAGCTGGCGCAGCTGGAGGTCCGCGAGGCCGGGCACCTCATCGGCAACGCCCGCTGGGAGGCGGGCAACGCCCGCGACCTGCTGCTGTACGCGGCCGGTGGCGCCGAACGCCTCAACGGCGCGCAGATCCCGGCCCCCGGCGGCTGGGACGTCACCTTCCACGAACCGCTCGGCGTCGTCGGCGTCATCGCCCCGTGGAACTTCCCGATGCCGATCGCCGCCTGGGGCACGGCCCCCGCACTCGCGGCGGGCAACGCGGTCGTCCTCAAGCCCGCCGAGACCACCCCGCTCACCGCCCTGCGCCTGGCCGAACTCGCCCTGGAGGCGGGCCTTCCCGAGGGCCTGTTCCAGGTACTGCCCGGCGAGGGCCCGGTCGCCGGAGCGGCCCTTGTCGACCACCCGGACGTCGCGAAGATCGTCTTCACCGGGTCGACCCGCACCGGCCGCGAGATCATGGAGCGGTGCGCCGCCCTGGTCAAGCCGGTCACGCTCGAACTCGGCGGCAAGAGCCCCAACGTCGTCTTCGCGGACGCCGACCTGACGAAGGCCCTCGACCCGTTCTCGTTCCTCGACAACTCCGGCCAGGACTGCTGCGCCCGCACCCGCATCCTCGTCCAGGAGACGGTGTACGAGGAGGCCGCGGCGCTGCTCACCGACGCGCTCGGCGCCGTCGTCGTCGGCGACCCGCTGGACGAGAAGACGGCGATGGGCCCGCTGATCTCCCGCGCCCAGCTCGACCGGGTCAGGAACCTCGTGCCCGACTCCGCCCCCGGCATCCGGGGCACCGCGCCCACCGGGCCCGGCTTCTGGTTCCCGCCGACCGTGCTGACCGCCGAAGCCGCCGACGCGCCCGCGGCCGTGGAGGAGATCTTCGGGCCCGTCGCGGTCCTGCTGCCCTTCACCGACGAGGCGGACGCGATCCGCCTCGCCAACGCCACCCCGTACGGCCTCGCCGGTTCGGTCTGGACCCGGGACCTGGGCCGCGCCCTGCGCGTGTCGGGCGCCGTCCGCGCCGGGAACCTGTCCGTCAACTCGCACTCCGCCGTGCGCTACTGGACCCCGTTCGGCGGCGTCAAGCAGTCCGGCCTCGGCCGCGAACTGGGCCCCGACGCCCTCACCGCCTTCACCGAAACCAAGAACGTCTTCATCAGCACGGAGGCCTGAGAAAACCCATGACCGAAGAGAACATCTGCCGCCGCCTCGTCGGCCGCACCGCCGTCATCACCGGCGCCGGCAGCGGCATCGGCCTCGCCACCGCCCGCCGCCTCGCCTCCGAGGGCGCGCACGTCGTCTGCGGCGACATCGACGAGAACGCCGGAAAGAAGGCGGCGGAGGCCGTCGGCGGCACCTTCGTACCGGTCGACGTGACCGACGCCGACCAGGTCGAGGCCCTGTTCCGGACCGCGTTCGAGACCTACGGCTCCGTCGACGTCGCCTTCAACAACGCGGGCATCTCACCGCCCGACGACGACTCGATCCTCGACACCGGCCTGGAGGCGTGGAAGCGCGTCCAGGACGTCAACCTCACCTCCGTGTACCTGTGCTGCAAGGCCGCCATCCCCTACATGCGGCGCCAGGGCAAGGGCTCCATCATCAACACCGCCTCGTTCGTGGCCCGGATGGGCGCGGCCACCTCCCAGATCTCCTACACCGCCTCCAAGGGCGGCGTCCTCGCCATGTCCCGCGAACTCGGCGTGCAGTTCGCCCGCGAGGGCATCCGGGTCAACGCCCTGTGCCCCGGCCCGGTCGACACCCCGCTGCTGCGCGAGCTGTTCGCGAAGGACCCGGAGCGCGCGGCACGCCGCCTCGTCCACATCCCCGTCGGCCGGTTCGCCGCCGCCGACGAGATCGCGGCCGCCGTCGCCTTCCTGGCCAGCGACGACGCCTCGTTCGTGAACGCCACCGACTTCCTGGTGGACGGCGGGATCTCGGGCGCCTACGTCACGCCTCTGTAGGGGACCCGCCAGGTAGGTGTACGGTCACCGGGCATGCGTAACAGAAATGTTTCCGCGTGGACTTCGGCCGTGGTCACCGCCCTGGTGGCCACGGCTCTCGTCTCTCCTGCGGCCGCCGCCACGTCCGCTCCCACCCCGTCGGGCCGCTCCTGCCCGCAGCTCTCGAAGAAGCTGCCGTGGTACGGCCAGAACCGGGCCCGACTCCAGAAAATGATCGACGAACGCGGCACCTGCGCGGGCCACCACGGCCCCCGCCCGGTCGCCGCGTTCGACTGGGACAACACCGTCTCCAAGAACGACGTCACCGACGCCACCATCGCCTGGTCCCTCAAGCACGACAAGATCCTGCGCCCCGCGAGCTGGAAGAAGACCAGCAAGTGGCTGACCGACGACGCCGACAAGGCGCTCACCGCCGCCTGCGGCACCGCCGTCCCCGTGGGCTCGCCCCTGCCCACGTCCAAGGACACCGACTGCACGGACGAGATCTTCAACATCCGCGAGTCCGGCAGGACCATGAGCGGCGCCGCGGCCTTCGCGGGCGACTGGAACCACCGCTGGACGGTGCCCCAGTACGCCTGGGTGCCCCAGCTGTTCGCCGGTCACACGGTGCCCGAGTTGGAGTCGTACGCGGCCGCCGCCCGCAAGGAGGCCCTCGCCGCGCCCGTCGGCGCGACCCAGAAGCTGGGCACGCACACCATTCCCGGCTACGTCCGCTACTACGACCAGCAGCGCGACCTCATCCGTACGCTCCAGAAGGCCGGCTTCGACGTCTACATCGTGTCCGCCGGTTCCGAGCCGGTCACCGAGGTGTGGTCACGGGGCGTCGGCATCGACCGCGAACACACCATCGCCATCCGCTCGGTGCTCGACCGCAAGGGCCGCATCACCCCGTACAACGAGGGCTGCGGCGGCACCGGCCGCACCCAGGGCGAGGCCATCCCGTACATCGACGGCAAGCGCTGCTGGATCAACCAGGACATCTACGGGATCAAGGGCAAGGCCGCCTGGGAGAAGCAGAGTCGGGGCAAGCGCATCGCCCTCGGCGGCG
This sequence comes from Streptomyces sp. HUAS MG91, assembly GCF_040529335.1. Lineage (GTDB taxonomy): Bacteria > Actinomycetota > Actinomycetes > Streptomycetales > Streptomycetaceae > Streptomyces > Streptomyces tabacisoli. The sequence goes on along the minus strand of NZ_CP159534.1, from coordinate 1,575,388 downwards.
GTGACGCCGACACCGACGTGACCTTCGTCGGCGACGCCACCGGCGCCCACCTCGTGCTCAACCGGAACAAGAACGAGATCATGTGCCGGGCCTACGACAACGCCGACGGACGCTGGGTCGCCAACCCCATGTTCATCGAGCCGCTGCCGCCGAAGGCCGGCACGTACCCGTGCTCGACGGCCGCGTACAACAAGCCGGAGGGCGGCTTCGGCCCGCTCCTGCGCGACGACGGCTCGATCGTGCCGGACCAGGCGGACACCGTCTCCTAGGGCGTCCCCGGGGCCGCGGCCGGTGCGCCGCGGCCCCGACCGCTCACAGGAACGTGTAGCCCTCACCGCGGTACGTCGGCACCGTCTCCGTCACGGTGTCCCCGGACACCAGGTGCAGCACCTCGAACCGCTCGCACAGCTCCCCGGCCTTCGCGTGCCGGAACCACACCTTGTCGCCGATCAGCAGATCGTCGGCGGCGGAACCGAGCAGCGGCGTCTGCACCTCGCCCGGCCCCTCCTGGCCGTCGTAGCGCAGCCCCTCCGGCAGATACGGCACCGGCAGCCGGTCCGGGCCCGCCGCGCCCGACGCCGGATAGCCGCCGCCGAGCACGGTGACCACACCGACCCCGGGCCTGCGCACCACCGGCTGGGCGAACAGCGCGGCCGGACGCCCGCTGAACGACGTGTAGTTGTCGAAGAGCCGCGGCACGTACAGCCCCGAACCCGCCGCGATCTCGGTGACGGCGTCCTCGGCCGCCGTGTGCTGCACACTGCCCGTGCCGCCGCCGTTGACGAATTCCAGGTCCGGCGCCACCGCCCGCACCGCGCGCACCACCGCGTCGCGCCGCGCCGCCAGCTCCCGCCGCGCCGCCCGCTGCATCAGCCGGATGGCCCGGGACCGCACCGGCCGCCCCGCCACCGAGTCGCCGACCCCGGCCACATGACCCTCGTACGCCATGATCCCCACCAGCCGGAACCCCGGCCGCCGGGCCACGACCCGGGCCAGATCGGCGAGTTGGGACGGCGTGCGCAGCGGTGAGCGCAGGGCGCCGATCCGCACCCGGCCGCCCAGCGCCCGGAGCGACGTGTCCAGTTCGAGGCAGACCCGGATCTCCTCGCGGCCGCCGTCCCGCGCCTCGTCGATCAGCCGCAGCTGCGCGGGATCGTCGATCATCACGGTCACCGCGGCGGCCAGCTTCGGGTCGTGCGCCAGCTCCGCGAACCCGGCGCGGTCCGCCGACGGATAGGCGAGCAGCACGTCCTCGAAGCCCGACCGCGCCAGCCACACCGACTCGGCCAGCGTGAACGACATGATGCCGGCGAACCCCTCGCGCGCCAGCACCCGTTCGAGCAGGGCGCGGCAGCGCACGGACTTGCTGGCCACCCGGATCGGCTTGCCCGCCGCGCGCCGCACCAGATCGGCTGCGTTCGCGTCGAAGGCGTCCAGGTCGACGATCGCCACGGGGGCGTCGAGGTGGGCGGTGGCCCGGTCGAAGCGGGCGCGGTCGGCTGCACGGGGTGTCATGTCCGAAGCCTGCCAGACTCGATTACCGCAGGGTAGGGGGATGTTCCGGGCAGATCGGCCGGGTGTGCCGACTGCGTCCTGCCGTCCCCGGTTCCGCCCGTTAGAGTGACGCGCACGCAGGCTGAGGAAACGGGGAGGCATGAGTACGGAAGCCGGACGCGTCCCTCCGCGCCCCTCAGTGCCACCGCGCCCCGAGGTTCCACCACGCCCCGCGCAGGCCGCCGGGGCCGAACTCCCGCCCGAGGTCCCCCCGTTGCCGCCGCCCCCTCCACCGATCCCGTCGGCCCGCTTCCCGGACACACCCCCGCCCGGCGCGGCGAGCCCCGCCAGGGGCGCGGGGAACGGCGCGACCAGCCACAACGCACCCGTACCCGCTCCCACCCACCGCACCCCCAGCGGCGCGCCCCCGCACCCGGGCCCCCTCCCCCCGGAGATCCCGGCCGCCCTGATCACCGAGACGACCACCCGCCTGCGCCCGGTCCCACCCGCACCCCCGCGGCCCCCCGTGCCCCCGCCGGCGGCGCCCCCGCGCAGACCCATCGGCAGCGTCGACCTCACCCCCGTACCGGGCACGGCCGGCAGGCCCTTCGTCCGGTTCGCGCCCCCCGAGCACTACGACGACCGCACCACCAGGCTGCGCCCCATCGGCGCCCGCCTCGCCCCGCGCGTCGCCGCGGCCGCGGCCTGCCTGGTGCTCGGCCTCGGCCTCATCGGCGGCGCCGCCACCGGCTCGCTGCTCACCGGCGAGGACGGCGACGGCACCCTCTCCGCGCACAGCGCCTACACCCGGGCGGGCGAGCTGTGGCACAGCATCCCCGTCGATCAGCTCTTCCCGCGCACCCTGAAGGGCGAGGGCGCGGGTCCCGGCGGAGCCGACCGCACCTGGACGCGGATCGCCGTGGCCCCCGACACCACCTGCGCCAAGGCCTTCGACCCGCTCCTGCACAAGGCGCTGAGCTCCGTCGGCTGTCTACGGCTGCTGCGCGCCACGTACACGGACGCCACCCAGAGCAACGTCACCACCGTCGGCCTGCTGTTCACCAAGGCCGACCAGGAGGCGACCCAGGCGCTGCGCACCCGCTTCACCGAGCAGGGCCTCGACCGCCGCGCCGACCTCATGCCGCGCCCGTACCCCGCCCAGGGCACCGCCGCCGCGGACTTCGGCGACGCCCAGCGCGCCTCCTGGACCCTCAACGTGCTGACCGACGCCCCGGTCGTGGTCTACGCGGTCTCCGGCTTCGCCGACGGCCGCACCGTCTCCGAACCGCAGCCCGCCGCCGAGGCCATGAAGGCGGGCTCCACCACGGCCCCCGCCCAGGCGGGTCTGGGCAACGAGGCGCAGGGCATCGCCGACCGGATAGAACGCGGCCTGCGCAAAGCGGTCCAGAAGCAGTCCACGGAGCAGCCGTCATGAACCGCCGCCGCACCCTCGCCGCCCTCACCACGGCGGCGGCCCTCGCCCTGGTCCCCGCCACCGCCGCGCACGCCGACTCCGTCCGCGCCCAGCAATGGGGCCTGAACGCCCTGCACACCCAGGAGGTGTGGCGCACCACCAAGGGCAAGGGCATCACCGTCGCCGTCCTGGACACCGGCGTCGACGACCAGCACCCGGACCTCAAGGGCAACGTCGCCGCCGGCAAGGACCTCATCGGCTTCGGCGCGCAGCGCGGTGACCGACCCTGGGCCCGCCACGGCACCGCCATCGCCGGTGTCATCGCGGGACACGGCCACGGCAAGGACCAGGACGACGGGGTCATGGGCGTGGCGCCCGAGGCCACGATCCTGCCGGTCCGCGTGATCCTGGAGGACGGCGACCCGTCCCGCGCCAAGGCCCGCGAGAGCCGCGGCGACGCGCTGGCCGACGGCATCCGCTGGGCCGCCGACCACGGCGCCGACGTCATCAACCTCTCGCTCGGCGACGACTCGTCCACCGCCCACGCGGAGGCCGGCGAGGACAACGCCATCCAGTACGCGCTGAGGAAGGGCGTCTCCGTCGTCGCCTCCGCGGGCAACGGCGGCGAGAAGGGCGACCACATCTCCTACCCGGCCGCCTACCCCGGCGTCATCTCCGCCACGGCCGTCGACTCGACCGGCTCGCGCGCCTCGTTCTCCACCCGCCGCTGGTACGCCACGGTCGCCGCGCCCGGCCGCGGCATCGTCACCCCCGACCCCGACCGCAAGTACTACGCGGCCTGGGGCACCAGCGCCGCGTCGGCGTTCGTTTCCGGCGCCGTCGCGCTGATCCGCGCCGCGCACCCCGGCCTGAGCCCGGCCCAGATCAAGAAGCTCGTCGAGGACACCGCCCAGGACCCGCCCTCCGGCGGCCGCGACGACTCGCGCGGCTTCGGCATGATCGACCCGGCGGCGGCCATCACCGCGGCGCGGAAGCTGAAGCCCGAGGGTCTCGCGTCGGCCGCGTACGGCAAGCAGTACTTCGGCACGGGCCCCGCCGACCCCGACGACACCGGCCAGGCCACCTGGGTGGGCCTGGTCGCGGGCGGCCTCGGCGTCGTGCTGCTGGGCGCCGCGGTCTACCTGTGGCGCAGCCACCGCCTCACGCGTCGTCGCCGCTGAGCACCGGCACCGCGGCCCTCGCCACGGCCTCCACGAGCGCGATCCCGGCGTCCTTGGTGGCGTTCCCCGCGGAGACCACGGCGATCAGGTACCGCCTCCCGCCGACGGTCACCCGCCCGACGCTGTTGATGTCCCACAGCTCCGTGGTGCTCCGCCGCAGCCACCCGTTCTTCAGCGCGAGCCCGTCACCGCCCGCCGCCGAGACGCCCCACCGCTGATCGGACTCGACGTTCTCCATCAGCCCCTGGACGTACGCGCGTGCGTCCGCGTCCAGCACGGAGTCGCCGTCGGTGCCGAACACCTGCTGGAGCAGCACCAGTTGATCGGCCGCCGTGGTCTGGGTCAGCCCCCACAGCGGCCCGGCGCCGCCGGTGGTCCCGGTCAGCCCGAACCGTTCGTTGGCGGCGTCGAGCCCGTCCGCACCGCCGATCGTGTCCCACAGCGCGGTGGTCGCGGAGTTGTCGCTGCTCCGGATCATCGCGGCCGCGTGGGCCCGCTCCTGGGCGGTCAGCGGCCGGCCGTCGTCCTGCGCCCGGAGCAGCAGCGCGGCCAGCACGTCGACCTTCACGATGCTCGCGGTGTCGTACGTCGCTCCGGCGTCGGTGGCGTACGCGGCCGAGGTGCCGGCCGCCGCGTCGAGGACGGCGACGGAGTAGGACCCCTCCAGCCCGTCGAGGGCCTCGGCGAGCCGGGCGTCCCGGTCGACGGAGGGCGAGGGCGACGGCACAGGGGAGCCTCCTTCGGCGGCGGACGTCTGCGACACCGGCGCGGTCGCGTCGTGCGCCTGCGCCTTCACGTAGACCGTAGTGGCGGCGCTGCCGCTCAGGAGCACCGCGGAGGCGACGGCCGTGTGCAGCAGGGGCCTGCGGCGGGAAGCGGGAGACATGGGGCCGATGCTCGGCCGCGCTCCTGTGGGGACCATGAGGCCCGGCCCAGGGTCCGCTGAGAACCCGGGGCCGCGTCCTCGGTAGGGTCGGTGAACGTGGCGAACAAGAACATTCCCGACCCCGGCTTCTCCGACGACGACGGCTCGGCCGACCCGCGCCTGGCCGAGGCGCTGGCCGCCTGGTCGAAGGACAGGACCGCGCACGGCCCGGTCCTGGAGGCCCTCAAGGGCGCCCGGCTCCTGGTGCCCGTCGTCGCCGTGCTCGGCGAGGTCGAGGAGGACGAGAACGGCCTGCGCCGCGAGAAGACCAGCGACATGGCGGTCCCGACGCTGAAGGCGGGCAGCCGCACCGCGCTCCCCGCCTTCACCTCCACCGCGTCACTGGCCCTGTGGGACCCCGAGGCCCGGCCCGTCGCCGTCCCCCTGCACCAGGCGCTCCAGGCAGCCGCCCACGAGAAGGCCGACACCGTCGTCCTCGACCTCGCGGGCCCGGTGACCTACGAGCTGACGGGCTCCGCCCTGTACGCGCTGGCCGAGGGCCGGACGACCGCGGACCCACTGGCCGACCCGGCGGTCCGGGACGCGGTGCGCGCGGCGGTCGCGGCCCAGCCCGCGGTGGCCCGCGCCCACCTCGGCCCGGGCCAGGCGGACGGCACGCTCGCCCTGGTCCTGGACCCGGACGCCGACGTACAGAGCGCGGCGCGGGCGGTGGCCGCCGCCATCGCCGCCGACGAGACACTGAGGGCCCGCCTCACGAGGGGCCTCGACCTGGCACTGCTGCCGGCCGGGGCGTCCCTCGCGGGCGAGCCCTTGTACGTACGTGACTGAGACGCGGCCTAGCCGTAGACGGCGCCCGTGTACTTCTCGCCGGGGCCCTGACCGGGCTCGTCCGGCACGATCGACGCCTCGCGGAACGCCAGCTGCAGCGACTTCAGACCGTCCCGCAGCGGCGCCGCGTGGAAGGACGAGATCTCGGTCGCGCTGCCGTCGAGCAGCCCGGCGAGGGCGTGGATGAGCTTGCGCGCCTCGTCCAGGTCCTTGTGGGCGTCGCCCTCCTCGGTGAGGCCCAGCTTCACCGCGGCGGCGCTCATCAGGTTGACCGCCACCGTCACGATGACCTCGACGGCGGGCACCTCGGCGATGTCGCGGGTCAACGCGTCGTAATCGGGGGACTCGGGGGAATCAGCCGGAAGGGCTGCGGGGATGGCGTCACTCATGGGCCCCACGATAAGCCGCCGCCCACTCGGTTGGGCGCACCCCCCAAGAGCTGCTAACCTTGTGTAACGACCGGCCGGACACATGCGTGCTCCGGCCCACAAGTGGAGGCTCCGATCTCCCACCTGGCTGCCCGTTGAGGGCGGCGGGTCACCGGTCAGACGGTCCCCATCGTTCCGTACGGACGATGGAACCGTCCGACAGCGCGCCCCGCGGTTCACCGTGGCGGTGCTCCGGTAGTTCTTGGAGCCCCCCGTGTGTACCGTCCGGGGCATTTTTTGTGCTTCGACGCGGTTGGTACTTACGTAACAGACGTTACGCGGCGGTCCGCCAGGCCGTCGTGTGGTGCTACCGAGGAGGATCCATCAGCGCCGAGCCCCGCATCAACGACCGGATTCGCGTTCCCGAAGTGCGACTTGTCGGTCCCAGCGGCGAGCAGGTCGGGATTGTTCCGCTTGCCAAGGCCCTTGAGCTTGCTCAGGAGTACGACCTCGACCTGGTCGAGGTGGCGGCGAACGCCCGTCCGCCCGTCTGCAAGCTCATGGACTACGGGAAGTTCAAGTACGAGTCGGCCATGAAGGCCCGTGAGGCGCGCAAGAACCAGGCGCACACGGTCATCAAGGAGATGAAGCTCCGGCCGAAGATCGACCCGCACGACTATGACACCAAGAAGGGTCACGTCGTCCGGTTCCTCAAGCAGGGTGACAAGGTCAAGATCACGATCATGTTCCGTGGTCGTGAGCAGTCCCGGCCGGAGCTCGGCTACCGACTGCTGCAGCGCCTTGCCAACGACGTCGAGGACCTCGGTTTCGTCGAGTCGAACCCGAAGCAGGACGGCCGGAACATGATCATGGTTCTCGGCCCGCACAAGAAGAAGACCGAGGCCATGGCCGAGGCCCGCGAGGCGCAGGCCGCCCGCAAGGCCGACGCGAAGGCCAACCCCGGCAAGTCGCAGAACGCCGCCGAGGAGCAGTCTTCCGAGGACGTGGCCGAGGCCCCCGCCGAGGCTCCGGCCGAGGCATGATCCGTCGGCACACCGCCTGTGTGCCCCGGATACCCAACTGACACAACTGACGTTCCCCCGCGGCCGGTTCGCGCCCATGGCACGGACCGGCCGGGAACGCCACTGACGAGGAGAGAACGGCGCTATGCCGAAGAACAAGTCGCACAGCGGTGCCAGCAAGCGCTTCAAGGTCACCGGCTCCGGCAAGGTGCTCCGTGAGCGCGCCGGCAAGCGCCACCTGCTCGAGCACAAGTCGTCGCGCCTGACGCGTCGCCTCACCGGCAACGCCGAGATGGCCCCGGGCGACGCCAAGAAGATCAAGAAGCTTCTCGGCAAGTGATGCCCGGGTGCCCCGCACCCTGAGCATCGACTGACCGGGACCTATTCGAATTCGGGCCGGGTGACGACAACCCCGGCCCCGCTACAAGGAGTTACAAAGTGGCACGCGTCAAGCGCGCGGTGAACGCGCACAAGAAGCGTCGGGCGATCCTCGAGCAGGCCAGCGGCTACCGCGGTCAGCGTTCGCGTCTGTACCGCAAGGCCAAGGAGCAGGTCACCCACTCCCTGGTCTACAACTACAACGACCGCAAGAAGCGCAAGGGCGACTTCCGTCAGCTGTGGATCCAGCGCATCAACGCCGCTGCCCGCCAGAACGGCATGACGTACAACCGCCTCATCCAGGGTCTGAAGGCCGCCAACATCGAGGTGGACCGCAAGATCCTCGCCGAGCTGGCCGTCAACGACATCAACGCGTTCGCCGCGCTGGTCGAGGTCGCGCAGAAGGCGCTTCCGGCTGACGTCAACGCGCCGAAGGCTGCCGCCTGAGGTTCGGGTTGAGCCGTGCTTCGGACCCGCAGGCCATCTGGCCTGCGGGTCCGATTGCGTCTGCCATCGTCTGTTGTGTGCCGTGTGCGCGTCGGCTGTGGCTGGTCGCGCAGTTCCCCGCGCCCCTTCGGGGGCGCCTCTCCCAGGTGAGTCTTCATGGTTGCTGCCCCCGAGCTGATCTCTCCCAAGTCGTCCCGTGTCTCGGCCGCCCGGCGGCTGGGCAAGCGGAACTTCCGGAGCAAGGAGCGGCTGTTTCTCGCCGAGGGGCCGCAGGCCGTGCGGGAGGCGGCCGCGCACGGCGGGCTCGTGGAGATGTTCGCGACCGTCGAGGCCGCGGAGCGCTACGCCGACATCGTGGGGGAGGCCCGGCAGGCCGGGGCCGGAGTGCACCTCGCCCACGAGAGCGTCATCGCCGACATCTCGACGACCGTGACCCCGCAGGGCCTCGTCGGAGTCTGCCGCTTCCTGGACACCCCCTTCGAGGAGATCCTCGCCACGCGCCCCAAGCTGGTCGCCGTACTGGCCCACGTACGCGACCCCGGCAACGCCGGAACCGTCCTGCGCTGCGCCGACGCGGCGGGCGCCGAGGCCGTGATCCTCACCGACGCCTCCGTGGACCTGTACAACCCGAAGGCCGTACGGGCCTCGGTCGGCTCGCTGTTCCACCTGCCGGTCGCCGTGGGTGTCCCCGTCGAGCAGGCCGTCGCCGGGCTCAAGGACGCGGGCGTGCGCATCCTCGCCGCCGACGGCGCGGGCGAGAACGACCTGGACGACGAGCTCGACCAGGGCACCATGGGCACCCCGACCGCCTGGGTCTTCGGCAACGAGGCGTGGGGACTGCCCGAGGAGACCCGCGCGCTCGCCGACGCCGTCGTGCGCGTCCCCATCCACGGCAAGGCCGAGAGCCTCAACCTCGCGACGGCCGCCGCGGTGTGCCTGTACGCCTCCGCCCGCGCACAGCGTGCCTCCGGAGGGTGCCGTTCCGTCACGGCCAGCTAGTAGGGTGACCACCTCGGGCCTGCTCCTGGATGGGGACGAGAGGTGGGATACGGGGAGATGAGCGTCGTCGGCACGAGCGGCTCGCGAGGAGCGCGGGGACGGTGGGGACCGGCCGCGCCCCGAAGCGGCCGGGACGATTCCGCTGTCCTCGGCAGCCTCGACGTGCACCCCGACGATCTGGCCGACGGACTCGTCGTCGCCGACGAGAGCGGCCGTGTCGTCTGCTTCAACACGGCGGCGGAGCGGATCACCGCCGTGTCCCGGGCGCGGGCCATCGGCTCGCCGCTGGAGCGCGCGCTGCCCCTGGAGGACCTGGAGGGCCGGCGCTGGTGGCAGCTGACCGACCCCTACGGCGGCCTCGCCACCCGGATCGGCCAGCCCGAGCGCAATCTGCTGCTGCCCGGCGGCCGGGAGGTCCTGGTCACCGCCCGCTATGTGCGGGGCAGGCCCACCGGGCCCGTGCGCCGCGTCGTCGTCTCGATCCGCGACACCGAGGCCCGGCGCCGCACCGAGCGCAGCCACGCCGAGCTGATCGCCACCGTCGCGCACGAACTGCGCTCGCCGCTCACCTCCGTCAAGGGGTTCACCGCCACCCTCCTCGCGAAGTGGGAACGGTTCACCGACGAACAGAAGCGGCTGATGCTGGAGACCGTCGACGCCGACGCCAACCGGGTGACACGGCTGATCGCCGAACTGCTCGACATCTCCCGGATCGACTCCGGACGGCTCGAACTGCGCCGGCAGCCCGTCGACATCGCCGCCGCCGTCTCCCGGCACATCCAGGCCCATGTCGCCGCCGGTCAGGCCGCCGACCGGTTCCTGCTCCGGGTCACCCGGCCGCTGCCCGACCTCTGGGCGGATCCGGACAAGGTCGACCAGGTGCTCAGCAACCTGCTGGAAAACGCCGTGCGGCACGGGGAGGGAACCGTCACCATGGACATCGAGCCCGCGCCCGCAGGCACCTCGGTCACCGTGAGCGACGAGGGCCCCGGCATCCCGGAGGAGTCCATGAACCGCGTCTTCACCCGCTTCTGGCGGGGCAGCAAGCGCGGCGGCACCGGTCTGGGGCTCTACATCGTGAAGGGCATCGTCGAAGCCCACGGCGGCACCATCACGGTCGGGCGCGCCCCCGGCGGCGGCGCCGAGTTCCGATTTATGTTGCCCGTGGCGACGCCCGCGTATCTCACCAGCTGAGCGCAGGGCCCCACGGGCGCAGTCACCCACCTCACCCCCGTTAGACTCGTCCTTTGGCACGTTTGCGTCCCTGCCACGAGACGGCCGTCGAACGCGTCTGCGGGACCCATCAGCCAGCCAATCGGAAGCACGGGAAGAGATGTCGGCACCGAACAAGTCGTACGACCCTGTCGAGGTCGAGGCACTGAAACCGGAAGAGATCGAGCGCGTCCGGGACGAGGCGCTCGCCGCCTTCGCCGCCGCGGACTCGCTCGACGCGCTTCAGGAGGCGAAGGTCGCGCACACCGGCGGCACGTCGCCGCTGTCGCTCGCGAACCGGGAGATCGGCGCGCTGCCGCCGCAGGCCAAGGCCGCGGCCGGCAAGCTCGTCGGCCAGGCCCGCGCCGCCGTCGGCCGGGGCCTCGCCGCCCGCCAGGAGGAGCTGGAGGCCGAGCGCGACGCGCGCGTCCTGGTCGAGGAGGCCGTGGACGTCACGCTGCCCTACGACCGCACGCCCGCCGGCGCCCGCCACCCGCTGACGACCATGATGGAGCGCGTCGCGGACGTCTTCGTGTCCATGGGATACGAGATCGCCGAGGGCCCCGAGGTCGAGGCGGAGTGGTTCAACTTCGACGCCCTGAACTTCACGCCGGACCACCCGGCGCGGCAGATGCAGGACACCTTCTTCGTCGCCGGTCCCGAGGGCCGTGAGAAGACCGTCGGCGACGAGTCCGGCGTCGTGCTGCGCACCCACACCTCCCCGGTGCAGGCCCGCTCGCTGCTCGACCGGGAGCCGCCGGTCTACGTGGTCTGCCCCGGCCGCGTCTACCGCACCGACGAGCTGGACGCCACGCACACCCCGGTCTTCCACCAGATCGAGCTGCTCGCCGTGGACGAGGGCCTGACCATGGCCGACCTGAAGGGCACCCTCGACCACATGGTCCAGGCGCTCTTCGGCGACGGCATGAAGACCCGGCTGCGCCCGAACTACTTCCCGTTCACCGAGCCGTCCGCCGAGATGGACATGGTCTGTTACGTGTGCCGCGGCGAGTCCGTCGGCAACCCGGACCGGCCGTGCCGCACCTGCGGCAGCGAGGGCTGGATCGAGCTGGGCGGCTGCGGCATGGTCAACCCGCGCGTGCTGACCGCGTGCGGCGTCGACCCCGAGAAGTACAGCGGATTCGCCTTCGGGTTCGGCATCGAGCGAATGCTGATGTTCCGCCACAACGTCGAAGACATGCGAGACATGGTCGAGGGTGACATCCGGTTCACCCGGCCGTTCGGGATGGAGATCTGATGCGGGTCCCGCTTTCCTGGCTGCGGGAGTACGTCGATCTCCCCGCCACCGAGACCGGCCGTGACGTGCAGGCCAAGCTGGTCGGCGTCGGGCTCGAGGTCGAGACCGTCGAGCAGCTCGGCGCCGACCTCAAGGGCCCCCTTGTCGTCGGCCAGGTGCTGACCATCGAGGAGCTGGAGGGCTTCAAGAAGCCGATCCGGTTCTGCACCGTCGACGTCGGCACCGCCAACGGCACGGGCGAGCCGCAGGAGATCGTCTGCGGCGCCCGGAACTTCGCGGTCGGCGACAAGGTCGTCGTCGTGCTGCCCGGCGCCGAGCTGCCCGGCGGCTTCGCGATCGCCGCGCGCAAGACGTACGGCAAGACCTCGCACGGCATGATCTGCTCCACCGACGAGCTCGGCATGGGTGACGACGGCACGCACGGCATCATCGTGCTGCCGCCCGAGCACGAGGCCGGCACCGACGCCATCGAGCTCCTGGAGCTGGTGGACGAGGTCCTGGACATCGCCGTCACGCCCGACCGCGGCTACTGCCTGTCGATGCGCGGCATCGCCCGCGAGACCGCCATCGCCTACGGCCTGCCGCTGCGCGACCCGGCCCTCCTCGACGTGCCCGCGCCGAACGCGCACGGCTACCCGGTCAAGGTCGCCGACCCGATCGCCTGCGACCGCTTCACCGCGCGCACCGTCACCGGTCTGCACCCCGAGGCCCGCTCGCCGATCTGGCTCCAGCGCCGGCTGCAGAAGGCCGGCATGCGGCCGATCTCGCTCGCCGTGGACGTCACGAACTACGTGATGCTGGAGCTGGGCCAGCCCCTGCACGCGTACGACCGCTCCCTCGTCCAGGGCACGATCGGCGTGCGCCGCGCCGAGCAGGGCGAGAAGCTCACCACCCTCGACGGTGCCAAGCGCACGCTCGACGCCGAGGACCTGGTCATCGTCGACGACCGCGGGCCGATCGGCCTCGCCGGTGTCATGGGCGGTGCCAACACCGAGATCGGTGACCCCTCCGACAACGCTGAGGGCGCCGGGACCACCGACGTCGTCATCGAGGCCGCGCACTTCGACGCGATCACGATCGCCCGCGCCGCGCGCCGCCACAAGCTGTCCTCCGAGGCCGCCAAGCGCTTCGAGCGCGGCGTCGACCCGCAGGCCACGTCGGCCGCCGCCCAGCGCGTCGTCGACCTGCTGGTGCTGCTCGCGGGCGGCACCGCCGAGGAGGGCGTCACCGAGGTCATCGCCCCGGGCGCCCCGCGCACCCTCACCATCCCGGCCGACCACCCGGACAAGGTCGCGGGCGTGGCCTACGGCCGGGAGACCGTCGTGCGCCGCCTCCAGCAGGTCGGCTGCGACGTCTACGGGCAGGACGAGCTGGTCGTCTCGGTGCCGTCCTGGCGCCCCGACCTGACCGACCCGAACGACCTTGCCGAAGAGGTCATCCGGCTCGAGGGCTACGAGAACCTGCCCTCGACCCTGCCGAAGCCCCCGGCGGGCCGAGGACTGACCGAGCGGCAGCGGCTGCACCGCCGCGTCGGCCGCGCGCTCGCCGGTAACGGCTACGTCGAGGCCCTGAACTACCCGTTCATCGGGCAGGCCGTCCTCGACCAGCTGGGCCTCGCCGCCGACGACCCGCGCCGGACCACCGTCGAGCTGGTCAACCCGCTCTCCGACGAGGAGCCCTCGCTCCGTACGACGCTGCTGCCGGGCCTGCTCGGTGCGCTGCGCCGCAACGACGGACGCGGCAGCCACGACCTGGCGCTCTTCGAGACCGGCCTGGTCTTCCGGCCGACCGGCGACGAGCACAAGGCCGTCCGGCTGCCCGTCGACCGCCGCCCCACGGACGCGGAGGTCGCCGAGCTGACCAGCGCGCTGCCGGCCCAGCCGCGCCGCGTCGCCGTCGTCCTCGCGGGCGCCCGCGAGCAGGCCGGCTGGTGGGGCAAGGGCCACCCGTCGACCTGGGCCGACGCCGTCGAGGCCGCCCGGGTCGTCGCCCGCGAGGCCAATGTCGAGCTCGCCGTCGACCAGGACCAGCACGAGCCGTGGCATCCGGGCCGCTGCGCCGCGCTGTACGTGATCATCGACGGGGTCAAGACCCTTGCCGGTCACGCCGGTGAGCTGCACCCGCGCGCCGTCAAGGCGCTCGGACTGCCGGCCCGCACCAGCGCGATGGAGCTCGACCTGGACCTCCTGGAGCGGGCGAGCGACGGTGCCGTCGAGGCGCCCCGCATCTCCACGTTCCCGGTGGCCACCCAGGACGTCGCCCTCGTCGTCGACAAGGACGTCCCGGCCGCCGCCGTGGAGCACTACCTGCGCCTCGGCGCCGGTGAACTCCTGGAGGGCATCCGCCTGTTCGACGTGTACGAGAACGCGGAGCAGCTCGGCGAGGGCAAGAAGTCCCTCGCGTACGCGCTGCGCTTCCGCGCCGGTGACCGCACCCTGACGGTCGAGGAGGCCAGCGCCGCCCGCGACGCCGCGGTCGCCCAGGCCGCCGAGAGCGCGGGCGCGGTGCTGCGCGGAGCGTAATGGTGCGGACAGCACGCCCGTGAGGGGCCCACCCGGGACACCGGGTGGGCCCCTCACTCGTTCGGGTGAGGAATCGCGATGATCCCACCCGGGCGCCGCGGCAGGTCGCAACAATCAGTGCGGCCGCCGGGCCGACCGGTGAGCCCGCTGAACAGGGCCTAGGGGGCCGTCGGCATGATTCGTTCCGAGACCAGGGCGCCCACCCGAGTCTTCCCCACCACCCTCCGCAGACGGCTCGCGCGGGCCGTCCACGCCCACCCCCGACGGCTCCGGCGTGTCCTCATGCTGGGGCTGCCCTCCGTGTGGGGTGCCGTCGCCATCTCGTACAAGTTCGCCTGCCCGCTCGCCCAGCAGACCGGTCTGGGCGCGCGGATCGTGAGCAGCGCCGTCTTCTTCGCCGTGGGCACCGGGCTGATAGTCCACGCCCGCCACGGCCTGCTGAGGGAGTTGCGGGAGATGCGGGCGGTCGCCGGTGCCGCCCAGTCCGTGCTGCTGCGGCCGCTGCCGTCGCGGATCGACGGACTCGCGCTCGCCGCGGGCCAGCTCTCCGCCGACCGGGGGGCCAGCATCGGCGGCGACCTGTACGACGTCGTGGCCACCGATCACGGCGTACGGATCGTCATGGGCGACGTCCGCGGACACGGCCTGGCCGCGCTCGCCACCGTCGGCGCCGTCCTCGGCAGCTTCCGCGAGGCCGCCCACGACGAGAGCGAGCTCGGCGGCGTGTTACGGAGGCTGGAGCGCGCCCACGCCCGCCATCTGCGCCAGCGCTCGCGCGACGAACACCCCGCCGCCGGGGGCGCCGAGCCCGAGAACCCGCTCGCCGAGGAGTTCGTGACCGTCCTGCTCCTGGAGATCCGGCAGGACGGCGCCGTGCACGCGCTCAACTGCGGTCACCCGTGGCCGTATCTGCTGCGTCCGGGCGCCGCGCGCCGCGCCGAGCAGCTGATCGGCGGCGATCCGATGCCGCCCCTCGGACCGTTCCCGCTGCCGCCCGAGCTGGCACCGGTGCGGTGCGGGCGGATCCTGCCGGGGGAGGGCTTACTGCTGCACACCGACGGCATCGAGGACGGCCGCGACGCGCGCGGCCGGTTCTTTCCGTTCCAGGACGCGCTCTCCGAGGTCGTGGGGCACCGGACCGTCGTACCGACCGCCGTGGTGCAGGCCGTGTACGCCCGGCTGCTGCGGCACATCGGAGGGCCGCCCAGCGACGACGCGGCGATGCTGGTGCTGCGCAACGACCGCAGGCGCGTTCCCGTCCAGCACGGGGACCCCCTGGGGCGCACCGTGCACACGGTTCCCTGACACCACCGCCTCTCCGGGGGCGTGCCGTCCGCCCGCCGTGGAGTGTCGGGCAGACGGGCGGGCGGACGGCGCGGATACGGGCCGCCGCGCTGTACGAGGGGGAGCCGGCGGCCCGCACCCGCCTCTTGGTGAGGCAGTTCAGTCAACCGGGGGGAAACCGGCCACAACAGAGTGCTTTGGTGGCGGAGTTGGGCATTCCGATCGCACCCCGTGTGAAGCGCACTCCACTACGCTGGCCGTACCGAGCCAACGGAGGGCATCCATGCAGCCCAACACCCTGCTCGACGCGATCCTCGACGAGGCCGGGGTCTCCCACGCGGGCCTCGCCGCCCATGTGAACCACGCGGGGAAGGCCCGTGGGCTCGCCCTGAGATACGAACACACCGCCGTGGCGCGGTGGTTGAAGGGGCAGCGCCCGCGCGGCCAGGTGCCCGACCTGATCTGCGAGGTGCTGGCCGCCCGCCTCCAGCGGCACGTCACCCTCGACGACATCGGCCTCGGCATCCCCGGCGAGCCGGCCGTCCCGCACAGCGGCACCCTGTCCGGGTTCGTGGAGCGGGCCACCGCGCTGTGGCGCTCGGACCAGCAGCAGCGCCGGCACATCCTGGACGCGCCGGCGGTCACCGGCACCCCGGCCGTGATGCCGGTGTGGGAGTGGGAGAACCCGCCGGAGGACACCGACGTCTCGCGCGGCGGCCGCCACCAGGTGAGCCCCGCCGACCTGGAGCTGATGCGTTCGGCCCGGACGCACTACGAGCACATGTACCGCAAGGCGGGCGGCATCGCGACCCGGATCCGCATCGTCGGCTTCCTCAACACCGAGGCCGCCCCGCTGCTGCGCGGCGGCTACACGGACGAGACGGGACGCGATCTGCACCGGGCCACCGGCGGTCTGGTCGCCATCGCGGGCATCTGCGCCTACGACTCCGACGCGCACGGACTCGCCCAGCGCTACTTCCACCAGGCGCTGCGGCTCGCCAAGGCCAGCGGGGACCGCGGGCTCGGTGCCTACGTCATAGCGCTGCTCGTCAATCAGTCGCTGCACATGCGCGAGTACCGGCAGGCGGTCGCCTTCGCGGAGGCCGCGCTGCGGGCGGCGGGCCGGCACATCACCCCCGCCCTGGCGTCCGATCTGTACGCGATGCAGGCCAAGGCGTACGCCCACCTCGGTGACGGCACCAGCGCCCTGGAATGCATCCGGCGTGCCGAGTCCGCCGCCGACCGGATCCGGCGTGGCCACGAACCGGACGAAACGGGATACGTCCAGCCGGGATTCGTCAACGTACAGGTGGCGGAAGCCCTGTTGAGCCTCGGCGACTACGCCGGTGCGAAGGAGCACGCCACCGAGGCCGTGCACACGCCCGCGCACGACCGCGGCCGGGTCCACCGGCTCGCCGTCCTCAGCCAGATCCAGCTCAGACAGGGGAACACGGAACAGGCCGCCGAGACGGCCGTGCGGATGGCCGAGGCCGCCCGGGGGATGGAGTCCCAGCGGTTGCGCGACAGGCTCCGGGCGGTGCGCGAGCACCTGGTGCGCAGCGGCTGCGCCGGCACGGCGGAGGCCGCCGAACTCATCGACGGGGCGCTGCGCGTACCGCTCTGAGCCCTTTCGCGGGGCGCTCGACCACGCCACTGCTGCGATATTGCCATCAACTCGACGGAAGGTGGCAGAACCGTGCAGTGGACGAAACAGAACGAACAAACTGTGTATGAAAACCGGTGGTTCAGCGTCAACCTGGCGGACGTCGAACTCCCCGACGGCCGACACCTCGACCACTTCCTGATCCGGCTGCGCCCGGTGGCCGTCGCGACGGTGGTCAACGACGCGGACGAGGTGCTCCTGCTGTGGCGGCACCGCTTCATCACCGACAGCTGGGGCTGGGAACTCGCGGCAGGAGTCGTCGAGGACGGCGAGGACATCGCGTACGCGGCCGCCCGGGAACTGGAGGAGGAGACCGGCTGGCGGCCGGGACCGCTGCGGCACCTGATGAGCGTCGAACCGTGCAACGGTCTGACGGACGCCCGGCACCACATCTACTGGACCGACGAGGCAACGTACATCGGCCACCCCCAGGACGACTTCGAGTCGGACCGCAGGGAATGGGTCCCGCTCAAACTCGTCCCCGACATGCTCGCCCGAGGTGAGGTCCCGGCCGCCAATATGGCGGCCGCCTTGTTGCTGCTCCACCAACTCAGGCTCGGCTGAGCTCTTCCCGCCGTGGCAGGCCCTAGTGCCCGAGCGCCTGCCACACCGCGATGGCGAGGGCTCCGACCGTCGTCAGCGCGGCGACCGTGGGCAGGGGCCAGCGTGTGTGTTCCAACGCGGTGATCCGCGCGTTGAGGTCGTCCTGATCCTTGACGTTCTGGTCGTCGCGGTGGGCCAGCAGGGCCAGTTCACCGTCGATGCGGGTCAGCCCGACCTCGAAGACGCGGCGTAACTCTGCGAATTCTTCCGAGACCACGGGATGTTCCGGGTCGGTGGTCACGAGTCCGCTCCTTTCTGTAGTCGTCACATCCCTGTTGTGCGCAACAGAAGTCAACTCGCCTGGTGGACGCGGCGGGAGCGTGTGCGATGGGCATATGCGAGCAGGGCGCACGCACCCCGTGCGAAACGAACGGGCCCGGTGTTCCGAAGAACACCGGGCCCGCTGTTCGAATACGCTGAGTGACTCCCCGACAGGGGCTACACGTACGTGTAGAAGCCCGATCCGGACTTCCGGCCGAGCCGGCCCGCGTCGACCATCCGCTGGAGCAGCGGGGGAGCGGCGTACAGCGGCTCCTTGTACTCGGCGTACATCGAGTCGGCGATGGAGGCGATCGTGTCGAGGCCGATCAGGTCGGACAGCTTGAGCGGGCCCATCGGGTGGGCGCAGCCCAGCTCCATGCCGTTGTCGATGTCCTCGCGGCTGGCGATGCCCGACTCGAACATGCGGATGGAGGAGAGGAGGTACGGCACGAGAAGGGCGTTCACCACGAAGCCCGAGCGGTCCTGGGCGCGGATCGCGTGCTTGCCGAGGGTCTTCTCGACCAGCGCCTGGGCGCGGCTGATCGTGCCCTCGGACGTGGTCAGGGCCGGGATCAGCTCGACGAGCTTCTGCACCGGGGCCGGGTTGAAGAAGTGGATGCCGATGACGTGGTCCGGGCGGGAGGTCGCCACGGCCAGCTTCACCAACGGGATGGAGGAGGTGTTCGAGGCGAGGATCGCGTCGGGACGCGTCACGACCTGGTCGAGGACCTGGAAGATCTCCGTCTTGACCTGCTCGTTCTCCACGACGGCCTCGATGGTGAGGTCGCGGTCGGCGAACTCGCCCAGATCCGTGGTGAAGGTCAGCCGGGCCTGGGTCTCCGCCAGCTCGGTCTCGCTGATCTTGCCGCGGGCGGCCGCCTTCGCGAGGGAGTTGAGGAGCCGGGTGCGGCCGATCTCCAGGGCCTCGCCGGTGGTCTCCGCGACCATCACGTCGAGGCCGCTGCGGGCGCAGACCTCAGCGATGCCGGCGCCCATCTGGCCACAGCCCACCACTCCGACGCGTGTGATGTCAGTCAAGGCGTCCGTCACCTCGTGCCTTTCGATGTTCGTCAGGTTCGTCCGGGGTTGCCGGAACAGAGATCCAGATACGTTTCCAGGGGGTTCCGGATCTGCACGTTACCCCGTAGACATGGGAGGGGTGGAGTCCGGGTTAACGGCTGTTTATATAGGGACTCACAGTTGCACGGGAATTCGGGGGGATCCATGGGACGTATGTCACGCCGAGTCTTCACGCTGGGTGCCGCGCTCGCGCTGGCGGGGGTGACGGCCGGGGACGCGGTGGCCGGTGAGCCCGTGCCGCGCCGCGGGCCCGCACTGCGGGGGATGTGGCTGGCCAGCGTCGCGAACCGGGACTGGCCCTCGAAGCCCGGCCTCACCCCCGCCGAACAGCGGGCCGAACTCCTCGCCCACCTCGACACGGCCGTCGCCCGCCGGCTGAACGCGGTGGTCTTCCAGGTGCGCCCGGCGGCCGACGCGCTGTGGCCGTCCCCGTACGAACCGTGGTCGGAGGTGCTCACCGGGGTCCAGGGCAAGGATCCGGGCTGGGACCCGCTGGGCACGGCCGTGGCGGAGGCGCACCGGCGCGGTCTCGAACTGCACGCCTGGTTCAACCCGTACCGCGTGGCGAACCACACGGACCCCGGTCGGCTCGTGCCCACGCATCCGGCCCGGCGCCACCCGGAGTGGATCGTGCCGTACGGCGGGAAGCTGTACTACAACCCGGGACTGCCCGAGGTCCGCCGGTTCGTGCAGGACGCGATGGTCGACGCGGTCAAGAAGTACGCGGTCGACGCCGTGCACTTCGACGACTACTTCTACCCCTATCCCGTGCCCGGCCAGACCTTCGACGACGACGCCACGTTCGCCGCGCACGGCGGCGGGTTCACCGACAAGGCGGCCTGGCGGCGCGACAACATCGACCGGCTCGTACGGGAGATGGCCCAGCGCATCGAGAAGGCGCGGCCCGGGGTGCGGTTCGGGATCAGCCCGTTCGCCGTGTGGCGCAACCGGGCGACGGACCCGCGGGGCTCGGACAGCGCGGCGGGCGTGCAGACCTACGACGACCTGCACGCCGACACCCGCAAGTGGGTCCGCGAGGGGTGGATCGACTACATCGCACCTCAGGTGTACTGGAACATCGGCTTCGCGGCGGCCGACTACGCCAAGCTCGTGCCCTGGTGGGCCGACGTGGTCCGGGGGACCGGGGTGCGGCTGTACATCGGTGAGGCGCTCTACAAGGCGGGCGATCCCGCGCAGGGCACCGCCTGGCAGGATCCGGCGGAGCTGTCCCGGCACCTCACGTTCGCGGACAGCCGCCGCGAGGTGCGCGGCCACATCTACTTCTCCGCCAAGGAGGTCGGGGAGGACCGGATCGGGGCGATGGCCCGGGTCGTCGCCGACCACTACACGCGCCGGGTCACTCCGGATTCCTGAGCACGGGCCGGACGACCGCGTCCGGGCCCGGCGACATGATGGCCTCGTGGCCGTCCTCGAAGCGGACCCGGAAGGGCGGCGACCCGTTCGCCCCGAGCACTTCGACGATCTGGGCGATCCGGTCGTGCTGCCCGACGATCCGGCCGTGCACCAGGAGCTGGTCGCCAACGGATGCGTACATCAGGAGTGCCCCCTCGCGCTGCCTGTGGTGGGGCCAAGTCTACGGCCCGGTAGGCGAGTTGGACCCTTTTGTGCCTTCGGGAGCGGTACTAGCCGCGCGCCCGCTGGGTGACGGCGATGCACACCAGGACCGCCGCGGCGGTGACCGGCGCCGCCACCGGCAGGGTCTCGCCGAGCAGCAGCACGGACCAGACGAGCGTCAACAGGGGCTGTGCGAGCTGGAGTTGACTGGCTTTGGGGATGCCGATGAGGCTCATGCCCCGGTACCACAGGAGCAGGCCGAGGAAGGTCGAGACGGCCGCCACCCAGACGAGGCCGACGACGGCGTGCGCGGACAGGCGCACCGGCTCGGCCGACAGGGCGACGCCCGCCCCGGTCGCGGTGACCGGCAGGCACAGCACCAGCGCCCAGGCGATGACCTGCCAGCCCGGCATGAACCCGGCGAGCCGGCCGCCCTCGGTGTATCCGGCGGCGCAGATCAGCAGGGCGCCGAAGAGGTAGACGTCGGCGCGGGTCAGCGCACCGCCGCTCTGCTGCACGGTGAACGCGACCACCGCGGCGGCGCCCGCGCACGCCGCGATCCAGAAGGTGCGCGAGGGCCTGGCCCCGGTGCGCAGCGCCGAGTACGCGGCCGTGGTCAGCGGCAGCAGGCCGACGACCACGGCGGAGTGCGCGGTCGTCGCCGTCCGCAGGGCGAGCGTCGTCAGCAGCGGGAAGCCGAGCACGACCCCGGCGCCGACGACGGCGAGCCCGCTCCAGTGGCGCCGCTCGGGAACCCGCACCCGCAGTACGAGCAGGCCCGTGCCCGCGATCACCGCCGCGAGCACGCTGCGCACGCCCACCAGCGACCACGGCCCGAAGCCCTCCAGGCCCCACACGGTGGACGGGAAGGTGAGCGAGAACGTGACGACGCCGAGCGCCGCGAGGAGGGTGCCCCGCACCCTGTCCGAGGCGGCGGCCGGAAGGCCCGTGGAGGGCGTGGGCGATGCGGGGGACGCGGAGGTCGTGGGGGCGGGCGGGCCGCCGACCGCTATCGCCATCTGGTCAGTAGCGCTATTCTCAGCTTTCATGCAACACGGTAGCAGTGTCGAGGAATTGGCGAAACAGTTGCGGAAAGAGCTGAACCGCTACTCCGAACAAGAGAAGCTGCCGTCGAGCAGAGAGCTCGTGGAGCGGTTCAGGGTCAGCCCCGTGACGGTCTCGCGGGCCCTCGCCCAGCTCGCCGCCGAAGGGCTCGTCGTGACCCGGCCCGGCGCGGGCGCCTTCAAGGCCGCGGCCCGCTCGGCGGCCCCGGCCGGGGACACGTCCTGGCAGGAGGTCGCGCTCAGCGCCGAGGGCGCCGCCGAGGGCGTACCGCGCACCGTCGACGCGTCCGGCGTCCTGGTCACGCTGGCCGCGCCGCCGCCCGGGGTGATCGAGTTCAACGGCGGCTATCTGCACGAGGTGCTCCAGCCCGGCGCCGCGCTGTCCGCCGCGCTCGCCCGCGCGGGCCGCCGCCCCGGCGCCTGGGCCCGCCCGCCCGTCGACGGACTGCCCGAACTGCGGGAGTGGTTCGCGCGCGGCATCGGCGGAGCGGTCACCGACGCCGAGGTGCTGATCACGTCCGGCGGGCAGTCGGCGCTGGTCACCGCCCTGCGCGCGCTCGCTCCGCCCGGGGCGCCGGTCCTGGTGGAGTCGCCCACGTACCCGGGCATGCTGGCGATCGCGCGGGCCGCCGGGCTGCGGCCGGTCCCGGTCCCGGTCGACCGCGACGGCGTCCGCCCCGACCTCCTCGAACAGGCCTTCAGGGCGTCCGGCGCCCGGGTCTTCGTCTGCCAGCCGCTGTTCCAGAACCCGACCGGCGCCGTGCTCGCCCCGGACCGCCGCCCCGACGTGCTGCGGATCGCCCGCGCGGCCGGTGCCTTCGTCGTCGAGGACGACTTCGTGCGCCGCCTCGCCCACGAGGACGCGGGACCGCTGCCCAGGCCGCTGGCCGCCGACGACACCGACGGAGTCGTCGTGCACGTCTCCTCCCTCACCAAGGCCACGTCACCGAGCCTGCGCATCGGCGCGCTCGCCGCGCGCGGCCCGGTCCTGGAACGGCTGCGCGCCATCCAGGTCGTCGACCACCTCTTCGTGCCCCGGCCGCTCCAGGAGGCCACCCTCGAACTCGTCGGCTCGCCCGCCTGGCCCCGCCATCTGCGCACCGTGGCGGCGGAGTTGCGGCGCCGCCGCGATCTGATGGCCGCCGCCGTCACCGAGCGGCTGCCCGAGCTCGCGCTGCCGCACATCCCGGCCGGCGGCTACCACCTGTGGGCGCGGCTGCCCGACGGCACGGACGAGCGGCAACTGGTCACGGCCGCGCTGCGGGCGGGCGTCGCGGTCGCCCCGGGCCGCCCGTACTTCGCGGCCGAACCACCGGCCCCGTACCTCCGGTTCGGCTTCGTCGCCGTGGCGAGCACCGCGGAGATCAGCGAGGGGGTGCGGCGGCTCGCGACGGCCTGGGACGAGCGGAAACCGGATCGACCCGCCCCGGTGTGACGTGCGACGATCCCGCCCATGTCAGCAACCCCCGTACCCGCGGCCGAGCTTCCCGACGGCTATGAGATCTCCGTCGACCCCGCGCGGATCGACCCCGCCCGCGTCCACCACTGGCTGTCCACCGACGCGTACTGGGCCGAGGGCCGCCCGCGCGAGACGCAGGACGCCGCGATCGCGGGCTCCCTCAACTTCGGCGCGTACGACACCGCGTCGGGGGAGCAGGTGGCCTACGCCCGGGTCGTGACGGACTCGGCGACCTTCGCCTGGCTCTGCGACGTGTACGTGGACCGCTCCGTGCGCGGCAAGGGGCTCGGCAAGGCCCTCGTCGTGGCCGTCCGCGAACACCTGCGGCCGCTCGGCGTCCGCCGCGTCCTGCTCGCCACCAGCGACGCGCACGGCGTGTACGAGCGGGCGGGCTTCCAGCCGCTGCCGGAGCCGGCCCAGTGGATGGTCCACTACTACGACCCGGCCGTACGTTCCTGATCCCGCGGCCTGTGAACCCGGAGTGAACCCTTGACCGGTGCTACCGGCCGGTTACACGATCAGGCATGCAGCTGAGCGTCACACTTCTCGCGGCCGCGCGCAGCTCCTCCCTGCTCACCGAGCGCTTCGACGACGACCGCCCGCTCGACCACGCGGGCTGGTACGAAGTGCTGCGCGCGGCGCCCGGGTTCGGGCCGCTGGCCGCCGCCGAGCTGCGCTACTGCTCACCGACCCCGCGCAGCCGCGCCACCGGCGACGCGCTCGGGCTCACCCCGCTGGTCCAGCCCGCCCTGCGCGACTGCGACATGGGCCGCTGGCGGGGCCGCACACTCGCCGAGGTGACGGCCGTCGAACCGGCCGCCGTCGACCGCTGGCTGGCCGATCCGCGCGCCGCGCCGCACGGCGGGGAGCCGCTGCTCGCCTTCATCGCCCGGGTCGGCGCCTGGCTGGACACCCGGCCCGCCGACGACGGCACCCGGATGGTGGCGATCGCCGAGCCGTCCGTGGTCCGCGCGGTGCTCGTCTACGCGCTGAAGGCGCCCCCGTCGACGTACTGGAACATCGACGTGCCGCCGCTGTCGACGGCCACCGTCAGCGGCCGGCCGGGCTGGTGGAGTCTGCGGCTCGGCGCCGGTAGGCCGTCGTGAGGACCAGGTCCTTCGCCGGGCCCTTCACCCGCCACACGGTCCGCCAGCGCCCGGCGTCGTACACCGTGAACTCGCCCCGGTAGAGGTCCGCCGAACACGGGTGGTCCGCCACGTGGTGGCCGGTGCGCAGATCGAGGCCGTGGAAGAAGCGGCCGTCGGCGAAGCGCACGACCGCGGTGCCGGGTACCTCTCCCGGCACGTAGAGCAGCGTCCGCTCGGCGGGGCGCGCGGTGCCCCGCCACGTGAAGCTGCCCGACTCGACGTGCCGCAGCGCGCCCGCCTCCGGCGCCGCGCGGTCCGCCGTGAAGTCCGTCGTGCCGGTGAACGTGCCGGTGACGTCGTCGGCGAGATCCCGCACCGTCCGCTCCACCTGCCAGCTCCCGGCGAGGAACGCCAACGCGTCCGGCACCGGCCGGAGTTCACCCGTCACGTGCCTTCTCCTGTCTCTGTTTCCGCGCGCAGCGCGCCCGCCGCCGCTTCCCATCCTGCCTGTGTGTCCCGGTGTGACGGCTCGGCGGGGTCGACCGCCGCGATCCGGCGGCGGACGCGGTCCGTGCAGGCGGTGTCCCCGCACGCGCACGAGAAGTCGGCCTCGGCGGTGTCCCGTCCGTCCGGTGCCCAGGGCCGGGCGAAGAACCCGTCGTACTGGGCGACGACCGCCTCGTTCGCCTCGCGCAGCAGGGCCCGGCGCTCCTCCCGGCCGGCAGCGTGCGGCCCCGCGGCCAGGTGCCGGGCCCACCGGTCCTCGACCGCCCGCACGGTGTCCGTGGCGCCGTCGATCCTGAGGAAGGGCGCCCCCGACGCGCGTACCTCGGTCTCGACGACCTCGGCGAGGCGGCGGTAGAGGGCCAGCGGGCCCGGGGCCAACTCCCGTTCGGCCAGCCGCTCTTCGAGGAGCTCGGGGGTCGGCAGCAGCCACAGCGCGGCCCGGCCGGGGAGCGCGTCGACCAGGCGCGGGGTGATCACCGTGCCCTCGGCGATCGTGAGCGGCGCCGGGGGCAGGGCCCGTACGTCGTCGGCGACCATCGGGCCGCGCTCGTGGTGCAGCGCCATCGCGTACAGCTCGTCGACGGGCGCCGCCCAGCGGTCCGCGGGGGAGAGCCGCTCGAACCGCTCCGCGGCCGGGACCCCCGCGGCGAGCGCCCGGTCGCGGTGCGCCCAGGTGCGGGTGTCCGCGTGATAGCGGCGCAGTCCGTACCGGCGGGCCAGCCGCTCGGCGACGGTCGACTTCCCGGCGCCGGGCGGCCCGCCCAGCCACAGCACGTCCGTCATCGCGGCGGCCCTTCGCCGCGGGCGGGAAGTCCGGTCACGTGCTGCCTCCGTGGATGCGCCGGGGATGGTGCCGGGGGTGCGGCCCCGCCTCGACCGTAAGCCGAGCAGGGCGCTGCGCCGAAAAGCGGATGCGTGCGGGCGTCGCGTCGCGTTACCGTCGACGGCATGAACGTCACCGGCCGAACCACCACCGCGACCGCGCGAGCGACCAGCTCGCCGGTTGCCGCCGCCTGACGTCTTCTCTCCCTCGGCGACCGGACACGGTCCGCCGATGACTTCCCAGGGCTCTCCGTCCCGCTCCCGGTGATCGCGCGCACCGTCCTCCGGCGCCGCCGCACGCACCCCCAAGGAGCCCCCATGGACACCGAGACCGTCCTGCGTACCTTCGTCGAGTACTACGAGGAGCGCGGCCACCGCCGGATCACCGGGTCCACGCTGCTGCCGCCGCCCGGCGACCCGGTCCTGTTCACGACATCGGGCATGCACCCCCTCACTCCGTATCTGGAGGGCCGCCCGCACCCCCTCGGCACCCGTCTCGTCAACGTCCAGCGCTGTCTGCGCACCACGGACCTGGACGAGGTGGGCGACCTCACCCACCTGACCGTCTTCGAGATGCTCGGCACCTGGTCGCTCGGCGACTACGGCCTGCCGCGCAGCCTGGAATGGGGGTACGGGCTGCTCACCGAGGGCTTCGGCATCGATCCGGGACGGCTGCACGCCACGGTGTTCGGCGGCGACGGACGCAGCGGACCCGACACCGAGTCGCTGGAGACCTGGCAGCGGCTCGGCGTCCCGGTCGAGCCGACCGTCGACGACAACTGGTGGTCCGGAGGGCCGACCGGGCCGTGCGGCCCCGACTCGGAGATCTTCCTGTGGACGGGCGACACCCCGCCCCGCTCGACGCCCACCGGGGACGAGCGCTGGGTGGAGGTGTGGAACCACGTGATGATGCGGTACCGCGGCCTGCCCGACGGCTCCCTCGTGCCGCTGCCCCGGCACAACGTCGACACCGGGCTCGGCCTGGAACGGCTGGCCACCCTGTTGCAGGGCCACACCTCGGTCTTCGACTGCGATGTCTTCACCCCGTGGCGGGAGCGGCTGCCCGGTCTGTGGGGTCCCCTGGACGAGACGTCGACGCGGCTGGTCACCGACCACCTCCGCTCGGCCCTGGTGGTGCTCGGCGACGGTGTCCGGCCGGCCGCCACCGGCCGCGGCTACGTCCTGCGCCGGCTGGTCCGCCGCGTCCTCACCACCCTGTGGCGCGACGACCGCGACCGGCACCTCGGCGATCTGCCCGCCGAGCTGGTCGAGCACACCCTCGACCACTTCCGCCAGGACACCGGCACCGAGCGGGTGCGCGGCGTCCTGATCGACGAGGAGCGCCGCTTCCGCCGGCTCCTGGACACCGGCCGCAGGGTGCTCGACCGGCCGCGCTTCCGCGGCCCGCTCACCGAGGAGGACCTGCGGTACCTGCACGACACGCACGGCCTCCCGCGCGATCTCGTACGGGGACTGCGGGGCGAGGCCTAGCCCGCCGCGGTCTCCTTCGGCTCCGTGGCGAGCTGGATCAGGTTCCCGCACGTGTCGTCGAGGACGGCGGTGGTCACCGGGCCCATCTCCACGGGCTCCTGGGTGAAGCGGACGCCGAGGGCCGTCAGCCGCTCGTACTCCGCCCGCACGTCGTCGACGGCGAACTGCGCCAGCGGGATGCCGTCGCCGACGAGCGCGTCGCGATACGGCTTGACGGCCGGGTGCCCGGCGGGCTCCAGGAGGAGTTCGGTGCCGCCGGGCTCCTCGGAGGAGACGACGGTGAGCCAGCGGGCACCCTCGCCCAGCGGGATGTCGTGCTTCTTCCGGAAGCCGAGGATCTCGGTGTAGAAGTGCTCGGCCTTCGCCTGGTCGTCGACGAAGACGCTGGTCATGTGGATCTTCATGGGGTGCTCTCCTCGGGGCCGTACGGGTCGTGCGCGAGCCATCGTTCGGTGATCTGCCGCAACGGAGCCGTGTTCAGGTCGTGGAACTTGTAGCGGCCCTCCCGCCGGGTCTCGACGAGGCCCGCGGACTCCAGCACCGCGAGATGCTGCGAGACCGCCTGCCGCGACATGCCGAGCCCGTGCCTCGTGCTCAGCCGGGAACAGATCTCGAACAGTGTCTGTCCGGACGCCTGCGTCAGTTCGTCGAGGATGGTGCGGCGGGTGGGGTCGGCCAAGGCTTTGAAAACGTCATCGGCCACCGCTCCACCATAGGCAACCCGTCGCTTGCCTATCAACCCGATGTCACCCTTGGGCGGCCAGCACCGCCGCGAGGCCTTCCCTGAGGTCCTCGACGAAGTACTC
Organism: Streptomyces sp. HUAS MG91; assembly: GCF_040529335.1. Taxonomy (GTDB): domain Bacteria; phylum Actinomycetota; class Actinomycetes; order Streptomycetales; family Streptomycetaceae; genus Streptomyces; species Streptomyces tabacisoli. Next base: position 1,547,676 of record NZ_CP159534.1, on the reverse strand, counting down.
CGGAACCTCCAGCGACGGGAAGTGTCCGCCCGCTTCGGGCTCCTTCCACCGGACGATCCGCCGGTACCGCTGCTCCGCCCAGGGGCGCGGGCACTTCTCGACGTCGCGGGGATACATGGTGAGCGCCGCCGGGACGTCGACCCGCAGGCCGGGGTCGAGCGCGTTGTGGCTCTCGTAGTAGATGCGGGCCGCCGAGGCGCCGGTCCGCGTCAGCCAGTACAGGGTGACGTCGTCGAGGATCCTGTCCCGGGAGATCCGCTCGAACGGGCTGTCCTCGGTGTCCGACCACTCGGCGAACTTGTCGAGGATCCAGGCGAGCAGCCCGACCGGTGAGTCGACGAGCGAGTAGCCGATGGTCTGCGGCCGCGTCGCCTGCTGCTTCGCGTACGCCGCGCGGTGCCGCCAGAAGTCGCGGGTCTCCCCGGCCCACCGGCGCTCGGCCTCCGTCAGCCCGTCCGTCGACAGCCCGGGCGGGCCCTCCGCGAACGTGGTGTGGATGCCGAGCACGTGCTCGGGGAACCGGCCGGCGAGCACCGTGGTGATGTTGCCGCCCCAGTCGCCGCCGTGGGCCGCGAACCTGTCGTGGCCGAGGCGGCCCATCAGCTCCACCCACGCGGCCGCGATCCTCTCGGTGCCCCAGCCGGTGGTGGCCGGCTTGTCGCTGTGACCGAAACCGGGCAGCGAAGGGACCACGACGTGGAACGCCGGTGCGCCGGCGTCCTCCGGGTCCGCCAGCTCCTCCACCACGTCGGCGAACCGGGCGACGCTGTCCGGCCAGCCGTGCGTCAGGAGCAGGGGTGTGGCGTCCGCGCGCGCCGACCGGCGGTGCAGGAAGTGGATCCCCAGGCCGTCGACGGTCGTGCGGAACTGGCCGATCCGGTCGAGCCGCGCCTCGAACGCGCGCCAGTCGTACCCGGTGCGCCAGTACTCCACGACCTCGACGAGGTCGGCGAGCGGAACCCCCTGCGCCCAGCGGCGCGGACCGGGTGCGGCACCGAGGACCGTCTCGGCCTCCGGCAGCCGCGCCGCGGCCAGGCGGGCGCGCAGATCCTCCAGGTCGGCGTCGCTCGCACGGGCTTCAAAGGCTTGTACGTCACTGGCGGGGCGAGGCATGGGATCTCCTGGCCGTCGGGGAACCGGACACGACCTATCGTGAACCGGCATTGCTGGTTCACGCAACCCCCGATCCCGGCCGTAACCGGCTAAGCTGGTTCCATGCGTGACGCCTTCCCCGACTTCCGTCTCGGCCCCGTCCTGGCGACCAGCTTCACGGGAACCCTGTCGGAGCGTTTCGGCGATTCAGTGGAGCGCATCCCCGTACCGCGGCGGCTCGTCGACTGGCTGGCGGTGAGCGGCCTCGTCGTGGACTCCTGCACCGCGGACCAGCTCGACCTCGCCCGCGAACTCCGGGAGTCGATCCACGCCGTCGCGACCGCGGCCGCGACCGGGGAAGCCCTCCCCGCGCCGGCCGTCCGGATCATCAACGACCACAGTGCCCGGGGCCGGGCCGCGGCGATCCTCACCGACGGCGGCAAGCGGCGCTGGCGGCTCGGCCCGGACGCTCCCGTGGAGGACGCCCTCGGTGTGATCGCCGCCGACGCGGTCGCGGTCGTCGCCGGCGAGCGCGACGGGAAGCTGGCCCTGTGCGCCTCGCCGACCTGCCGCGCCGCCTTCTTCGACACCAGCCGGAGCCGCACCCGCAGGTGGTGCGACATGAACACCTGCGGGAACCGCCAGAAGAAGGCACGCTTCCAGGCCAGTCATCCCAAGGGCTCCGACGCGGCGGAGTGACCGGCCGGAGGTCCGGAACCCGTGCTCTGCGCGCCCGGTGGGGCGCCTCCAAAGGTCGATTGCATAAACGTGCAGCGCGACGTATAGTCATGCCATCTAGGAGGAGGGTTCCATGGCGGTACGCGCAGCAGTGGCAGGGGCGAGTGGATACGCGGGCGGCGAAGTGCTGCGCCTGCTCCTCGCCCACCCCGAGGTCGAGATCGGCGCCCTGACGGGCAACTCGAACGCGGGACAGCGCCTCGGTGCCCTCCAGCCCCATCTCTTCCCGCTCGCCGACCGCGTGCTCCAGGAGACCACCGCCGACGTGCTCGCCGGCCACGACGTCGTCTTCCTGGCGCTGCCGCACGGCCAGTCCGCCGCCGTCGCCGAGCAGCTCGGCCCGGACGTGCTCGTGGTCGACATGGGCGCCGACTTCCGGCTGAAGGACGCCGCCGACTGGGAGGCGTTCTACGGCAGCCCGCACGCGGGCACCTGGCCCTACGGCCTTCCCGAACTGCCGGGTGGCCGCGCCGCGCTGGAGGGGTCCAAGCGCATCGCGGTGCCCGGTTGCTACCCGACGGCCGTCTCCCTCGCGCTCGTCCCCGCGTACGCGGCGGGGCTCGTCGAGCACGAGGCCGTGATCGTCGCCGCGTCCGGCACCTCCGGCGCCGGCAAGGCTGCCAAGCCCCATCTCCTCGGCAGCGAGGTCATGGGGAACATGTCGCCGTACGGCGTCGGCGGCGGCCACCGGCACACCCCCGAGATGATCCAGAACCTCAGCGCGGCGGCCGGTGAGCGGGTCGCCGTGTCGTTCACGCCGACCCTCGCGCCCATGCCGCGCGGCATCCTCGCCACGTGCAGCGCCAGGACCGTCCCGGGCGTCAGCGCCGAGACCGTCCGCGCCGCCTACGAGAAGGCGTACGCCGACGAACCGTTCGTGCACCTGCTGCCCGAGGGGCAGTGGCCGCAGACGGCGGCCGTGTACGGGTCGAACGCCGTGCAGATCCAGGTCGCCCACGACGAGGCCACGGGCCGGGTCATCGTCATCAGCGCGATCGACAACCTGACCAAGGGCACCGCGGGCGGCGCCATCCAGTCCATGAACATCGCCCTGGGTCTCGACGAGACCACGGGGCTCTCGACGATCGGAGTCGCGCCGTGAGTGTGACGGCAGCCAAGGGATTCCAGGCGGCGGGCATCACCGCCGGGATCAAGGAGAGCGGGAACCCGGACCTGGCCCTCGTGGTCAACCGCGGCCCGCGTCTGGCGGCCGCGGGTGTGTTCACCTCCAACCGCGTCAAGGCCGCCCCGGTGCTGTGGTCCGAGCAGGTCCTCAAGGGCGGGCTCGTCTCCGCCGTGGTCCTCAACTCCGGTGGCGCCAACGCCTGTACGGGACCCAAGGGCTTCCAGGACACCCACGCCACCGCCGAGAAGGTCGCTGACGTCCTCGACCTGAACGCGGGCGAGGTCGCCGTCGCCTCCACCGGCCTCATCGGCGTCCTGCTCCCCATGGACAAGCTGCTCCCGGGCGTCGAGACCGCCGCCGGACAGCTCTCGGAGCACGGCGGCGAGAAGGCCGCCATCGCCATCAAGACCACCGACACCGTGCACAAGACCGCGGTGCACCAGGGCGACGGCTGGACCGTGGGCGGCATGGCGAAGGGCGCGGGCATGCTCGCCCCCGGCCTCGCCACCATGCTCGTCGTCCTCACCACCGACGCCGACCTCGACAGCGGCGTCCTGGACAAGGCGCTGCGCGACGCCACCCGCCTCACCTTCGACCGGGTCGACTCCGACGGCTGCATGTCCACCAACGATACCGTGCTGCTGCTCGCCTCCGGAGCGTCCGAAGTCGCCCCGGAGTACGCCGAGTTCGCCGAGGCCGTGCGCGCCGTCTGCGACGACCTCGGCCGCCAGCTCATCGGCGACGCCGAGGGCGCCAGCAAGGACATCAAGGTCGAGGTGATCAACGCCGCGACCGAGGACGACGCCGTCGAGGTGGGCCGCTCCATCGCCCGCAACAACCTCCTCAAGTGCGCCATCCACGGCGAGGACCCCAACTGGGGCCGGGTGCTGTCCGCGATCGGCACGACACGGGCCGCCTTCGAGCCCGACCGGCTGAACGTCGCCATCAACGGCGTCTGGGTCTGCAAGAACGGCGGCGTCGGCGAGGACCGCGACCAGGTCGACATGCGCTACCGCGAGGTCGTCGTCACCGCCGACCTCGCCGCCGGCAGCGAGACGGCGACGATCTGGACGAACGACCTGACCGCCGACTACGTCCACGAGAACAGCGCGTACTCCTCATGAGCGGGACGAAGGAGACACAGCCCACCGCGCGCAAGCACACCGCGCTCCCCAAGGCACAGACCCTCATCGAGGCGCTGCCCTGGCTGACCCGCCACCACGGCAAGACCGTCGTCATCAAGTTCGGCGGCAACGCCATGGTCGACGAGGAGCTGAAGGCCGCCTTCGCCCAGGACGTCGTCTTCCTGCACCACGCGGGGCTCAAGCCCGTCGTCGTGCACGGCGGCGGCCCGCAGATCAGCAAGGCGCTCGACAGGCACGGCATCGTCAGCGAGTTCAAGGCGGGCCTGCGCGTCACCACCGAGGACGCCATGGACGTCGTACGGATGGTGCTCGCCGGGCAGGTCCAGCGCGAACTCGTCGGTCTGCTCAACCAGCACGGCCCGCTCGCCGTCGGCATCACCGGCGAGGACGCCCACACCATCACCGCCACCAAGCACCAGCCCCGCATCGAGGGCGAGCTGGTCGACATCGGCCGGGTCGGCGAGATCACCGAGATCGACACCGGCGCCATCGAGGCCCTGCTCGCCGACGGCCGGATCCCGGTCGTCTCCTCGATCGCCCGCTCCCAGGACGATCACCATGTCTACAACGTCAATGCTGATACGGCGGCTGCGGCACTCGCTGCTGCGCTGGACGCCGAGACGCTGATGGTGCTGACCGACGTCGAGGGCCTCTACGAGGACTGGCCCCACAGCGACGAGGTCATCAGCCGGCTCACCGCCGCCGAACTCGAGAAGCTGCTCCCCGACCTGGCGAGCGGCATGGTCCCGAAGATGGAGGGCTGCCTGCACGCCGTGCGCAACGGCGTGCACACCGCCCGCGTCATCGACGGCCGCGTCCAGCACTCGATCCTGCTGGAGATCTTCACGGACGAAGGCATCGGCACGATGGTCGTGCCCGATGCGGAGGGGGAGACCACGTCATGAGCGACCACACCACGAACGCGGAGCTGACCTCGCGCTGGCAGGGCGCGCTCATGAACAACTACGGCACCCCGCGGCTGCCCCTCGTCAAGGGCGCCGGCGCCACGCTGTGGGACGCCGACGGCAAGGAGTACACCGACTTCGTCGGCGGCATCGCGGTCAACGCCCTCGGCCACGCCCACCCGGCGATCGTCGAGGCGGTCACCCGGCAGCTCGGCTCGCTCGGCCACGTCTCGAACCTGTTCATCGCCGAACCGCCGGTCGCCCTCGCCGAGCGGCTGCTCCAGCTGTTCGGCCGCGACGGCTCGGTCTTCTTCTGCAACTCGGGCGCCGAGGCCAACGAGGCCGCCTTCAAGATCGGCCGGCTCACCGGGCGGCGCCACATGGTCGCCACCACCGGCGGCTTCCACGGCCGCACGATGGGCTCCCTCGCCCTGACCGGCCAGCCCGGCAAGCAGGACGGCTTCACCCCGCTCCCGGGCGACGTCACGCACGTCCCGTACGGCGATGTGGACGCGCTCCGCGCCGCCGTCACCGAGGACACCGCCTTCGTCATCATCGAGCCCATCCAGGGTGAGAACGGCGTGGTCGTGCCGCCCGCCGGCTATCTGAAGGCGGCCCGCGAGATCACCCGCGCCACCGGCACCCTGCTCGTCCTCGACGAGGTGCAGACCGGCATCGGCCGCACCGGCCACTGGTTCGCACACCAGGCGGAGGAGGGCGTCGAACCGGACGTCGTCACCCTCGCCAAGGGCATCGGCGGCGGACTGCCGCTCGGTGTGACCGTGGCGTTCGGCGAGACGGCGAAGCTGCTCAACCCCGGGCAGCACGGCACGACGTTCGGCGGCAACCCGGTGGTGTGCGCCGCCGGACTCGCGGTGCTGGACACCGTCGCCGCCGACGGCCTGCTGGACAACACCAAGCGGGTCGGCGAGCGCCTGACGGCCGGAATCGAATCGCTGGGACACCCGCTGGTCGGTCGTGTCAGGGGAGCCGGGCTCCTGCTGGGTATCGTGCTCACCGGGCCGCGCGCACCCCAGGTGCAGCAGGCGGCCCAGGACGCGGGCTTCCTGGTGAACGCGCCCGCACCCGACGTCGTCCGGCTGATGCCCCCGCTGAACCTGACCGACGCCGAGGCGGACGCGTTCCTCGCGGCGCTGCCCTCGGTCCTGGACGCCGCAGCGGCCGACGGGGAAGAACGATCCTGAGGATGGGACGACGACGATGAGCAGCCAAGCGGACCCCGTGGAGACGACGTCCGGCGCCGAGCGCGGGGCCAACGGCACGCACGGCCCCGCCGTGCCGCAGACGCGCACCGCGCGCCACCGCCGGATCGTGGACATCCTCAACCGGCAGCCGGTGCGCTCGCAGAGCCAGCTGGCGAAGCTGCTGTCCGACGACGGGCTGAGCGTCACCCAGGCCACGCTCTCCCGCGACCTCGACGAGCTGGGCGCGGTCAAGATCCGCAACACCAACGGTGAGCTGATCTACGCCGTGCCCAGCGAGGGCGGTTTCCGCACCCCGCAGGCCCCGCTGGGCGAGTCGGCGAAGGAGGAGCGGATGCGCCGCCTCGCCGGGGAACTGCTCATCTCGGCCGAGGCGTCGGCGAACCTGGTGGTGCTGCGGACGCCGCCGGGCGCCGCCCAGTTCCTGGCTTCGGCCATCGACCAGGCGGAGCTGCACGTCATCCTCGGCACCATCGCGGGCGACGACACGCTGCTCCTGATCAGCCGGGACCCGGCGGGCGGCCAGGCACTGGCGGAACACCTGCTCCGCCTGGCCCAGAACGACCACTAGTACCTGTTCTGAGCCCCTCCGGGGGCAATTTCAAGCCCCTCCGGCGATTGAGGAGCGGGGTCCGGGGCAGAGCCCCGTGACCTCAGCTCAATCGCCGGGGGCGCTACAACAGCCCGAGCGCACCGGCCAGGCGGGCCCCGACGAACTCGGCCAGCTCCCCCCGGGTGGGCCCGGTCGCGGGCCCCCTGCGAGTAACGGCCAGCGCGGCAGCGGCATTGGCCCCCCGAGCCGCCTCGACCGCCGGCACCCCGCGCCCCAGCAGCGCCAGGAACGCCCCGACGTGCGCGTCCCCGGCCCCATTGCTGTCGACCGCGTCCACGGCGAACCCGGCGACGTGCACCACGTCCCCCGATCCGGGCGGAGCCACCCAGCAGCCGTCCTTGTCGGCCCGTACCAGGACACCCGCCCCGGCCCGCAGCCGCCCGCGCAGCACCTCGGCCGCGGCCCGCGGCCCGGCCACGCCGGCCATCAGCCCGGCCTCGCGCGCGTTGCAGCTCAGCCAGTCGGTGCGGGCGAGCACCGGGCCGAGCACCCCGGCCGGGATGTCCGCCACCAGCGGCCCCGGGTCCAGGCACACCCGTACGTCGTCCGCGAGACCCGCCACGATCCCGGCGAGCAGCGGCCCGTTGACCTCCATCACCAGCCCGTACCCGGAGACCTGCACGAGGTCGCCGGGGCGCACGGCGCCGGAGACCGTCGCCGCCTCGTCCGGCGTCATCCGCGCGTCGACGCCGAAGCTCGTCACGAACGTCCGCTCGCCGCCGTCGTCGACCAGGGCCACGCAGAACCCGGTGTCGCCGTCGGAGCGCGCGTCCAGCACGGTGCCGATGCCCTCGGCGGCGAGCGAGGCACGCACCAGGTCGCCGTACGGGCCGGTGCCGTGCAGCCCCGCGTACACCGCCTCCGCGCCCAGGCGGCGCGCGGCGGTCAGGGCGTTGAAGCCGCCGCCCGCGTACAGCTCCGTACGCGTGCCGATGACATCACCGCCGCGCTCCGGGAGGGCGGGCACGTCGACGACCAGGTCGGCGATGACGTTCCCTGCGAGCACGACACGGGATGCGGGGGCGGTCATCGGGTGGCCTCCTCGAGAGCGGTGGGGGCAGGGGCCGCGTCGACGGTCACCGGTGAGCGGCGGCCGAGGACCGCGTACACCGCCGCGCCCACGACGATGGCGACGAGCCAGCCGAGGCCGTTCGTGCCGAGCCAGGACGTGGCGAGCGGCCCCTTGAACCACACGTCGTCCGCGCTCGTCGCGGCCGTCGTGAACAGCAGACCGGCCACGATCGCCACCACCCAGGCGGCGACGGCGGGCGGATGGAAGCCGCCGCGGTACCAGTAACGGCTGCCGCGCCCGGTGTCCATCAGCGCCGCGGAGTCGTACTGGCGGCCGCGCAGCATGTCGACGACGATCACACCGATCCACGCCGAGATCGGCACCGCGAGCAGCGTCAGGAACGTAGTGAACGGGCCGTAGAAGTCACCGGCGATCAGCATGAAGTAGATGCCGCCGAGGAACATCAGGACGACGTCGACGCAGACCGCCCACGCGCGCGGCACCCGCAGACCGAGCGTGATCATCGTCAGGCCGGCCGAGTACGTGGACAGGTGGTTGGACATCAGCAGTCCGCCGAAGGCCGCGATCAGGTACGGGACCGCCATCCACGACGGCAGCATCGCGTTGATCGCCGAGACCGGGTCCGAGGAGGTCGCGAGCGAGGAGTCGCCGGCCGTGAGCAGCGAGCCCAGCGAGATCAGCAGCACCAGCGGGATGCCGGCCCCGAAGGCCGAGGCGCGCACGAGCCGCCCGCCGGGAATGGCCCGGGGCAGGTAACGGGCGTAGTCCGCACCGGCGTTGGCCCAGCCGATGCCGGTGCCCGAGGCGATGAACCCGATGCCGGCGACGACCGCGCTGGACTGTCCCGCGGGCGCGTCGAGCACCTTCCGCCAGTCGACCGTGGCGACGAGGAAGCCCATCACGATCAGGTTCAGGACGCCGAAGCCGACCGTCGCCCACTTGTTGATCCACATGATCGTGGCGTGCCCGAGACCGCTGATCAGCAGCGTGCAGGCGATGAAGACCAGCAGGCAGATCAGGGTGAGCACGGTGCCCTGGCCGAACCCGAACAAGGTGTTGAGGAGGGCGAGCAGCGCGTACGCGGCCGTGGTGGTCGAGATCGTCTCCCAGCCCACCCGGCTCAGCCACGTCACCAGCGTCGGCCCGTGGTTGCCGCGCTGCCCAAACACCGCCCGCGACAGCGTCAGGGCGGGCGCGCCGCCCTTCTTCCCGGCCAGGCTGAGCGCGCCGACCAGGGCGAACGAACCGACCGCGCCGACGACCGCGACGAGCACGGCCTGCCAGATGTTCAGACCGCGGAAGGCGACGAGCGTCGCGCCGAGCGGCAGCCCGAGGATCGAGATGTTCGCGGCGAACCACGTCCAGAACATCTGGCTCGCGTGTCCGTGCCGTTCGTCGTCGGGGACCGGTTCGATCCCTCGGGTCTCCACGGTGCCGACGCGGTCGTTCTTCGTCGAAGCGGCCATCGCGGAACCTCCTTGCTCAGGTGCGGGAATGATCTCTGTGCGGGCGGTGGGTGTCAGGCGCGGTGGGTGAGCAACTGCCGGGTCAGCGGCTCCAGTTCGAGGGAGTTGACCTCGCGCAGAGTGCGTACGGCGTCGGCGGGCAGGGCGCCGAGGCCGTGCACGGAACCGGCGATCGCGCCCGCGATGGCGCCGATCGTGTCGCTGTCGCCGCCGAGGTTCGCGGCCAGCAGCGCGGAGCGCCACGGGTCGCCGCCGGTCAGCGCGAGCACGGCGAAGGCGGCGGGCACCGACTCCTGGCTGGCGACGCTGGTGCCGATCAGCGCGTCGATCCGGTCCAGCGCCGCCGCCTCGTCGAGACCGGCGACGAGCTCGCGCGCCCAGCCGATGCGCGCCGAGATGCTGGCGCCCGCGATCCAGTTGCCGCGCCGGGCCCCGGCGGCGGACGCGCTGATCGCGGCGTCGAAGACCTGGTCGAGGGTGCCGCCCGCGACGCCGGTGGAGACCGCGGCCGCGACCGCCGCCGCGCCCGCGATGCCGATGGTGGTGTCGTGCGTGACCTGGCAGGACTCGACGACCCGGTCCAGGAACGTCTCGGTGTCGTCGCAGCGGAAGGCGATGCCGACCGGGGTGACCCGCATCGCGGCGCCGTTCGTCGTGCCGTACTTCCCGGCCTCCTTGGGGTCGGTGCCCCGGGCCACGGCGTCGAGGGCCGCCTTGGTCGACGGGCCGAGCAGGTCGAACGACCCCTTGGCCTTCATCTCCCGCTCCCAGGCGAGGAGTTCCTCGGCGAATCGCAGCGGGTCGACGTGCCCGCCGCCCTCGACGATCAGCCGCGCCACGATGACCGCCTGGTCGGTGTCGTCCGTGACGGATCCGGCGGGCATCCCCGCGCTCACCGGGTTGTCCGGCAGCGCCGGCTCGAAGCCGTCGAGGGTGCCGTACACGCGGACGACGTCGGCCCGGGACATGACCTGCGTCGGCATGCCGAGGGCGTCGCCGAGCGCGAGGCCGTGGAAGGCGCCGAGGGCGCGGTCGAGCTGAGATGTTTCGGGTGTTGCGGGTGTCACGGCTGGTCTCCTCGGCCGGTACGTACGTGCAGTTGGAACCGGGCGGGATCGAGCAGGCTCGTCACCTGCTCGACCACGCCGCCCGCCGCGTCGCGGAACACCTGGGCGACACGGAGAAAGGGCTCACCGGGGGAGCGGCGCAGGGCGGCGGAGTCGTTCTCCTTGAGCCCGGCGACGGCTATGTGCGCCTCGGCCGAGTCGGGGATCCGGCCCGCCGCGGTGAGCGTGCGGCTCAGGGAGCCGCCGTCGAGGCCGCGCTCGGCCAGGTCCGCCAGCGGCCCCACGGCGGGGACGCGGCTGAACTCCAGCGAGACGCCCTGCCCGTCCGGCAGCTGCCGCACCCGGTCCAGGGCGGTGAACTCGTCGCTTTCCAGGCCGAGTTCGGCGGCCAGCGCCGCGTCCCTGATCCGCTCGAGGCGCAGCACGCGCGTGGTCAGCTCGGTGCCCTGCGCGGCGAGCGCCCTGGTCCAGCCGAGACGCTGGTCGAGCGGCGTACCGTCGAAGGTGACGATCGAGCCGATCCCGGCGTGCGTCTCGATGAGCCCCTGCTCGCCGAGGACCCCGAGGGCCTGCCGCACGGTGGTGCGGCTGACCCCGAACCGCTCCCGCAGGGCGTGCTCGCCGGGCAGTTTGCTGCCGCCGGTGTGCACGCCCGCGCGGATCTCGTCGGCGAGAACGCGGGCGACGTGATGATGCTTGTGAACCTGTCCAGGCATGTCTAGAAGTTAGACACGCGAAAGCCGACCTGTCCATACCTGTCCAGTGAGGAATTCGGTACGGAACGGGTCGGCTTCTCGCGGGGTGGGCGGGCGCGCGCCCGGATCAGCCGATGCGCTCGGCCCTGGACCGGTACGACATCCAGGCCGCCACGAGCGCGCCGGACACGTTGTGCCAGACCGAGAACACGGCCGCGGGCAGCGCGGCCAGGGGGCTGAAGTGGGCGGTCGCGAGGGAGGCGGCCAGCCCGGAGTTCTGCATGCCCACCTCGAAGGCCATCGCGCGCGACGCGGGCTTCCCGAGCCGGGCGACCTTCCCCGCGCCGTAGCCGAGCGCGAGGCCGAGCCCGTTGTGCAGCACGACGGCCAGCAGCACCACGGCCGCCGCCGACTTGATCGCGGCGGCGCTGCCCGCCACGACCACCGCGACGATCACGGAGACCGTCAGCGCGGACAGCCAGGGCAGCGCGCTCAGCACCCGGTCCACGTACCGCCCGAACAGCAGCCGCACGACGAGGCCCGCGAGCACCGGCAGCAGCACGGTCTTGAGGATGTCCGTCACCATCGAGCCCGCGTCGACCGGCAGGTACTCACCGGCAAGGAGCAGCGTCAGCGGCGGGGTGACGAGCGGCGCGAGGACGGTGGAGACGGTCGCGACCGACACGGAGAGCGCGACGTCGCCGCGCGCGAGGTAGGTCACGACGTTCGACGCCGTGCCGCTGGGCGCGCAGCCGACGAGGATCACGCCCGCCGCGAGCTGCGGCGACAGATCGAGGAGGTTGGCGATCAGCCAGCCGAGCCCCGGCATGATCACGTAGTGCGCGACGAGCCCGATGCCGACCGCCCACGGCCGCTGGGCGACGCCCTTGAAGTCGCCGAGGCTCATGGTCAGCCCCATGCAGAACATGACCACGCCCAGCAGGTACGGCACATCGGTCGTGAAGTCCGCGAACGCGTCCGGCAGCAGGAGCCCCAGCGCGCCCGCGACGAGGACGAGCACGGGGAAGACGGTCACCGCGAGGCGGGCGGCGCGGTCGGTCGACGTGCTCTGTGTGGGGGTTTCGGTTTCGCTTGGCACCGGGCGATGCAACGCCGCGACGGCGGGACCGTGCAACCGCGTCTCGCTATGTGGTCCTTACATCTTATTTTTGACCGGTCTCGCGACCGGTCTCGCGGCCGTTGCCGTGGTCGGTGTCGCGACCGGTGTCGAAACGGCCCGTCGTCCAGGTCGTCCCGTCCGCGTCCACGGCGAACGCCGCAACGTCCGGCAGTAGTTCCAGCCAGGCCCGGGCGCCCGCTCCGCGCGCGTACGCCGCCGTCGCCACGGTATCCGCGCGGGTCAGGCCGGGGTACACCACCGTCAGCGAGGCCGGGGCGCCGTCCGGCGGGCGTCCGGTGTGCGGGTCGACGATGTGGCAGCCGCGCTCGGCGGTGCCGGACGTGGCCACCGCGAGCGCGCCCGCGGCCGAGGCGACGACGGCCGCCACCGCGCCGGGCTCCAGCGGATGGGCGATGCCGACCCGCCAGGGCCCGCCGTGGAGCTGGACGTCACCGCCGCCGTTCACGCACACCGCCGCGGCGCCCGCGTCGCACAGCAGCCGCGCCGCCCGCTCCACCGCCCACCCCTTCACCACACCGCTCGGATCGAGCGCAGCCGAGTGCCGCGCCGAGAACCAGCCCTCGCTCTCGCGTTCGGCCCGCGCGCACAGTTCGAGGACCTCGTCCACCTCGGGCCACCAGGCGTCGGGCACCCGCTCACCGCGGACCAGGGCGCTGACCGCGCTGTCCTCCCGGTAGGTGGAGAACACCCGGTCCACATGGTGGAGCAGCGCCTCGGCGTCGTCGAGTGCCCTGCGCAGCGGGGGAGTCGGGGAGTCCCGCACCGTGAACGAGAACACCGTGCCCATCGTGCGCACCACCCGGTGCAGGCCCGCGCCCGCGTCACCCACGGGCCCGGTCCAGCGCGCTCTGCAGCGAGGAGATGTAACCCTCGCTGGTGAAGGTGGCGCCCGAGACAGTGTCGATCCGCGCGCTCTGCGCGGCGAGCGTCTCCTGGACCAGCGTCGGCACGGCCGAGCCGCTGATCTGCCGACTGCGCGGCTCGTCGGCGGGCGTGCGCACGGCCCGCGCCGCCGTGATCTTCGAGCCTTCCAGGGTGAGTTCGACCTGGACGGGGCCGTAGCGGGTCCGCACGGTGTCGCCCGTGACGGTACGGGTGGCGGACGCCGACGCGCCGGAGGCGCCGCCCGACGAACCGCCGGAGCTGGCGCTGGACGAACCGCCGGAGCCGGCGCTGGACGGCGCCGGACCCGCGGGCGCGGCGGTCACCGTCACCCCGTGCGGCTTCAGCGCGAGCGCCAGCACGGTCACCGTGACGGTCGCGGCGCAGGTGAGCACCGTGCGGCGGAGCGGATGGGTCTTCATGGCGCGGCGCACGCTCCTCAGAACTCGAAGGACTCGTCGTGGATGCGGGACGCGGGCACCCCGGCCGCCCGCAGGGCGTCGTACGCGGCGACCGACAGCGGCCGCGGCCCGCACAGGAACACGTCGTGCTCCGCGATGTCGGGGAGCGTCGCCCGCAGCCGGTCGGCGGTGATCGGGACGCGGCTCCCGTCCGGCGCGTTCAGCGCGTACAGCAGCCGCGCCCCGCGCCGGCCGGCTATCGCCTCCAGTTCGTGCCGCAGCGCCAACTCCTCGGCGCTGCGCCCCCGGTAGAGCAGGGTGAGGTCGCCGGGCGCGGCGGGCAGCGTCTCGAAGAGGGCGCGCAGCGGGGTGATCCCGGTGCCTCCGGCGAGCAGCAGCACCTTGCGTCGGCGCCGCCGGTCCGCGGTCAGCGCCCCGTACGGGCCCTCCGCCCACACCCGGGTGCCGCGCCGCACCGTCGGCACCGCCGCGCTGTGGTCGCCCAGCGCCTTCACGGTGATCCGCAGCAGATCGGGGCGCGGCGGCGCGGACAGCGAGTACGGGTGCGAGGTGTGCCACAGCCCCGGGGAGAGGAACCGCCAGCGGAGGAACTGCCCCGGCCGGGCACCCAGCCGCTCCAGGTGCCGGCCGCGCACCCACACCGAGTGCACCCCGGGCGCCTCCGGCACCACGGCCTCGACGCGCAGCCGGTGCCGCAGGTTCAGCCGCACCGGCACCAGCACCCGGAACCACAGCACCAGCCCGGCGGCACCCGCGTACAGCGCGTACCAGGCGGCCCGCGCGGCGGCGTTGCCCACGAAGTCGGCGCCGAGCGCCAGTTGGTGCCAGAACGCCAGGAAGACCGCGCCGTAGGTGAGCAGATGCAGGTAGTACCAGGTCTCGTACCGCATCCGGCGTCGCACCGCCCGCGCCGACACGAAGCCGACCGTCAGCAGGATCGCCGCGCCCAGCGCGCCCTTCAGCATCTCCGGCAGGTCCAGGGTGATCGTCAGGAACTCGCGCACGGCGTTGTCGTGCGCCTGCGCCGCGTACCCGAGCGTGATCAGCACCGTGTGGGCGAGCAGCAGCCCGACCGTCCACCGGCCCGCCGAGGCGTGCCAGCGCACCGCGCGGTCGCTGCCGACACCGCGCTCCAGCCAGGGTGTACGGGCCATCAGCGCGACCAGCAGCGCGCACATGTAGCCGCACAGCAGGCCGGTGATCCGCCCGGAGCCGTTCAGCCAGCCAGCCGCGCCGATCACGGAGCCGGTGTCGGCCCACCACAGCCCGAGCACGGCGCAGCCGCCCGCCCAGGCCGCGGTCAGCAGGGGCACCGCGGGGGAGCGGCGCGGCCCGGCGGCCGGCGTGCGGTGGCGCATCGGGGGCGGGATGCGGGTCGCGGTGACCATGGGGCCTCCTCACGGCGGTTCGGAGGTGCCACTGTGCGGGGCGAACTTCTGAACGGGCTCTGAGCATGACCCGCGAGAGCGACCCCACCGGGATCCGGGCGGGGTTTCTCAGAGGAAACTCAGAGACGACCGGGAGAATCTGGTACCACCATGAGCCAACGCCCCGCCGCCCTGACCCGGCCCGACGGCACCCCCGTGCGGGTGCTCGTCGTCGACGACGAGCCGGACCTCGCCGAGGTCGTCACCGGTGCCCTGCGGTACGAGGGCTGGGAGGTGCGCTCCGCCGCGACCGCCCGCGCGGCCGTGGCCGAGGCCCTCGGCTTCCGGCCCGACGCCGTGGTCCTCGACATCATGCTCCCGGACCGCGACGGCCTGTCCGTGCTGCGCGAACTGCGCGCCGCCCAGCCGCACGTGTGCGTGCTGTTCCTGACCGCCCGGGACACCGTCGAGGACCGCATCGCGGGGATCACCGCGGGCGGCGACGACTACGTGACGAAGCCGTTCGCGCTGGCCGAACTGGTCGCCCGGGTGCGCGGGCTGCTGCGCCGCGCCGGGATGACCCGGGAGCGGGCCGCGTCCGCCCTGCTCACCGTCGGCGACCTGGAGATGGACGAGGACGCCCACGAGGTGACCCGGGCCGGCGAGCCGGTCGAGCTGTCCCCGACCGAGTTCCAGCTGCTGCGCTGCCTGATGCGCAACCCGCGCCGCGTGCTGAGCAAGGCCCAGCTCCTCGACCTCGTCTGGTCCTACGACTTCGGCGGTCAGGCGCACGTCGTCGAGCTGTACATCTCGTATCTGCGCCGGAAGATCGACGCGGGCCGGGAGCCCATGATCCATACGGTGCGGGGCGCCGGTTACCTGCTCAAGCCGGTGCCCCGGTGAGGTGGCCGCGAGCGCCGCGCACCCTGCGCGGACGGCTCACCGCGGGGCTCGTCGTGCTGCTCGCGGTCAGCTGCGCCGCGGTCGGCGTCGTGGCCGTCCTCGAACTGGGCGGCTTCCTCACCTCCCGCCTCGACCAGCAGTTGCAGGACGCGGGCAGCGCCTATCCGGCCAGCATCGAGCACCGGGGCGGCACGGTCGGCCGGAACGACCACGACGGCGACGAGCACGGCGACACCCGCCGCCAGACCGCCGGCACCCTCGGCGTCTGCCTCGTCGACGGGACCGTCACCCGGGCCGGACTGGTCCGCTCGGGCGCCGACGCGAGCGACCAGTCGGCGCCGCTGAGCACGGCCGACGAGAAGCGGCTCGCCGCCGTCCCCGCCGACGGCGCCGGTCACTCCGTCGCCCTGTCCGCGCTCGGCGAGTACCGGGTCGTCGCCGCACCGGGCCGCGACGGCGACGTCCTGCTCACCGGCCTCCCGCTGGAACCCGTCCGGGCCACTGTCCACCGGCTCGAACTCGTCTCGGGCGTCGTCTTCGGCATCGCGCTCGCGGTCACCGGGATCGCGGGCGCCCTGTGGGTGCGCTGGTCGCTGCGTCCGCTCAACCGGGTCGCCGCCACCGCCGCCCGGGTCAGCGAACTGCCGCTGGCCAGCGGCGCGGTGGCGCTGCCCGCCCGGGCGCCCGAGACCCTGCCTCCCGAGAGCGAGATCGGTCGGCTCACCCGCGCCTTCAACGGCATGCTCGGACATGTCGAGAAGGCGCTCACCCAGCGCCAGCGCAGCGAGGAGCGGCTGCGCAGCTTCTCCGCCGACGCCAGCCACGAACTGCGCACCCCCGTCGCGGCGATCCGCGGCCACGCCGAACTCGCGCTGCTGCACCCGGGGCCGGTCCCGCCCGAGGTGACCCGGGCGCTGGAACGGATCACCGCCGAATCCGGCCGGATGGGCGCGATGGTCGACGACCTGCTGCTGCTCGCCCGCCTCGACGCGGGGCGCCCCCTGGAGCGCGCACCGGTCGACCTGACCCGGCTCGTCCTCGACGCGGTCGCCGACGCCCGCGCGGCGGGACCGGGACACCGCTGGTCGCTGCGGCTGCCCGAGGAACCGCTCACCGTCACCGGCGACACCCACCGCCTCCACCAGCTCCTGGCCAACCTCCTGGCCAACGCCCGGCTGCACACCCCGCCCGGCACCGAGGTCACGGTCTCCCTCACGGGCGGCCCGGACGCGGTGCTGCTCACCGTGGCCGACGACGGCCCGGGCATCCCGGCCGGGATCAGGGACACGCTCTTCGAGCGGTTCGTCCACGGCGAGCGGCGGCGCGGCGAGGGCGGCGGCACCGGCCTCGGCCTGTCCATCGTCGCCGGGGTCGCGCAGGCGCACGGCGGTTCGGTCACGCTGGACAGCGGACCCGGGGCGACCGGGTTCACCGTCCGGCTGCCCCGGGACACCGCCGACGAGTGATCAGTACTTCGTGATCGCCGTCGCCCCGCCCGTCGTCCCGATCGCGATGTGCGGCGCCCGCCCCGGCCGCACCCACGTCAGGAGCCGCCGCACGGCGTCCTTCGGCACGGACACACAACCGGCCGTCGCCGCCCGCCCGTTGACGTGCAGGAAGATCCCGGCGCCGCGGCCGCGCACCGGGCGGTCGTAGTTGAAGCCGATCACCAGGGCGTGCGCGTACTGCGTGCCGTAGTCGGCGAGGTGCTCGGACTCCGACGCCCGGCAGTCGGCCGGACGGGGCTGCGTCCAGCGGTTGTAGGAGCGGGACTTGTTGTCCTGGCACCACCAGGAGGAGTTCCGCACCCGCCGGTACGTCACCGACGCACCGCCCGGCGCCTTCTCGGTGCCGAAGGCGAAGGGGAGGTCGTAGAGCCCGGCCGGGGTGGTGTTCGTGCCCTGCTCGCGGCTGCTCCCCGCCACGAGCCCCTTCGCCCCGAACCGCGCGGGCGCCGAACCGGCCTTCACCCAGCGGCCGTCGGCGCGCCGGTCCCACCAGGTGACGGTCCCGGACGTGGCGGACGCGCGGGGCGCCTCGGCGGTGATCAGCTGGCTGCCGCCGCCGGTGTCCGCCATCCGGGCGGGCAGCGGGGCGGCGGCACTCGCGGACGGCGCACCGCCGAGCACGGCGCAGAACGTGACAGCGAAGGCGATACCTGCTCGTAAAGGACGCATGGGTCAGAAGGTAGCGGGCGGCAGCGGCAACGGCAGCCCCGGAAGGCCGTCCAGGCTGGTTCCGATGTACTCCTTCTTCTGGAAGTACGCGTCGAGCCCGGCGTCGTCCTTGCGCGCGAAGAAGTCCCCGTGCAGGGTGCGTTCCTCGTCGTACGTCATGAAGGGGACGGCGTAACCGCAGGTGTCCCGGACGAGTTCGGCCTGTACGAGGATGATCGCGCGCAGTCCGTTGCGCGTCGGGTCGATGGCGTCGAAGTGCCCGAGGAGGTCGTCGAAGCGCGGGTCGTCGCGGAAGACGGGCTCGCCGCGACCGTGCACCCGGACGATGGTCGGCGGCCCCTAGAAGGCGCACCTAGAAGGCGCACCACATGAGGGTGATCCGGCCGTTCTCGCGCAGGTGCGCGATGGTCTCGGCGTTGGAGCCCGCGAAGTCGAGGTAGGCCACGGTGTGGGCGTCGAGGACGGCGAACGACCCTTTGAGGCCCTTGGGGGAGAGGTTCACCGTGCCGTCGCCGGCCAGCGGGGCCGTGGCGGTGAAGAAAAGAGGCTGGGACTCGATGAAGGCGCGCAGCCGGCCGTCGATGCTCTCGTAGCTTTTTCCCATGCGGGGAGTATGGCGAAGTGATCACATGTTGGACAGATCCGTCCCGCATGATGGGATACCGGGTCTCACCCGGTCACGATTGACGATTCATGCGGAACCTTGCATAATCATGCATGACACCCACCGGCTTGAGGAGCAGAGCACGTGAGCAGCAACACCGGCGATGTCCGCCTCTGGGGCGGCCGGTTCGCCGACGGCCCCGCCGAGGCCCTGGCGAAACTCTCCGCCTCCGTCCACTTCGACTGGCGCCTGGCGCCGTACGACATCGCGGGCTCCCGCGCCCACGCGCGCGTGCTCAACAAGGCGGGCCTGCTCACCGACGACGAGCTCACGCGCATGATCGCGGGTCTCGACCGGCTCGAGGCCGATGTCGCGGACGGCTCCTTCGTCGGCACCATCGCCGACGAGGACGTGCACACCGCCCTGGAGCGCGGCCTCCTGGAGCGCCTCGGCGCCGACCTCGGCGGCAAGCTGCGCGCCGGCCGCTCCCGCAACGACCAGGTGGCGACCCTCTTCCGGATGTACCTGCGTGACGAGGCCCGGGTCATCGGCGGCCTGATCGCCGACCTCCAGGAGGCCCTCGTCGGCCTCGCCGAGGCGCACCCGGACACCGCGATGCCCGGCCGCACCCACCTCCAGCACGCCCAGCCGGTGCTCTTCGCCCACCACGTCCTCGCCCATGTCCAGGCGCTGTCCCGGGACGCGGAGCGGCTGCGGCAGTGGGACGAGCGCACGGCCGTCTCGCCCTACGGCTCGGGCGCCCTCGCCGGCTCCTCGCTCGGCCTCGACCCGGAGGCGGTCGCCCGCGACCTCGGCTTCGAGCACGGCTCGGCCGGCAACTCCATCGACGGCACGGCCTCGCGCGACTTCGTCGCCGAGTTCACCTTCATCACCGCGATGATCGGCGTGAACATCTCCCGGATCGCCGAGGAGATCATCCTGTGGAACACGAAGGAGTTCTCCTTCGTCACCCTCCACGACGCCTTCTCCACCGGCTCGTCGATCATGCCGCAGAAGAAGAACCCCGACATCGCCGAGCTGGCCCGCGGCAAGTCCGGCCGCCTCATCGGTAACCTGACGGGCCTGATGGCGACGCTCAAGGCGCTGCCCCTCGCCTACAACCGCGACCTCCAGGAGGACAAGGAGCCGGTCTTCGACTCCTGCGACCAGCTCCGCCTCCTGCTCCCGGCCTTCACCGGCATGATGGCCACTCTCGCGGTCAACCGGGAGCGCATGGAGGAGCTGGCCCCGGCCGGGTTCTCGCTGGCCACCGACATCGCCGAGTGGCTGGTGAAGCAGGGCGTGCCGTTCCGCGTCGCCCACGAGGTCGCCGGTGAGTGCGTCAAGGTCGCCGAGTCCGAGGGCAAGGAGCTCGACGGGCTCACCGACGAGCAGTTCGCGAAGATCTCCGAGCACCTCACGCCCGAGGTCCGCACGGTCCTGAACGTGCCGGGCGCCCTCGCCTCCCGCGACGGCCGCGGCGGCACCGCCCCCAGCGCCGTCGCCGTCCAGCTCGCCGAGCTCAAGCAGGACCTCGGCGTCCAGCGCGCCTGGGCCGACGCCAAGAAGTAGCGCACCGACCCGTCCCCACGGCCAAGGGCCCGGTTCGTCCGTACGAGGACGAACCGGGCCCTTGCCGTCGTGGCCGCCGGCCGATCAGCGCCGGGCCTTCGCCCCGCCGCCGTAGCTCGACAGGTCCATCAGCAGCCCGATCAGCACGACCAGCCAGCCGATGCCGCGCACCCCGGCCACGGGCGCGTACGCGAACACGTACCCCAGCGTCGTCCACGGCAGGAAGACCAGGCCGAGCAGCGGCATCAGCACGCCGGTGAACGCCCGGTCCACGAGGTTCGTGAAGAGCCATGTGATCGCCAGGGCGACGCGCGGCCCGATCGCCGCCATCGCCGCGAAGATGCAGCACCCCATGCCCGTACCTCCGAGAGTCGCTCCGTCCTGCCAGTGGTAACACCGGGTGAGCGGCCGGGCCACCGGAGTCACCTTCATCGTTTGTGCGACGTAAGAATGAGACATCAATGTCTCACGTGGTCTATTCTTGTCTCATGTCTGTCGATCGCGAACAGGTGCTGCGCAGCGCCGCCGCCCTGCTCACCCGCAAGTCCACCGCCACGATGGACGAGGTGGCCCGGGCCGCCGGCATCAGCCGCGCGACCCTGCACCGCCACTTCGCGGGCCGCGACGCCCTCGTCCGCGCCCTGGAGAGCCTCGGTATCCAGGAGTGCGAGACGGCGCTCGACCTGGCCCGGCTCGACGAGGGCCCGGCCGAGGACGCGCTGCGCCGCCTGATCCGGGAGATGGAGCCGGCGGCCCCGCTGCTCGCCTTCCTCACCACGGAGAACCAGCTCTTCGAGGGCGAGGGGCAGAACGCGGGCTGGGAGCGGCTCGACGGCCGCATGGCGGCGCTGTTCCGGCGCGGCCAGGAAGCGGGCGAGTTCCGCATCGACCTGACACCGGCCTGGCTCTGCGAGGCGCTCTACGGCCTCATCGGCAGCGGCGCCTGGGCCGTACAGGACGGCCGCGTCGCGGCCAAGGACTTCTCATACATGATCGCCGAGCTGCTGCTCGGCGGCGCACGACGGAGAGTGGAACCATGACCAGCACACACCAGCGCACCCCCGCGGCGGAGGTGGTGTCGCGCCCCGGCCGGTGGCTCGCCCTCTGCGTCCTCGTGCTCGCCGTGCTGCTCGTCGCCGTGGACGCGACGGTCCTCGGACTCGCGACCCCGTACATCAGTGAGGACCTGAAGCCGTCCGGCACCCAGCTGCTGTGGATCGGCGACGTCTACTCGTTCGTCATCGCCGGACTCCTCGTCTCCATGGGCAGCCTCGGCGACCGCATCGGCCGCAAGAAGCTGCTGCTGACGGGCGCCGTCGCGTTCGGCGCTGTCTCGGTGCTCAACGCGTACGCGACGACGCCGGAGATGATGATCCTGGCGCGCGCCCTCCTGGGTGTCGCGGGCGCCACGCTCATGCCCTCGACCCTCGCCCTGATCCGCAACATCTTCCACGACCCGCGCGAGCGCTCGCTGGCCGTCGGCATCTGGGGCGCCATGGCCTCGGCGGGCGCGGCGGTCGGCCCGGTCGTCGGCGGCTTCCTGCTGGAGCACTTCTGGTGGGGCTCGGTCTTCCTGATCAACCTCCCCGTGATGGCGGTCCTGGTCGTCGTCGGCGCGAAGCTCATCCC
Source organism: Streptomyces sp. HUAS MG91 (assembly GCF_040529335.1). Classification (GTDB taxonomy): domain Bacteria; phylum Actinomycetota; class Actinomycetes; order Streptomycetales; family Streptomycetaceae; genus Streptomyces; species Streptomyces tabacisoli. Next base: position 1,525,876 of record NZ_CP159534.1, on the reverse strand, counting down.
CGAGTCGAAGAACCCGGTCCCGGGCCCCTGGGACCTGCCCAGCGTCGGCCTCTCCCTGATCGGCATGATCGGTGTCGTCTACGCGATCAAGGAGGCGGCCGCGCACGGCGTCAGCTGGGAGGTCGCGGGTGCGGCGGTCGTCGGCGTGGCGGCCCTGGTCACCTTCGTCCGGCGCCAACTCACCCTCGCCTCGCCGCTGCTGGACATGCGGCTGTTCCGCAACCGCGGCTTCTCCGGTGCCGTCCTCGCCGACCTGCTGACCATCCTGGGCCTCGCGGGCCTGATCTTCTTCCTGTCCCAGTTCCTCCAACTGGTCCAGGGACGCAGGCCGTTCGAGGCGGGCCTGGCCGAACTCCCGGCCGCCGTGGGTGCCGTGGGCGCGGGCCTGATCGCCGGATTCGTGGCGCGCCGCTTCTCGGTGCGCGTCGTGGTGGCGGGCGGGCTGGCGGCGGTGGGCCTGGCCCTCGCCGCGCTCACGACCCTGAGCCGGTCGACGGGTTACCCGCTGCTCGGCACCGTCCTGCTGGTCGTCGGCGTCGGCGCCGGCTTCTCCTTCACGGTGACGGCCGACGTGATCCTCTCCAGCGTCCCCAAGGAGCAGGCGGGCGCGGCGTCCGCGGTCTCCGAGACGGCGTACGAACTCGGCGCGGCCCTCGGCATCGCCCTGCTCGGCTCGATCGTCACGGGCGTCTACGCGAGCTTCACCGCCCCCGCGGGCACCCCGGCGGACGTGGCGTCGGCCGCCCACGAATCGCTGGGCGGCGCGGTCGAATCGGCCTCGGCGCTCCCGGCGGCCCAGGCCCACGAACTGCTGACATCGGCCCAGGGCGCCTTCGTCGACGGCCTCCAGGTCGCGGCGGGCGTCGGCGCGGCGGTCCTCCTGGCGACATCAGTGGCAGCCTGGTTCATGCTCCGAGGCCAACACCTGGAGAACTGACCGGCAGCCCCCGCCTCGGGCAATCTGCCGCGCCCCCGCCGCCTCGGGCAATCTGCCGCGCCCCCCGCCGCCTCGGGCAATCTGCCGCCAAGGGCGGCAGGGTGGGCAAGGCGGCACCCCAGCGCCGGTCAGGCGCCTCGACGGGCCCCGCCACAGCCCCGCCCGAAAACGACCGTGGGCCCGCCGGAGACATCTCCGGCGGGCCCACGGCCCAGATCAGAACGCCTACGCGGCCTTCGCCTTAGTGGCGTACATGTCCACGTACTCCTGCCCCGACAACCGCATGACCTCAGCCATCACCGAGTCGGTCACGGCCCGCAGCACATACCGGTCGCGCCCCATCCCGTCGTACCGGGAGAACTCCATGGGCTCCCCGAACCGCACGGTCACCCGCCCCGGCTTAGGCATCCCCGAGCCACCCGGCTGCAGCTTGTCCGTGCCGATCATGGCGAAGGGCACCACCGGCGCACCGGTCATCAGCGTCAGCCGCGCGATACCCGTACGGCCGCGGTACAGACGCCCGTCGGGGGAGCGGGTCCCCTCCGGGTAGATACCGAAGATGCGACCCTCCTCCAGGACACGGCGGCCGGTCATCAGCGCGGCCACCCCGCCGTTGGCACCGTCCCGGTCCACCGGGATCATGCCGACGCCGGTGAAGAACCAGGCCATGAGACGGCCCTTGAGCGACTTCCCGGTGACGTACTCGTCCTTGCCGATGAAGCACACCTGCCGGTCGCAGACGAGCGGCAGGATCATCGAGTCGATGAACGTCAGGTGGTTGCCCGCCAGAATGACGGGGCCGGTGCCCGGAATGTTCTCGGCGCCTTCCACACGGGTGCGGAACATCAGGCGCATGATCGGTCCGAGCACTGCCTTGATGAGCGCGAAGCGGGACAACGGGCCCTCCGATGTCGAGATTGACAAGATTTCAGTCTGGGCACGGCCCGGGATCGGCCGTGACGGTCTGCGCAGGTGAGGACGATACTCGCGCCTGCGGCCCGGTCGCACATCGGGTTCACCGACTGGATACGCAGAGTTGACCTGACCGCGCGCACCCCTGGTGCGTAGACGACCCCCAGCAGTCACCTCACCACACCCTCCCGTTCCGCACGAGGTCTCCCGTTCGTCACTCCCGCCCACCTACGATCGGGACCGCTTTGACAGGTGCAAGGCACGACTGGTCGGGAGGAGTGCTTCATGGGGAACGAGAAGTCACAGGCTGCGCGGGAGACCCGGGGAACCACAGGAGTGGGCCGCCGCTCGCTGCTCGGCGCGGCGGTGCTCGGCGCCGGCGCCGCCGCCCTCGCGGCGCCCACCGCGGCGAGCGCGGCGGAGCGCGCGAGTGGTGGGAATCACTCCGGACGCGGCATCAAGGGCCTGCCTGTACCGACCGTCATCGGCCACCGCGGAGCCAGCGGCTACCGCCCCGAGCACACCCTGGGCTCGTACCAGCTGGCGCTCGACATGGGCGCGCACGTCATCGAGGCCGGTGACATCGTCCCGACCAGGGACGGCCACCTCGTATGCCGTCACGAGCCGGAAATCGGCGGCACCACGGACGTCTCGGCGCACCCCGAGTTCGCCTCCCGCAAGACCACCAAGGTCATCGACGGGGTCTCGACGACCGGCTGGTTCACCGAGGACTTCACGCTCGCCGAGCTGAAGACGCTCAGAGCCAAGGAGCGCATCCCCGGCAACCGCCAGCACAACACCCTCTACGACGGCCGCTGGGAGATCCCCACCTTCGAGGAGGTCCTCGCCTGGCGCGCCGAGCAGAGCCGCAAGCGCGGCCGCGAGGTCTGGATCTACCCCGAGACCAAGCACCCCACCTACTTCCGCAAGCTCGGCCTCGGCCTGGAGGAGCGGCTCGCCAGGATCCTGCGCGCCCACGGGCTGCACCGGAAGAACTCGCCGGTCATCCTCCAGTCCTTCGAGCCGACCAGCATCCAGCGCCTGAACAAGCTCGTCGACAACCCGCTGGCCGTCCTGCTCTCCACGGCGAACTCCCGCCCCGCCGACTTCGTCGACACCGGCGACCCGCGCACCGTCGCCGACCTGATCACGCCCAAGGGACTCGCCGAGATCGCCGGGTACGCGAACGGCATCGGCCCCACCCTCGACCTGATCATCCCGAAGGACGCCTCGGGCAAGCTCCTCGCGCCGACCACCCTCGTCAAGGACGCGCACGCCGCGGGCCTCATCCTGCACCCGTACACCATGCGCAACGAGAACACCTTCCTCCCGGCCGACTTCAAGAAGGGGACGGACCCGAACGCGTACGGCGACGCGTTCGGCGCGTTCAAGACGTACTTCGCCACCGGGATCGACGGCATCTTCTCCGACAACTGCGACACCGCCCTCCTCGCCCGCGAGGACTTCGTCAACGGCTGAGCGGCGAGCGCCGGTTGGAGTGATCACGGGCGGACCCGGCAACCGGTCGCCGGGCCCGCCCCGTCCCGTCGTACATGACGTACGACACCCGGGTGCTCGACGCCCTGCGCCCCCTGCTCGCCGCGGAGGCGCACGCCGAACTCCCCGCCGCGGCCGACCGCGACGATCTGGCCGACCTGGAGCAGGACGTCTGGCTGCGCCTGCTGGAACGGCTCGCCGACCAGGGCCCGCCGCCCGACCCGGCCGCCTGGCTCACCCGGACGGTCCACGCCGAGGCCCGCCGTCTGCGCCGCACCGGTCTGCGCGAACACCCCGCCGCCGACGAGCCCGCCGCCGACCCCGGCGAGTCCGACCCGGAGCGCCGCGCGCTCGCCCGGGAGCGGGCGCGGACCCTGCACGCGGCCGTGCGCCGACTGCCCGGACGCTGCCCCCGCCTCATCGGTGCCCTGCTGTCCCCGCTCGACCTCACGTACCGGGAGATCGCGGGCGAGTTGGGTATCTCACAGGGCAGCCTTGGGCCGGAACGTTCCAGATGTCTGGGTTGCCTGCGCAGAATCATGGCCGCCGAGGTTGCGCCGATGGCCCACAGGGGAAAAGGGTGAGGGACACACGGCGGACAGGTGAGCGGGAGGCATGCACACATGGGCATGAGCGTGACCATCTCTGCGGCGACCGAAGCGGATGCCGAACAGATCCTCAAACTGCAGTACCTCTGCTACCAGAGCGAGGCACAGCTCTACGGGGACTACTCGATCGAACCGCTCACGCAGTCCCTGGAATCGGTCCGGGGAGAACTGACGAGCGGCACCGTCCTGGTGGCCCGCCTCGGCGACGAGGTGGTGGCCTCCGTGCGCGGCACCACCGACGCGGACGGCACGGCACACATCGGCAAGCTGATCGTCCACCCGCGGCTGCGCCGCCACGGCCTCGGCGGGCGGCTCCTGGCCGCCATAGAGGCCCAGCTGGCCACGGCGGGCACGGCCAAGCGCTTCGAACTCTTCACGGGCCACCGCAGCGACCACAACCTGCGCCTGTACCGCAGGCACGGCTACGCCCCGGTCACCACGGAGAAGGTCGACGAGCGGCTGACCGTCGTGACGCTGGCGAAGGAGACCGAGGCGCCGAGCCTCACCGGAGTCTGACCGGACGGCCGGGGCCCCGCCCCGGCCGCACCCGCCGGAGTCTCAGGCCTCCGCGGCCTCGGACCCGTGCCGCAGCACGCCCTTGCGCAGCCAGTACATCGCGGTCAGCGGCAGGATCACCGGGATGAAGAGGTAGCCCATCCCGAAGTCCGACCACACGGTCGCGTCCGGGAACGCCGACGGCTCCACCAGCGTCCACACGCCGACGATCAGCACGCCCGCCAGCTCCAGCGCGCAGCAGGCGAACGCGGCCCGCCGGGCCCGGTCCCCGCCGCGCACCAGCGAGTACGTGATGAACCCGTACACGATCCCCGCCACCGCGGACAGCGTGTAGGCGAGCGGCGCCCTGCCGAAGTCCGTGGAGATCTGCACGGCCGAGCGCGACACGGCCCCGACGACCATGACGCCGTAGAGCCACACCAGCAGCATGCCGGGACCGCTGATCAGCCGGCGCCGCCGCTTCGCGGTCGCCTTCTCCGAAGAGGCCGCAGCCACCTCATCCTCCCCAGATGTCATAGAGCCGTACTTCGAGGACGGCGAGCACCACACCGCCCGCCGCGACGGTCACCGACCCCCACCGGGTCCGCTCCGCCAGCGACATGAACCCCGCCGCCGGGACGCACGCGAACGCCCCGATCAGATACGCGACGAAGATCGTCGTGCCCTGGTCCGGCTTCTCGCCGCGGGCCAGCTGCACGATCCCGACCACCAGCTGCACCAGCGCCAGCACCGACACCACGGCCATGCCGATGAAGTGCCAGTCCTTGGTCGGCTGGTCGCGAGAGGCGGCGAAGCCGCACCAGGCCGCGAGCGCGAGCGCGGCGAGACCCGTCACCAGGGTCAGGGCATCAAGCATGGCCGAGAGCCTATTACGGCCGAAATGACCCGCCGCCCGCGCCCCCGGCCCACCGCCCGTACGCTCGACGTATGAAGATCACCGCGGACGCCCTCCTCTTCGACAACGACGGAACCCTCGTCTCCTCGCTGGAGTCCGTGTACCGCTGCTGGACCCGGTGGGCGCAGGAGTACGGGATCACCGCCGAGCAGTTCGCGGCCATCGAGCTGCACGGCCGCCCCGCCGCCGAGATCGTCGCCGACCTGCTGCCCGGCGAGCGGGTCCTGGAGGCCGTCGCCCGGATCGAGGAGCTGGAGGTCGAGGACGTGCCGAACGGCGGCACGCACCTGCTGCCCGGTGTCCGGAAACTCCTCGACGCGCTGCCCGCGGGCCGCTGGGCCGTCGTCACCTCCGCCACCCGCAGGCTCGCCGCGGCCCGGCTCGCGGCCGTCGGCGTCACCCCGCCGCTGATCGTCGCCGCCGACGACATCACGCGCGGCAAGCCCGACCCGGAGCCCTTCCTGCTCGCCGCCGCGAAACTGGGCGCCGACCCGGCGCGCTGCGTCGTCTTCGAGGACGCCCCCGCCGGACTGGCCGCGGGCCGCGCCGGCGGCATGACGACCGTGGCCTTGACCACAACGCACACGGCCGCCGAACTCGTCGCCGACGTGGTGGTGAAGGACCTGTCGGCCGTGTCAGCACTGGCCACGGAGGCGGGCGTGGAGCTCGTCACCGAGCCCTGAGCGACCCCGGACCGCCATCCACCGCTGTCCGCTATTCGGACAGCGGGGGTGGGGAGCGTCCTCACGTCTGCTTTACTTGCCCGCATGACCACGACGAGCAGCCGCACCCTTGCGACCGAGGCGACCATGACGCCCGGTGCTCGTTGTATGTGTCGAATGTGCGCCTTCTGAGGGCCCCCACCGCCTGATCTCGCGCCCCGAAGCGAGACCCGCGCGCCCTGTTCCGTAGGGAGTGACTCCGCAGGGAGAAACAGTTCGCCTACGTGACCGGGCCTGCCCCGCGCACAGCTTCTCCGTACGGACCCCGCTGCCGGCCCCGTGCCGGCGCGAGAACCTGTCGCGCGCCCGGAAACTTCCCCAGTTCCGAATGAATGCCCCGTGCCCGGCGCCACCCGTGCCGCGCACTCGACAGTGACGGACATCCACGTGATCACCACCCAGGGCCTCACCAAGGTCTACCGCTCGCGCGGCCGCGAGGTCACCGCCCTCGACGGCGTCGATCTGCACGTGCGCGAAGGCGAGGTGTACGGCGTCATCGGCCAGTCCGGCGCCGGCAAGTCCTCGCTGATCCGCTGCGTGAACCTGCTGGAGCGCCCCACCTCCGGCACCGTGACGGTGGCCGGCCAGGACCTCACCGCCCTCGCCGGGCGCGGCCCGCGCGCCGGCAAGGAACTGCGCGAGGCGCGCAGCCGCATCGGCATGGTCTTCCAGCACTTCAACCTGCTGTCCTCGCGCACGGTGCAGGACAACATCGAGCTGCCCCTCGAAATCCTCGGCAAGTCGGGGAAGGAACGTTCCTCCAAGGCGCTGGAGCTCCTCGACCTGGTCGGCCTCGCCGACAAGGCGAAGTCCTACCCGGCGCAGCTCTCCGGCGGTCAGAAGCAGCGCGTCGGCATCGCCCGCGCGCTGGCCGGCGACCCGAAGGTGCTGCTGTCCGACGAGGCCACCAGCGCCCTCGACCCGGAGACCACCCGCTCGATCCTCCAGCTCCTGCGCGACCTCAACCGGCAGCTCGGCCTGACCGTCCTGCTCATCACGCACGAGATGGACGTCGTCAAGACCGTCTGCGACTCCGCCGCCCTGATGGAGCACGGGCGGATCGTCGAGTCCGGCACGGTCGGCGAACTCCTCGCGACCCCGGGCTCCGAACTCGCCGCCGCGCTCTTCCCCGTCAGCGGCGACGCGTCCGGCGCCGACCGCACCGTCATCGACGTCACCTTCCACGGGGAGTCGACGACCCAGCCGGTCATCTCGCAGCTCTCGCGCACGTACAACATCGACATCTCGATCCTGGGCGCCGCGATGGACACCGTCGCCGGCAAGCAGGTCGGCCGCATGCGCATCGAACTGCCCGGCCGCTACGAGGACAACGTCGTCCCCATCGGCTTCCTGCGCGAGCAGGGCCTCCAGGTCGACATCGTCGAGAACCCCGCCCGCGACGAGAACGCGTCCGCTCTGCTGAAGGAAGGTGCGTCCAAGTGACCTGGTCGGAGATGCAGCCGCTGCTGTCCCAGGCGTGTTGGGACACCCTCTACATGGTCGGCTGGTCCACGCTGATCGCCGTCGTCGCCGGTCTGCCGCTCGGCGTCCTGCTCGTCCTCACCGACCGCGGCGGCATGGTGCAGAACGCCGTCGCCAACAAGGTCATCGGGCAGGTCGTCAACATCGTCCGCTCGATGCCCTTCCTGATCCTCATGGTCGCCCTGATGGGCTTCACCCGCTGGATCGTCGGCACCACCATCGGCCGCGAGGCCGCCATCGTGCCGCTCGCCATCGGTGCCGTCCCCTTCTTCGCGCGGCTCGTCGAGACGTCCGTGCGTGAGGTCGACGGCGGGCTCGTCGAGGCCGTGCAGTCGATGGGCGGCAACACCTGGACGGTCGTCCGCAAGGTCCTCGTACCCGAGTCGCTGCCGTCGCTGATCTCCGCGACCACCACGACGATCATCGCGATCATCGGCTACTCCGCGATGGCCGGCACGGTCGGCGCGGGCGGCCTCGGCGACCTCGCCATCCGCTACGGCTACCAGCGCTTCGAGACGTCCATGATGTGGATCATCGTGGCCATCCTCGCGGTCGCCATCGCCGTCATCCAGTTCGCCGGCGACAGCGGCGCCCGGGTCCTGCACCGCCGCGCGGGCAAGGGCGGCGAACCGCTCCGCTTCCGGGCCTTCTTCAAGTCGCCCGCCACCAGCGCCTGACCGGCGCCCCGAGATTTCCCGACTCCCCGCCCACCCGGCGGGTTGCACCACCATGGAGAAAGGCACTTTTCGTGCGTAACACCACCAAGATCACCGCAGCTGTCCTCGCCGCCGGCGCCCTCACCCTGGGCCTGACCGCCTGCGGCTCCGACAAGGGCGACACGAAGGCCAAGGCGTCCGACCCGCTGGTCGTCGCCGCGACTCCCGTCCCGCACGCCGAGGTTCTGAACTACATCAAGAAGAACCTCGCGAAGAAGGCCGGCCTCAACCTCGAGGTCAAGGAGTTCACGGACTACGTCCAGCCGAACAACGCCACCGAGGACGGCTCGGTCGACGCCAACTACTTCCAGACCGTGCCGTACCTCGAGGACTTCAACAAGAAGAACGGCACGCACCTGAAGTCGGTCGCCACCGTCCACCTGGAGCCGCTCGGCCTCTACTCCAAGAAGGCCACGAAGGTCGACGGCATCAAGAAGGGCGGCACCATCGCCGTCCCGAACGACGCCGACAACGAGAGCCGCGCCCTGCGCTTCCTCGCCGCCAACGGGCTCATCACCCTCAAGAGCGGCTCCGAGGCCACGGCCACCCCGCAGGACATCGCGAAGAACCCGAAGGACCTGACGTTCAAGGAGGTCGAGGCGGCCCAGACCCCGCGCTCCCTCCAGGACGTCGACGCCGCGGTGATCAACGGCAACTACGCCATCGGTGCCGACCTCAGCCCGGCCAAGGACGCCCTCGTCCTGGAGTCGGCGAAGAACAACAAGTACAACAACGTCCTCGCGGTCAAGGAGGGCAACGAGGACGACCCGCGCGTCAAGAAGCTCGCCAAGCTCCTCACCTCGCCCGAGGTCAAGAAGTTCATCGAGGACAAGTACAAGGGCTCGGTGCTCCCCTCCTTCTGATGCGTACGCACACGATTCCCGCCGCCGTGATCGCCGGGGCACTCGCCCTCGGCGTCACGGCCTGCGGAAGCGGCAAGGACGGCGGCGACGCGAGCGGCACGCTGGTCGTCGGGGCCACCCCGACCCCGGCCGGCGAGGTCCTCGCGTACGTCAAGGACCACCTGGCGGAGAAGGCCGGACTCGACCTGGAGATCAAGGAGTTCACGGACTACGTCCTGCCGGACACCGCCCTCCAGGACGGCACCCTCGACGCCAACCTGTACCAGCACAAGCCCTACTTGGAGGACTTCAACAAGTCCAAGGGCACCACCCTGAGCGCGGTCACCGACGTGTACCTGCCGCCCATGGGCGTCTACTCCGAGAAGGTCGACGACGTCACGAAGCTCGCCCGGGGCGCGACCGTGGCGCTGCCGAACGACACCACCAACGAAGGCCGGGCGCTCGAACTCCTCGCCTCCAAGGGGGTGATCGGGCTCAAGAAGGGCGCGGGCGCGAACGCCAGTCCCCAGGACATCGCGAAGAACCCGAAGGGCCTGACCTTCAAGGAGCTCGAACCGGCCCAGCTGCCGCGCTCGTTGAGCGACGTCGACGCGGCCGTCATCAACAACAACTACGCGCTCGACGCGGACCTGAGCCCCCGGAAGGACGCCATCCTCCTGGAATCGGTGAAGGACAACCCGTACAACAACATCCTCGCCGTCAAGAAGGGCGACGAGGACGACCCGCGCGTCAAGAAGCTCGCCGCACTGCTCACCTCGCCCGAGGTGAAGAAGTTCATCGAGGACACGTACAAGGGCTCGGTGCTTCCGGCCTGAGGCAACGCGCGGGCCGTACGACCCGCAGGCACACCCTCCACGGGGGCCGTTCCCGGCAACAGGGGCGGCCCCCATGTGCAGTTACGTGCCTGCATGCTGCATGCTGGGCACTTCACCCCGGCCGACACGAGGGACGACAGGCGGCCACGAAGGTTACGGAGCGGCGCATGACGAACACCTTCCCCGAGATCTCCATCAGCACGGAGCGCTTGGTGCTGCGTCCCCTCGACGAGGACGACGTCCCCGCCCTGGCCGAGATGATGAACGACGAACTGGTCGCCGCCTGGACGTCGGTCCCGCAGCCCTTCACCGAGGACGGCGCGCGGAAGTGGATCAGTGAGTACGCCCCGCGCGAGCGCACGGCCGGCACCGGACTCGACCTGGCCGTCACCGAGTTCCTGACCCAGCGCCTGGTCGGCATCATCCAGCTCACCAAGACCAACTGGCACGTCCGCGCCACCGAACTGTCGTACATCGTCGCCCCCTGGGCCCGCGGCGAGGGCTACGCCTCCGAGGCCGCGCTCGCCACCGCCCAGTGGCTCTTCCGCGACCAGGGCATGGAGCGCATCGAACTGCGCACCGCCGCCGACAACACCGCCTCCCAGCAGGTCGCCCAGAAGATCGGCTGCATCAGCGAGGGCGTGCTGCGGGGCGCCTGCATAGCGCGTACCCGCACCGAGGACGGCACCTGGGCCGACGTCCGTACCGACTTCATCGTGTGGAGCCTGCTCCCCGAGGACATCGAGGGCGTCACCGAGCAGCTCGCCGAGGCCGGCGGTTTCACCGCGTTCTCCGACTGGAACTGACCCGGCCGGGAAGCGGTCCCTGAGGGAGGCTCCCGACGGGGAAGCGGCCCGGACCGGAACCTGCCCACAGGCAGCGGCCAGACCCAGCAGGTACGCTCACGGTGCTCCGCCCGGCCCTGCCCATCGGCGGCTCCCTCTCGCGTACGCATCCGCACCCTTCCTGGAGACTGACAACGATGGCCGACCGGGTCACGGTGATCGGCTGGGACGGCTCGCCCCTGACCGCGGCAGCCCGTTCCGCACTCGGCGCGGCCACCCTCGTGGCCGGCGCCGCCCACCACCTGGCGCTGCCCGAAGTGCCCGCACGCGCCGAGCGCATCCGCCTCGGCAGCGTCTCCCTCGCCGCCCGCCGGATCGCGGGGCACCGCGGCACCGCCGTCGTCCTCGCCGACGGCGACCCCGGCTTCTTCGGCGTCGTGCGCACCCTGCGCGCCCCCGAGTACGGCCTGGAGGTGGAGGTCGTCCCCGCCGTCTCCTCCGTCGCCCAGGCCTTCGCCCGCGCCGGGATGCCCTGGGACGACGCCCAGGTGGTCGTCGCCCACCGCCGCACCCTGCGCCGGGCGGTGAACGTGTGCCGGGCCCACACCAAGGTGGCGGTCCTCACCTCGCCCGGCGCCGGACCCGCCGAACTCGGCCTGCTCCTCGACGGCGTCCACCGCACCTTCGTCATCTGCGAGGAACTGGGCACCGACCGCGAACAGGTCACCGTCGTCACCTCGGACAAGGCCGCCGACCACACCTGGCGCGACCCCAACGTGGTCATCGTCGTCGGCGGCACGGTCACCGGCCCCTCCCCGGAGAACGGCGGCTGGCTCGCCGGCGGCGATTCACGGGACGCGGCCGCCGCCCCGCGCGGCTGGGCCCTGCCCGCCGCCGAGTACGACGGCCCCTCCGGCGAGGGCGAGACCGAACAACTGCGCGCGGCCCAACTCGCCCGCCTCGGGCCCAGGACCGGCGATCTGGTGTGGGACATCGGCTGCGGCAGCGGCGCGTTCACCGCGGAGGCCGCCCGGTTCGGCGCCGCCGTCATCGCCGTGGACCGCGACGCGGACGCCTGCGCCCGCGCCCAGGCGGCCGTGCGCCGCTTCAACGTCCAGGCGCAGATCGTGCACGGCACCGCCCCGCACGCCCTGGAGGACCTGCCCGAGCCCGACGTCGTCCGGGTCGGCGGCGGGGGAGCGGCGGTCGTCGCCGCGGTCGCCGACCGCCGCCCCGCGCGGATCGTCGCCCACGCGGCGACACGCGACCAGGCCGAACTCATCGGCAGGGATCTGACGGAGCACGGATACGACGTCGAGTGCGCCCTCCTGCAATCCGTCGAACTGGACACTCGTGTCTGGACCGAGAAGGAGCGGACTGTGGGATTCCTCCTGTCCGGACGCCTCCCGGACCGCCACCCGTGACCCTGACGGCCCAGGACGCGCTGTAGGCTGGCCGATCGTTGTACCGCACCGCTGCGTCCGACAATTCGTCGGTCAATGTCCGGAAAACGCGCCAGCTTTGGGGCGTGCTGTGGTACGGCGCCGACCGGAGGACGCGCAACGTGGCGCAGTCCACAGAAGGCCATGGGTGATCTACGTTCCGTGGCCGCGGTCCGACCGGGACAATGCCTGTTGTCCGGGGCGGTTCGTGCCGCGCGGCGCGCACGCTCGTTCACCATGACGGGCGGTTGACGCACCGCTCCGGTCAAGGGGGTTGCTCACCGGGCACGGGCCCGGGGCGGCCGGCAAGTTCTCATCGATGGGCGAGGGGTAGGCATGACCGACACCGGTCAGGTTCCGGGCGAGGGGCTGCCGGAGAACGCAGGCGCGGTGGAGCAGCCGGGCGTTCCCGCCCCGGGTGCTTACACCTACCTCGATCCCGCCGAGGCCACTTCCGAGGACGACGAACTCCTCCTGATGCCCGGCTCCCAGGGCGCCTGGGGACAGCCGTACGACGCCCAGGTCCCGGCCCCCGCGCCGCAGCAGGGGTACGCCGCGGCGCCCGCCCCGCAGGCGCACGAGCCGGGCCCGCACGAGATGGCCGGCCGCGACAGCGGTCACCACGACATGGGCGGCATGCACCTCCAGAACCAGCCGGCCGCCGCCGGTGCCGTGAACCAGGGCCCCGCCCGCCGTCCGCTGCACATGGGCCCGCCCATGCCCGAGACCGGCGGCACCGTGCGCTCGCTCGCCGACCGCGGCCCCGCGCAGCAGGCCCCGTCCGGCCCGATGCCCGTACGCCAGGCGGGTCCGCCCACCACGGGCCCCGAGTACCTCGACATCCCGCCGCAGGGCGCCGCGCCGTGGGAGCCCGCGGACGCGCAGCCGCAGCCGGGGTTCGAAATGCCGCAGATCCCCGCAGAAACGGTCGTTCCGGAGGCCTACGCCGTCCCGCAGGATCCGGCCGCCGCGGCGCAGTTCGCGCCGGTCCCGGAGCCCGCCCCGGTCGGCGCCCACGCGGGCCAGGCCGAGCAGCCCGGCCACCCCGACCCGTACGGCACGCCGCAGGAGACCGGGCAGCAGCCGCTCGGCCAGTTCGTGCCCGTCGAGGGCTCCGTGCCCACGACGCCGCACCTGGCCCCGACGCCGCCGCACGCCATGACGGTCCCGCCGATGCCGGAGCCCGTCGCCGAGCCCGCGCCCGAGCAGGCCGCCGCCCAGCCCGAGCAGATCACCCAGCCCGAGCCGGCCGCCCCGGTCGAGCAGCTTCCGCAGCCGGTCGAGCCGGTGGCGCAGCAGGAGCCGCTGGAGCCGGTCGCCGAGCAGCCGCAGCAGCCCGCCCCCGAGCCGGTGGCCGCGCCGGAGCCCGAGCCGGAGCCGCAGCCCGAGGCGCCGATCGCGCTGGGTCCCGTAGCCGCCGAGCCGCTCCAGCAGCCGCAGCCGGTCCAGCAGCCCGAGGCCGAGGAGCAGCCGCCCGCCGAGGCGCCGGTCGCCCCGCAGGCGGCCGAGGAGCAGCCCGAGCCCGACGAGCGGCCCGAGCCGGTCATGGCGCAGGCGCCCGTCGCCGAGGAGGAGCCGGAGCTGATCGAGGTCGCCCCGGAGCCGGTCCAGGACGTCCAGCCCGCCCAGGACGCGCAGCCCGCGCCGGAGACGGAGCCCGTGCCGGAGGCGGTGGAGCCGGAGTTCGTCGGCCCCGCGGCCCCCGGCTACGACGACGCCGAGCGCGAGGCCGTCCTGCGCGTGATGCGCGAGCGCCGCGACATCCGCAACGGCTTCCGCGGCGACCCCATCCCGCACGAGGTGCTGCTCCGCGTCCTGGAGGCGGCCCACACGGCGCCGTCCGTCGGCCACTCCCAGCCCTGGGACTTCGTCGTCATCCGCTCCGCCGAGACCCGGCGCACGATGCACGAACTGGCCATGCGGCAGAAGGACGCGTACGCGAAGTCCCTGCCCAAGGGCCGCGCGAAGCAGTTCAAGGAACTGAAGATCGAGGCCATCCTCGACACCCCGGTGAACATCGTCGTCACCGCCGACCCGACCCGCGGCGGCCGCCACACCCTCGGCCGCCACACCCAGCCGCAGATGGCGCCGTACTCCTCCGCGCTCGCGGTCGAGAACCTGTGGCTCGCCGCGCGCGCCGAGGGCCTGGGCGTCGGCTGGGTCTCGTTCTTCGACGAGCGCGAGATGGTCCGCACGCTCGGCCTGCCCGACCACCTCGAAGTCGTCGCCTACCTCTGCGTCGGCTACGTCGACGAGTTCCCTGAGGAGCCCGAGCTGATGCAGGCGGGCTGGTCCAAGCGCCGCCCGCTGTCCTGGGTCGTCCACGAGGAGACGTACGGGCGTCGGGCCCTGCCCGGCGAGGACCCGCACGACCTGCTCGCCGAGACCGTCTCCAACATCCGCCCGCTGGACGCCAAGGCGCTCGGCGAGGCCTGGGAGCGGCAGAAGCGCATGACGAAGCCCGCCGGGGCGCTCGGCATGCTGGAGATCATCTCCGCGCAGCTGTCCGGCCTGTCCCGGATGTGCCCGCCGCCGATCCCGGAGCCCGCGGCCGTCGCGATCTTCGCGGGCGACCACGGAGTGCACGCCCAGGGCGTCACCCCCTGGCCGCAGGAGGTGACCGGCCAGATGGTCGCGAACTTCCTGGGCGGCGGCGCGGTCTGCAACGCGTTCGCGAACCAGGTCGGCGCCGAGGTCTGCGTCATCGACGTCGGCGTCGCCAGCGAACTCCCGGCCACGCCCGGCCTGTTGCCCCGCAAGGTGCGGGCCGGCACCGCCGACATGACGACCGGTCCCGCCCTGACCCGCGAAGAGGTCAAGGCGGCCATCGAGGTCGGCATCGAGACCGCCCGCGACCTGGTCGCGGCGGGCAACAAGGCGCTGCTCACCGGCGAGATGGGCATCGCGAACACGACGGCGTCGGCCGCGCTGATCTCGGTCTACACCGAGGTCGACCCGGCCGAGGTCACCGGCCGCGGCACCGGCATCAACGACGAGACGCACGCCCGCAAGATCGAGGTCGTGCGCCGCGCCCTCGACGTGCACCGGCCCGACCCGGCGGACCCGATCGGCGTCCTCGCGGCGGTCGGCGGCCTGGAGCACGCGGCGATGGTCGGCCTGCTCCTGGGCGGCGCCTCGCTGCGTACGCCGGTCATCCTCGACGGCGTCAGCGCCGGCGCGGCCGCCCTGGTCGCCCGCGCCATCGCGCCCGAGGTCCTCGCCGCCTGCATCGCGGGCCACCGCAGCGCCGAGCCCGGCCACGTGGCGGCCCTGAACAAGCTGGGCCTGCGCCCCCTGGTCGACCTCGACCTCCGCCTCGGCGAGGGCACCGGCGCCCTCCTGGCCCTGCCGATCGTGCAGAGCGCGGCGCGGGCGATGCACGAGGTGGCGACGTTCGACTCGGCAGGCGTCACGGAAAAGTAGCCCCGCCCGCCGGAACGCCTGCCCACGCCCCCCCCGGCTGTGGGCAGGCGTTCCGCCTGGGGCCCCCACGCCCTTAAGGCAGTGGGGGATGGATAAGGGTGGGCACAGCGCCACGGCCCCGGTGACTGTTCCAGCGACCCCGGCATAAGCTGACCCCCAAGAACCTGCACGTCACAGGGCTCCAAAGTCGCAGCCCACCGAGCCCGCCGCCCAGGAGCCGCACGACATGCCGTCCCCCCAGCACCCCGCATACCCCGTCGGCCTCCGCCTGACGAACCGCAGGACGATAGTGATCGGCGGCGGCCAGGTCGCCCAGCGCCGGCTCCCCGCGCTGATAGCGGCAGGCGCGGACATCACCCTCATCTCCCCGTCGGCCACCCCCTCGGTCGAGGCCATGGCGGACGCGGGCGAGATCACGTGGACCCGCCGCCGCTACGAGGAGGGCGACCTGACCGGTGCCTGGTACGTCCTCGTCGCCACCGCCGACCGCACCGCGAACGACCTGGCCTCGGCCGAAGCGGAGCGCAACCGCACCTGGTGCGTCCGCTCCGACGACGCCGAGGCCGCGACCGCCTGGACCCCGGCCACCGGCCGCACCGAGGGCGTGACCGTCGCGGTGCTGTCCGCCGAGGCCGCCGACCGCGACCCGCGCCGCACGGCGGCGATACGCGACGCGCTGGTCGAGGCCCTGCGCGACGGCACGGTCAGCGCGGAGCGCACCCGCACCCCGGGCGTCGCCCTGGTCGGCGGCGGCCCCGGCGACCCCGACCTGATCACCGTCCGCGGCCGCCGCCTGCTCGCCGAGGCCGACGTCGTCATCGCCGACCGGCTCGGCCCGCGCGACCTGCTCGACGAGCTCCCGCCGCACGTCGAGGTGATCGACGCGGCCAAGATCCCGTACGGCCGTCAGATGGTCCAGGAGGCCATCAACCAGGCCCTGATCGACCACGCCAAGCAGGGCAAGGCCGTCGTCCGCCTCAAGGGCGGCGACCCCTACGTCTTCGGCCGCGGCATGGAGGAGGCCCAGGCGCTCGCCGCCGAGGGCATTCCGGTCACCGTCGTCCCCGGCATCTCCAGCTCGATCTCGGTGCCCGG